>CAZUCD010000072.1:0-17705 GCA_964618855.1 uncultured Candidatus Sumerlaeota bacterium
TGTCGCCGATCTCGTCCAGGAAGAGCGTGCCCTTGTCGGCGGCCTCGACCTTGCCGATCTTCTGGGTGACGGCGCCGGTGAAGGAGCCTCGTTCGTGGCCGAACAGTTCGGACTCGAGCAGGGCGTCGGGTATGGCGACGGTGTTGACCTTGATGAAGGGCCCCTTGGCGCGGGGGCTGTTGTGGTGGATGGCGGCGGCGACGAGTTCCTTGCCGGTGCCGGATTCGCCGGTGACGAGGACGCTGACGTCGTTGTCGACGACGCGGCGGAGGAGCTCGAAGACGGACTGCATGGCGGAACTTTGGCCGACGATGCGGTCGAACTGGCGCCGCGGGTCGGTCGAGTCGCGCTCGGCCTCCATGGCCCTGAGCTTGTTGAGGAGGCGCACCTTCTCGAGGGCGCGGCGGAGGACGACGCGGACCTCGTTCATGTCGAAGGGCTTGGTGAAGAAGTCGTAGGCACCGGCCTGGATCGCCTCCATCGCCATCTTGTCCGCGCCATGCGCCGTGATGATGAGGACGACGGTCTCCGGTGCGATCTCGCGGATCCTGCGGAGGGCCGCCATGCCGTCCATCCTTGGCATGCGCACGTCCATGATGACGACGGGATAGCGGTGCTTCTCGACCTTGGCGACGGCATCGGCCCCGTCGCCGCTCTCGGCGACCGCGACGCCCTCCTGCGCCATGAGCTGCCGCAGGACGAAGCGGATGTTCTCCTCGTCATCGACGATCAGGACCTGCGGGGACACGGGGCGCGGGGTGTTCATGGGGGGAGGTGAGTCGAAAGTGGAAAGTCGAAAGTGGAAAGGTCGGAAGGTCGGAAGGTCAAAAGGTCGGGGGATGCGGGGTGGGATGGTGGACAAGATGAGCGGGAGAATGCGCAGGGTGTTACTCCACGTTGGCGATTTGTTCCTTGAGGCTCTCGAGCTCGGCCTTGAGGTCGAGGACGTGGCGGGTGAGGTCGAGGTCGCGGCACTTGCTGCCGATGGTGTTCACCTCGCGCCCGATTTCCTGGGAGAGAAAGTCGAGCCGCCTGCCCACGGGGGCGCCCAGAGTGGCGATGACCTTGGCCAGCTCGTCGAGGTGGCTGGTGAGGCGTACGATTTCCTCGGAGATGTCCGCCTTGTCCGCGAAGAGCACGATTTCCTGTTCGAGGCGCCCCGGGTCGGGGGGTCCGGCGGCGGGGCCGAGCAATTCCTCGATGCGCGCGCGAAGCTTGTCTCGGTAGCGGGCGACGACCTGGGTGCTGCCGGCGGCGATGGATTCGGCGGAGGCCTGCATGCGGGCGGACGAGGCTGCGAATGCGTCGGCAAGGACGGCGCCCTCGCGGGCGCGGTCTGCCCGCAGGGAGGCGGCAGCTGCATCGAACGCGGCGTCGAAGAGGGCGAGGATGCCCTCCTCAGCGGCGGGGTCGGCGGAGGGGGACACGACCCCAGGGGCGAGCATCAGCACCTCCGGCATGATCGGCCCGCCATCGCGCATGGCGCGCGCCTGCGCGGCAAGTTCGTCCAGGAGCGGGCGGTTGAGCGCGACGCCGACGGGGGCCGACTGGCCGGGCTCGAACCGCACCAGCAGGGTGACCTTGCCGCGTTGAACAGCGCTGGCGACGCGTCGGCGTGCGGGCTGGTCAAGGAAGCCGAGGGCGGGGGGAAGCTGGAGCGAGAGTTCGGTGAAGCGATGGTTCAGCGTGCGCAGTTCCGCGGAGAGGCGCCCTATGGGGGACTCCGCGGTGCCGCGCCCGAAGCCGGTCATGGAGTGCATGGACGCAATCGGGCGCGGGGAGCCTCAACGGCGCAAGCGCGACTCGAACGGGTGCGCGGGAGGGTCAGCGGGGCGCGCCCTTCGGCGTCTCCGCGGGCTTCGCCTTCCTTCCGGCGGGGACGTTCGCGTGCGCGTATGGGCAGTGCCGGCACGCGTTGCCGCAGCACGTCCCGCGGCGCAGGTGGTACTGCGCGGTGAAGACGTAGCGGCCATTCTCGATGTAGAAGTCGCCGGGAAGGAGGGGCTGCGTCATCGCGCGCGCCCCGCCTCGCGGCTGGTGCCGCCCTCGACGGTGCGCACGGCCATGTCGGAAAAGAGCGCGTGCTCGAGCGTCCCCTCGCGTTCGCCTTCGCCGAAGGGGTAGCGGTAGTCGGCCGGGGCGTTCGGCGCTGAGGCGGCGTACCAGCCGTTTTCCGCCGCAACCCAGAGGTTCCGCACGATCCAGACGCGCCCGCTCATGACGTTCCCCGCCCCGCCCGCGTGGCCCCCGCTCGAGAGCCCGGCGCTGTTGTAGGCATAGCGGAAGTTGTGGTAGCGGGGATGGCCCCCGCGGATGGTCGTGCCGCCGGCGTAGAGGCGGAGATACTTCGGCGTGAACATCGTGCGCCAGTCGCTCACGTACTTGAGATCGACGAGGAGCCACGGCAGCCCGTCCCACGATCCGCCCGCGGCGGGGCCGTTGCCGGTGGCGGTGAACTCGCGGCGGTGGGACTGGAAGGGCCCGGCCTCGCGGTCCGCGGGGGGCAGCGTCCCGTGGTCCACATAGTAGGATTGGAGCGCGGTGCCGATCGTGTGCAGGTTCGCCGCGTCGGCGCTCTTGAGTGCGCGTTCGCTCGCAAGCCGAAGGTTCACGATCCCTATTGCCGCGAGGATCGAAACGATCGCGACGACGATCAGCAGCTCGATGAGGGTGAAGGCGCGTTCGCGCCGGAGGGGGCCAGCCAAGGCGTCCGTCCCGTGCCCCTCTCGCGAGGGCATGGAGTCCCCGGAGCCCGTTCGGGCCGCGGAATCACACACGGGTCTTCGGACTTGCCGTCCCGCCGGCCCCGCCTTCCCGGTCGATCCCGACCAGTGGCACCACGGGGGCCGCAAAACCGGCTTACCGCTGCGCGTCAGTCCCGGAATCCCACCGGGTTCCCAGCGTGTGCGACGAAGAGAGGGGACCCCCAGCGGCTCGCGGGGGGCAAGGGGAGGACTGGGATGGTGGTCTGGAGGGTTTGCATTTACCAGAGGATTGACGACGTACGATCCGTGCCGTATAAGACGGCCACTTTTGATTTACGTGAGGAACTTCCCCTCCATGAGTCGCCCGACGCTTCGCATCGACTTGCACCTCCCCAACCAGGCAAATGGCTGGTCGATCACTTCCGGCAGCCTGAATGGTCGCCTTGGGCGTCCATTTGCGTCGCCCCAGTCCCCGATACCCGATTCCTCGGAGTGGAAACGCGAGGTTCTGCGGGGGACGATGATCCCAATTGAACTGACCGGCGGCGCGCCCCTGAACGTGCGCGTCATCGTGCGTGATGCCCTCACGGAGGCGGAACGCGCATCGAGGGTGGGGGGCTTCGCGTGGAAGCTCTGCGTGCCGGACGGGGTCCTCGTGCTTGCGGGCGGTGCCGAGCACATCATGTACGGCCGGGATGAGGCGGCGTTCATGGCGCCCCACCTGCGCACGGTCGAGGTACCCCCGGGCGACTACCTCGTTGAGGTGCACACGCTCGTGGCGAGTCCGAACGCGTCACCGCCCAGTCCGCACGACGATGTGCAGTCGTGGTGGGAGGCGACGCGGAAGGGTGAGCCGTTGCCCGATTGGATTGGGTGCGAGCGCGACTGGCACGCCGGGGACGAAGCGGCCCTCGACTTCATCGTGCAGCTTTCGCCCCTGATAAAAGCTCCGTCACGGCCGAAGCTGAACGAGCTCGGTTGGTTCCCGGCGGATGCGGGCAGCAAGCCGCCGAAGAGATGCCCCGATGCGATCGTGTCGCGAGAGGTCCGCGGCCTTCCGGAGCGGCGAGAGGAGCCTCGGAAGCGCGGGCTCCGCTACCGCCATGACGTATTCGGGCTGTGGGGGGAGACGAAGACGGCACCCGTAGACCCTGAGCCCTTGGGCCTGCCGGTCCCGGAGATTGCCTGCGCCTACTGGATTGGATCGTTCCTTGGGCCGGTGCATCCGGAGTTGCGTGTCACCGGCGCGGCGGGGTTCGAGCCCGATTGGTCGGCAGCGGGGGAACTGGTGGAGGCGACTAGGATCGGGGCGGACGGATGGCTCGTGGAGTTCGACGGGGAATCCTCCCCCACCGCGAAGGGACGCGCGTTGTCCTCGGTGGGGGCGCTGCTCGCCACGCTGCCCGATGGTGCCCGCGTTGAACTCGCCACGGGGGACCGATCCTCGGGCCGGAAGCGGGGCGCCGGATGGCTGCTGCTTCGTGGAACCGTGCGGAATGGCACCTGGGTGGTCGACCATGCGCACCCGCCGGTCGATCACGCGACACTCGATGCGGAGGTCGGGCTCGTGCGCGAGGCGATGGCGGGCGGCGTGCGATTCCGCGACCCGGAGGAGGAGAAGCGCCTCTCCGCGAAGCTGCGGCGCGACATCATGTTCGCGACCGCGCCTGCGGTGATCCGCGATGGGCGCGCCTCCGTGCAACCGGGCGAGGAAGTGCTCCTGCCGTGCCTGGCGGAGTTGTTCTTCAAGGCGAGGTTCAAGGGTGGTTGGCCGGGGAAGTGAGGCAACTCGGCCATGGGCATCACATATCAGCGGCATCACGGACTGGAGCGATTCGGCAGCGTGGGAAGCCTCGACCCGACCCTGACGCGCCGCCTTTCCCCGTGACTCCCATCCCCCGCCCGTCCGAAAGACAGGCGGGGGATTCTCTTTCGTGGCGAACCGTTTGCAGGAGGCGCTGCTGCACACGATTTCGCGCGTCACGGGGCGCGTGGCGCGGTCGGGCATTTTCACGCCGCTCGGCGGTGGCTGCATCAACTCTGCGTGCGTGGTCAGGACGGACGACGGGCGGCGGTTCTTCGCGAAGTCCAACGCGGATGCGCCGGCGGACATGTTCGAGCGCGAGGCGGAGGGTCTTCGCGCGCTCCGGGCCGCGCGGGTGCTTCGCGTGCCGGAGGTCGTCGCGACGGGCTCCGCGGGCGGCGAGCACTTCATCATCATGGAGCACCTGGCGTCCGCGCCTCCCTGGCCGCGCTATGCGGAGGACCTGGGCCGCGGGCTGGCGCGGCTGCACCGCGCGTCAACCTCGCCGCGGGCCGGCTTTGCGCACGACAACTACTGCGGCGCGACCCCGCAGCCGAACGCGTGGTGCAGTGACTGGGTCGAGTTCTTCCGCGAGCGGCGGCTTGGGTACCAGCTCCGGCTCGTGCGCGAGCGCGGCCACGCGACGCAGGAACTTGAGGACCGCCTCGGGCGCCTGATGCAGCGGCTCGGCGACATCATAGGCGAGCCGCACGAGCCGTTTGCGCTCCTGCATGGCGACCTGTGGTCCGGCAACCACCTGCCCGACGACCGTGGCGCGCCGGCGCTGATCGACCCGGCGGCCTACTACGGCCACCGAGAGGCCGAGCTCGGCATGATGGTGCTCTACGGGAGCTTCCCCCCCGAGCTCTACGCCGCCTACGTCGCCGAGTGGCCCCTCGCGCCGGGCTGGGAACGCCGCGTCGAGGTCTACAAGCTCTACCATCTCCTCAACCACCTGAACCTCTTTGGTGGTGGCTACGGAGCGCAGTGCGTGGAGGTGCTGCGGAAGCTGGGGTGAGGAATGTCAGTTCGCACGGTGACAAGACCTGATCGTGCTGCGGCGTGCTCCCCTATCTCCCCGGGGTCGATTTCCACTCGATCACCACGGGACCAGGTGCCGCCACCGAGGCTGCTGTCGACATGCGCACCATGCCATCCGCCCCGACTTCGAAGACGACGCTCAACGGGCTGGTGCGTTCGCCGTCGGAACCTGTCAGATCCACCCGGAACGCGCCGCCACCAAGCTCGTGCACGTCCCCTTCGAAGACACCGCCCCCGTTCGCAAGCGCGAGGCAACGAACGGCTCCGGTACCTGTGTGGTGGTACAGGTAGGCGTCCAGCAGGTGGGTGGGTTCGCCGTGCGGGTATGGCGCGGTCGTGCGGATGCAATAGCCGTCGGCGAAGGGAACCCACTCGATGGAGGTCTCAAGGGCGGGCGTGTTTCGCTTGCCGCCATGGTCGGCTGCCTCCCACGTGCGGTCGCGCAGTGGCTCCATGAACCGCAGGCGGTCGTGGGTCCGGGGCGGACCACCGGGAGGGGCTGCGGGAAGAGGCGTGATCCCCGAGGCGCGCTGGAAGTCCCACTCGACCAACTTGTCGAACCGCCCGGGATGGATCTCCTCGAGCAGCACCACGTGGAACGTGTCCGGTCCGCGAAACCCGGAGCGCTCCAGCAGGCTGCGCCGGACACCCCGCTGGTTCATCGTGATCGTTGTCGCCCAGTCCTCCCCTTCGGCACTGATCGTTCCCTCCGCGACGCCGCGCTCGATGGACTGGATGGCGAGAGTGCGCACTTGCCGGAGGCCCGGGTGCCAGTAGGTCACACCCAGGATCAGCCACGGGGATCCACTCCCATCCACCCCGTGGGACATCATCCTCATCGAGTACCTTCCCGGACCCCATTGCCACGTTGAGGTGATGACTCGCCCCGACTTCAGCCTGAGCCTCCACTCGTCGCCGACCAACCCGGCCCTCGCGCGGAGGCTTTCCGCGGTGACTTGCGTGGAAGCTGCGGGTGAATGCGCGGGAGGGGTGCCTGACGGCTGCGAGTGAGCGGGGACGGCGAGGGCCGCCGTGATGCAGACCGCCCATGCGAAGGAAGGTGCGTGCATGATCGTGGAGGACGCCCCGGGAGACGAGGTTGGTGGAGCCGAAGGCTTCAGTCTGTCGCGTGCGAACTGCGTGCCGTTTCCCCGCGCCTCGGCGGCCTTCTGCGGAGACCTTCAAGCCGCTTGCCCCGGCTACCCGCGGGGTGGCGCAACCAGCGAAACATCCACCCAATGAGGGAATCCATGTCCAAGTCCCCGAACACGGTCAGACTCCACCGGGTGATGCGCTGTCCGGCGGAGCACCTATACCGCGCATTCCTCGACCCGATGGCGAAGGTGAAGTGGCTGCCGCCGCACGGTTTCGTTGCGGAAGTACAGCACTCCGACGTGCGTGTCGGGGGCGGCTACCGCATGTCCTTCACGAACTTCCGCACGGGCCAATCGCATGCATTCGGAGGCACCTACGTGGAGCTGGTACCGGGCGAGCGCATCCGCTACACGGACAGATTCGACGACGCGAACCTGCCTGGCGAGATGCAGGTGACAGTGACTTTCCGTTCCGTCATGGGAGTGACGGAGTTGTCGATCATCCAGGAGAACATCCCGGAGGCGATCCCCGCCGAGATGTGCTACCTGGGCTGGCAGGAGTCGCTCCTTCTCCTGGCGCAGCTTGTCGAGCCCGAGATTCCCTGACGGTCAGCCCCCCGCACGGCGCACCATCTCCGTGATCCACGTGGGCGCAAAGGGCGAGGTGCAGCCCTTCGAACACGGAAAGTCGCGGTAGATGCCGAGCTTCTCACCAATCGCGATGGCGCGCTCGCGGAGGGCCGGGTGGTGGATGCCGATGCCGGCCAGGCAGAAGTTCATGGTCCACTGCGACGGCGCGGGCGCCTTCGCCATCTCCTTCTCGATGCGGTCGAGGAGCGCCGGAAGGTCGAGGCCATCGGAGTCCTTTCCGATGCGCTCGGAGGTGAGGCCCCATCCGGCGCGCGCCGCCCAGGGGTCCTTGTCCTTCATCCATTTCACGCGGAGTGCTTCCTTCCCCGGGTGGTTGCGCACGACGTAGGAATTCAGCCAGTCGGCGAGTTGGCCGAAGGTGGCCTCGCGCACCATGCGGTCGAGGTCTGCCGGGGGCAGTTTCGCGGGATCGACAAGGAGCGTCGCGAGGAGGCGGGCCTCGAGGTTTCCCGTGGCCCACAGCGCTGGCACGAGGTCGTGGCCGGCCTTGAACTTCTTTGCAACCTTTCGGATTTCGCCCATGGGGACGCCGAACTGGTTGTCGCCCGCGCCGAGCCTTGAGTTGCGCGCGCGGACCTTCTCGTCGCCAAGCGCGGCGAGTTGGGCAAGCGCGTCCTTGATGGGGTCGCCACCCTTCGCCGCCGGAGCGCCCTTGGTGACTGCCTTTGCCATGTCGGTTCTCCTTGTTCGTCGCCCGTCGGAATAACGGGAAGGGATGCGTCGGCGGGCGTCAATGCGCGGGGGGTGGAGCTTCTAGAAACACCGCTCGCCGTCGAGAGCGCTCGCCTGCCGGACCCAGTCGGCGAACTGCGCCTCGTCGATGACGTCGTCCTCGTGGACGTGGAAGTAGCGGACGTCCTTCATCTTCGATGCGACCGGGGGCATCGGTGTCAGCGATGCACCGCGGAAGAACGAGACCTTTACGTATCTCGTGATGCAGTGGAACGCAAGGAACCATCCCCTGCCCTCGATTCCGTAGAAGGGTGTGTTCCAGCGCACGGCCCTGCGCACGCCGGGGACGGTTCGAGCGACGATGGCGTCGATGCGCGCCCCGACGTCGCGCTTCCAGCCGGGCATGGCGGCGATGTAGGCCAGCACGGGGGCGTCGCCGTCCGCCTTCGCGATCTGCGGGTTGCCGCCGGAGAGTAGCTTGGGCTTCGACGTGGACGCCGCGGGCTGCCTGGGGCGCTTCGGGGTGGTGCGGGATGCCTTCTTCGCCATGGGGATCACTCCTTCGAGCCGGCGTCGGTGGGTGGCGGGGCGCTGCTGCCGCGTTTCGTGACGAATGCGAAGGCGTCATCGATGCGCGCGGCCTCGCGGTCGCGGAGCACTTCCAGATTCTCGCCCTTCAGCCGCAGGGACGCCGCTCGCCGGGCGAGGTCCGTGAAGTACTGCGAGGCTGGAATGTCGGGCTCGATGGGCTGCCACGCGGGATCGGCCCGCGCCCTTCGGATGAGTTCGTCCCATTCGGGCTCCGGCGTCGCGGCGAGGTAGGCCTCGATGGCCGCCGCGTACTCCTCTCGCGCGGCCTGAAGGTGAGCCCTGGCCTTGGCAGTATCGAGTGGCGGACCATCCAGCGCCGCCGCCTGGAGGAACCTTCCCGGAAGGCCCACCGCCGGCAGTGCCCCAAGGCCGGGCGGGGGCGGGTCCGGAGGCTGCACGCCGAGGCGGGCCAGGGTTTCGCCGGTTTCCCCGGGGACGAATCCCAGCGCGGCCCGGACCGCCCATAGCCACCGCGCCACTGCGGCGGCCTGCTCTCGTTCGCCCCTGTCGATGTAGACGCGGGCCATGGAATCGATGGGCATGAAGAGGTGCGAGACGTGCCCGGGGTCCCCCTTGCGGAGCAGGTGCGACAAGTCACCTACGATCCGCCCCCTCGTGGCGCCGAGCACGATGGCGGCGAGGCCGGCCGGGCCGTTCGAGAGATCGGGCGACTTGATGAGGGAGCGCCGAAGGAGCACGGTCGCCTTGTCGTCGAACTGCTCCTTGGTGTCTCGCGCGCCATCGTCGAACCACCGCATGTAAAAGCGGGCGCCCTCGTGCGCGAGGTACTCCGTCAGGCCGGCGGCATCGCTCGGCGCACCAGCGGCCAACGGGATGAAGATGTCCATCACGGTGCCGCGCGGAACCTCCGCGACGTCGCCCGGGACGGCCGCGGCTTCGTACCAGTACGCCCCGAGGTCGACCTTCTGCTGGGCTATGGACCACCTGCGGTAGCGCGCCACCTTCCAAAGGTCCAGGCGCTCGCGCAGGGACATGGAGGCATCGCCGGGGAGGTCGGAGGTGCGCGAGGGCGCGATGTCGATCAGCATGCCCTCCCACTCCTCGGTCATGTGGATCATGCGGCGCTCGTCGGCGGAGATGCCGCCAAATCCTTGCGCCATCGCGTAGGATTCCCTGCCGGTGCGCGTGTCCCAGAACCTTGCTGCGCCCCCGGCGGACGAGACGATGCGCGCATCGCCGCCCAGGAAGCGCACGTTGGCCATGGGGAAGTCGGTGCGATCCAGGCGGCAGATCTCGCGCCCTTCCGGCAGGGTCCTGAAGTCGGGATTGCCGACGGCGGGCCAGGCGAGGATCCGCTTGCCGTCCGGCGTGATCGCCGCTCCCGCGACGGGGAATCCGAAGTTGATCGCATGCGCGGGGCGGTCTGCGCCGTCGGCCCAGAGGCGAACCCAGCCATCCTCGCCGTAGGTGGCGATGTGCCCGGTCCCGCGCACCGCGAGGAGGCCGTTCACGGGCCCCTTGTGGGCGTGGATTGTGGAGGCCACCGCCCCCGTGTCGGGATTGAGCGTCAACAGGTTGCCCAGCGCGGTCCTGACATACAGGCGCCCACCCGTCGCATCGAAGGATGCGCCGATGAACGCATCGCCGTCCCCTGCGTCCAACTCGAACTGGGGCACCTTCTCGACGCCGGCAAGCGACCACGAAGCGAGGCGCGACTGGTCGGCGCGGATGCCCACCATCTGCTCGCGGTCGGGATGCAGTGCAAAGGTCCCGATGACTCCGTCCCCCCATGTGTAGGAGCCAAGGACGCGGCTCGAACTCCGATCGGCCTTCTCGACCGTGAAGTTCTCCCCACGGATTCCTGGAATGTAGATCCTCGCGAGGTCGGCGGTGAGCCGCCCTCCCATGTAGAGCGAGAACATCCGGCCGCCGACGAATTGGAGGTCGCCGTGCTCGGTGTCGCGCTGCTCGAACCAATACATCGCGAGTGCCGACGTGTATGCGTCCCCGCCCCCGATCGATGATGTGTGCCCGGGAATCCGGATGCCGGGGTACGGTGCCCCGATGGGCCGGATCACCGTCTTGTCATCGAACACGACCCATGCTGCGTTGCCACTGGGCATCAGCTCGATGTTGTGGTTGCCGGGATAGTCGAGCACGGCCGGGAACCCAACATGACGAAGTTCCGGAAAGGTGAAGAGTTGCCTCCTGCCGGTGGGGTCGACGTCGCAGAGGACGACGTCCTCGGATTCAGAGAGGGAGATGTTGTGGGAACTTGGGGGCCGGGTTTCCCGGGTCGGTTCCGATGCCGCGACCAGCGGCGCGGGCAGGTCCCACAGCACCCTTTCCCCCGACTCGAGGTTCCAGACGATGACGCCGGGTTCCGCGCCACCTCCCGTCGTGACGATCCACGGTCGGTGCTGGCAGAGGTGGAACCTGAAGTGCGAGCCGGGGAAGGCCTTCAGCCCGCCGGACTCGACGCGGCCTGCCATGAGCGGATTGCGCTCGTATCCGAAGGCGAACCACTCGCGGCTTGGGTCCGATCGGGCGGAGTACGACCAATAGGCGGTGCCGTCGGGTGCCTGGGCGTGGAGGAGTTCCCGTTTCCCCTTCGCCATGTCGAGGCGCCACACCTCCCCATGGCAAACGGCAACGAGCTTGTCCCCGCGCCAAAACAAATCACCTATGGCCCTGTCCGACTGCCAGTGCATGCGCGTGGCGCCCCCCGCGACATCAAGGAGCAGAAGGCGGCCATCCACGAGGCCGACCGCCAGCTGCCGCTTGTCCGGGGAAATCTCGAGCGACGTGACCGCGCCCTCGCCCTCGAACCGTGCAAGCCTGGCGCCCGTCCGTGTGTCATGGAGGGACGCGGGGAGCCCGACGGTGTAGATCGCGAGCATGGACTCGTCCGGGGAGAACTTGAACCGGAGGCCGGCGACCTCGTGCGACCCCAGGATGGCGATGCGCTCTCCGGTCTCGGCCTTGAGGAGGCACAGCCCGTCCTGCTCGTTGCGCGCGATCACAAGCCGCTTGGTGGGCGAAAACTCGAAGTAGCGGTACGGGACCTCCCACAGGTCCTGCATGGCACGGGTCAGGAGGAAGCCCCACTCCCAGAATCGCTTCTCCTCCGGGATGGAGTAGAGATGTGCGATGGCCTCGTCGCGGCGGTCCTGCTCGATGAGCGCGTCGGCGAGGAGCAGGGTTGCGCGGTCCAGTTCATCCTGTGCCGCGCGCCGGGCGTCGCTCTCGGCGATGCGCGCCTCCGTTGTGATCCGGAGCTGGTCGCCCGTGCGGTCGTTCGCCTTCTTCAGTTGGTAGGTGAAGGCCGCGCCTCCCGCAAACACGAGCACGACGAGGATCGCGGTGAGCGCGGCGAACTGGCGCAGGCGCAGGCGCTGGAGCTTCAGCCGGCGCTCCGCCTCGTCGACGCGGGTGAGCAGTCCCTCGCGGGCCGGGACGGAAGCCATGCGCTCGCCCTGGGCGCGGGCCAGCTTCAGGTCGCCGGACGCGAGGGCGAGCTCGGCGTATCCCCCGACGAGTCGCTCGCGCAGGGCCGCGCACTCTGGGTTGTCCGGCCAAAGGCTCTGCGCCTGGCCAAGCCGCGTCAGCCCGTTCACGAACGCTGCGTAGGTCCGCGCGTGAGTTTCGCCGGCGAGTTGTGACGTGATCGCCACCGACTCGCGGCGCCTGCCCGCGCCCGTCATGTAGTCCTGGAGGCGGTCGATGAACTCGCGCGCGGTCGGGCGCGAGTCCGTCGCCGGGTTCAATGCGTCCCCGACCAGCGACCGCAGCTCCTCCGGCGGGTGCCTGCCCGGCGCGGCCTCCTCCCAGGGGGTCACGATCCCCTCCGCGGCGTTGCGGAAGGCGGCCGCGGAGGAATCGCCCGGATGCGGGCGCCTGCCCGTCATCACGTTGAAGAGCATTCCGCCGAGCAGGTAGACGTCCGTCCAGGGGCCGATGCGCGCGGAGGTGGGCTCGGTCTGCTCGGGCGCCATGTATCCCGGCGTCCCGGCGGGGTTCTCGCAGCTGTCCAAGTCCGGGTAGATCCGGCCGGGGGCGAACTCGCTGGGGAACTCGGGCTTGGCGCCGACCATCACCGCGAGGCCCCAGTCCATCAGCAGCACTTCGCCGAACTCACCAATCATCACCTGCGATGGCTTGAGGTCGCGGTGGACGACGCCGCGCGAGTGCGCGAACGCGACCGCCTGCGCGACCTGCGACAGGATGGGGAGGTGCCTCGCGAGGTGGGACTCGGCGTCGAGCGCCTGCATGTCCGCGTCCAGGAGCTTGTTCCAGCCGTGCCCCTTCACGAGCTTCATCGCGAGGAGCGGAATGCCGGACTCATCGATGCCGAGGTCGTACACGGGGACAATGTTCGGATGGTCGAGGAGCGCGGAGGTCATTGCCTCCCATTCGAATGTCCTGCGCATCGTGGCATCGTCGCCGAGCGTGGATCCGCCCGCGGCATGCCTCATGCGCTTGACGGCGACCCTCCGCCACAGGCGCCGCTGGATGGCCTCCCAGACCTCCCCCATGCCCCCGCGGCCGACCAGGCGCAGGAGGGTGAACCCGAGGGCCTCCGCCTGGCGGGACTCGCGCGCCGCATCGATCGGTTGGGGAGACTCCGCGCGAGTCTCCGAGAGGTCGCGGCCAAACGTGGGGGCGGAGAAGTCGTCCCCGTCCTCCGGCGGAATCCCGAGGGCCATCGTGCGGGGATTGTAGGACAGGGACGGGTTCGCGGGCAGGTTGGCCGGAGCCCCCGCGCGCAGCGAGCGGTCGGCGCTGTCACCCCCGGAGGAACTGTCCATGCGGAGCAGTTTCACGACGGGGAGCCTCGTCGCAAGCTTCAACCGGAGCGCCGCAACCGCCCGTGCCTTGGACTTGATCCGATCACACGGACGTGATGGATGGGGGCATGATGCCAGAGGGTTCGGTAAAGACGCTGCTGCTGACGGACCTTGTCGGCAGCACGGCGCTCACGGAGCGCCTCGGGGACGTGCGCGCCTCGGAACTGTTCGCACGCACGGACCGGATTGCGCGGGACCTGATCGCGCAGTTCAACGGGCGCGAGATCGACAAGTCCGACGGCTTCCTGGTCCTTTTCGAACGACCCATAGACGCGGTGCGGTGCGCGCTCGCGCTCCACGGGGCGCACCACGCGCTTTCGCAGGAGCTTGGCGAGCCGGTTGCGTCGCGCGCGGCGATCCATCTCGGCGAGGTCATCCTCAAGGAGAACGCACCGGAGGACATCGCGCGCGGAGCGAAGAGGATCGAGGCAACGTGCGCGGCGGTCCCGACATGCGCGCGTGTGATGGCTCTCGCGCAGGGTGGACAGACCCTGCTGACGCGCGGCGCGTTCGACGTGGCCCGCGTCGCCGCGCGGGGCAACACCGCCGTCCCGGAGGGCACGGACTGGGTCGCGCACGGGCCCTACGTCCTGAAGGGCTTCGATGAGCCCGTGGACGTGTTCGAGGCCGGCGTGCGCGGTGCGGCGCCGCTCACTCCCCCGCCGGACAGCGAGAAGGCGCGGCGGGCCGTCGCCGCGGGGGACGAGATCACGCTCGGCTGGCGCCCCGCGCCGGGGATCGAGCTCGAGGCACGCCCCAACTGGATACTGAAGGAGAAACTCGGCGAGGGTGGATTCGGCGAGGTCTGGCTGGTCGAGCACGCCAAGACCCACGCGCGGCGCGTCTTCAAGTTCTGCTTCCAGGCCGACCGGCTGCGGGGGCTCAAGCGCGAGGTCGTCCTTTTTCGCGTGCTGAAGGAGACGCTCGGCGACCGAGACGACATCGCTAAGGTCATCGACTGGAACTTCGAGAAGGCACCCTTCTTCATCGAGTCGGAGTACACCGAGGGCGGGGACCTGCTGGAGTGGGCGGAATCGCAGGATGGCATCGCGAAGGTGCCGCTGGAGGTGCGGCTGGAGATCGTCGCGCAAGTGGCGGAGGCGGTCGGCGCCGCGCACTCCGTCGGCGTCCTCCACAAGGACATCAAGCCCTCGAACATATTGGTAAGAAAGGGTGGCATGGCCGTCCCGGCCATGCCCGAAAGTGGCACGGGCGTCCCGCCCGTGCATGCCGGAGAGCGCGGAGCACCAGGAGAGAGCGGTGCACGGGCCACCACGGGCAGGATGCCCGTGCCACCCTCATCCCCTGCACCACGCATCGTGCTCACGGACTTCGGCATCGGCCTCATCACGGATCGGAGCGTCCTGGAGGCGAAAGGGATCACGGCGAGCGGAATGACCGAAAGCGTCGCCGGTGACCCGTCGAGCTCGCGCACGGGCACACGGCTCTACATGGCGCCGGAGCTGCTCGAAGGAAAGCCGGCGACAATCCAGAGCGACGTGTATTCGCTCGGAATCATGCTGTACCAAGCCCTGGCAGGGGACTTCAGACGGGCGCTGTCGTCGGACTGGCGCGAGGACGTGGAGGACGAGCTGCTCCGCGAAGACATTGGCGCGTGCCTCGCCGGCGACCTGAAGCGGCGTCCGAGCAGCGCGGTCGAGGTCGCGTCTCGGCTAAGGAGTCTGGGGGCGCGCCGGGAGGAGAGGGATCGCGCCCGCCGCGAAAGGGCCGAGGCGGAGGCGGCGAAGGAGGCGCTGGAAAAGGCGAAGAGGAGGAGGAAGCTATTCGCGGTCGGCCTCATTACAGCTTGGGCGGTGGTGCTGGCACTGACGGCAGGAGTCGGGGTGCTCGTGGATGCCCGCGACACGGCCGAGCGGGAACGCAAGCGGGCGGAGGAGCGAGAGTGGCAAGCAAAGAGGGCCGCGAAGGTGGCGGAAACAGCTCGAGCGTCTGCAGAGCGACTCCGTGCTGAAGCGCGCGCTGGTGAATACGCCGACAGCATCGCAATTGCGGAGTCCCTGATTCGCAAAGGCAACCTCGAAAGAGGCTACGCGCGCCTCATGCAAACAGAGGAGGGTGAACGAGGAATCGAGTTCGGATATCTATTAGGATTGACGAAGCAAGGACTGATCGAGCTGCCTGGAACAATTGGAGAAGAAGACCACCTCGAATGGTCCGGAGACGATCATCACGTTACAGTCGACAGTTACGGAGCGCTGGAATCCGAGCCGCGTGTTTGGGACTTGCAAACTGCCTGTGAAGTGACTTCGAAGTCATCTCGCTCCCGCAAGGCGCCCGTCGCGAACACTCAAGCCGGGGCCCCGTGGAGAGTTCGAGAAGAGACTACGCCCCGCCAGCACTACCGCGAGGTCAACGGCGCACGCGCGATCGACATCACCAAACCAAATCCCCTCAGACTGGTAGTGGAAGGCCCCAATCTCGAAGACGCCTTCAAGACGGTTTACGAAACTATCTGTACCATTTCGCTCGAGGATACGCCTTTCGGGTATCTTCTTGATCAGCCAAGAGGTTTGATGTACGTGTTGGACAAGGGGAGCAAGCTCCGTCGCCATGTAGTGGCACCGGGCAATCGTGAGGGTAGTGAACTCAAGGACTTTGAGCCTCTTTGGGTTCCATTCGCAGGGTCCGGTTCGGTTCTTACGTGTAGTCCGGACAGAGCGAAGATGCTCATTTCTGGCCCGAGAGGGGCAGTTGTCATTGACTTGGAGAGATGGGAGGTCTTGGGCCAATTGCAGAAAGCTATTGGCTCGTCCGCATGGAGTCCCGACTCCACCCGGATCGCCCACTCACTCGGACGTACGATTGAGATACTCCGGGCCCCTTACTTGGAGGTTCTCAGAGAAGTCGGACTTCGCGGTCATGTGAGCAGAGTCCTATGGGACCATTCTTCAACTAGGATGATCGCGGTCTTGGAGGACGATTCAATGGTGGTTGTGGATGGCACCGTACCCCTGTCATCCCGGCCGCTTCGCTCGCCACTGGTGGACGAGTTGGACTTCCCCGTTTGGACTGGAGACGGTGAGGGAATCATCCTCGTGCCAACAGAGGCGCAAAATCGGATAAGCCGCTTTGAAACCAGCACCGGTACGTTTAAGGAAATGCCCATGATTGCAGCAACGAGATTCAACTCTTGTCTGGCTGGGCCTCAGTGCAATCTGCTACTAGTCTTCGGGGATCGGGATTGCGCCACATTGCTGGATGCCTCATCTTTGGATGAAGTTGCCCGGACATCGCCACGTGGAGTTCAAGTTGTTAGTGCATGCTGGAGTCCTGACGGAACTCAGTTTGCATTGCTTTATAGGGATACCTCCCTAAGTGTCTGCAACGGCCGAGATGCTACTCTCCTTAAGGAGATAAGGGCTGCAAATCCGAACGACCGGAGTGCAGCCGAGGAAGAATTCAAGAGAAGTGGAGAGTGGGGACGGCTGTCCCCTCCGCAGGCAGGTCGGTCGTCGTTGATTGCTTGGCGGCCAGACGGTGCTCAAATCATGCTGTTAATGACCGCCGGACCTGAAGTCTTTGACGTCGAGAGCGGGCGCAACCTTCGGGCGCAACCCACACTACATGGGGACGCCTCGGTGCCAGTTCTGGCGAAGTGGTCACCTGACGGAAAGTGGATCGCTGAGTTGACCCGAGACGGGTCCGTGGTCTATCGCGACGCACTCAGTTTTGAGAAGGTATGGACCGTCGGTCAAGCGACGATCGAGTCGGAGCATGCCATACCTTCGACACTCTTCTGGGCTGGAAACGAGGACGAGTATCTGGTCATCGGCTCCGGCAAGGTGCTCGTTTTAGACTCAAGGACTGGACAGGAGGTGGCGGAGGGACCATTTGGCTGCTGGCCTCAACCCCAGTTGCTGGCGTCATCTCTCAGGATCCTCGCGATTCACGAGGACAAGAGAGGAGCCTGGACTCCAGAACTCTGGCAACTCCCAAACATGCGGCGTCTTGCTTCACTCGAAAGCATGACTACCCCAACGGGAAGATTGGGGCTGGTTGAGGTGAGTCCGCAGGCCAACCGACTTGCACGAGTGACAATCTCGCAAGGGGTCGATGAGGGCGTGGATTCGCGACTAGAGGTCTTTGAAATCGCCCCCTACCGCGTCGACCCGACCTCCAAAGGCCCCGAGCGACTCCCGCTTGAGGAACAGTTCAAGATTTGGAAGCTCCAGCGCTACCGCGACTGGCAGGTTCGCCAGATGTGGGAACGGGCGCGGGATGCGAAGACTCCCGACACCGCCAAGGTTGAGCGCGAGGCAGCGGAGTTGACGGAAAAGTTCCGCGTCGCCTATCCGGAGTGGGCCGCTTACTTCTGACC
>CAZUCD010000073.1:0-17691 GCA_964618855.1 uncultured Candidatus Sumerlaeota bacterium
GGGCGCCTTCGCGACCTTGCGTCCCAGCGAGGAGCTTGTGCCGAACAAGTGGCGCGCGCCTCGGAGGAAAAGCCTGACGCAAGGATGGCCCGTGCATTGCTCCTCATGCGGATTGAATGGCGCACGTTGCAACGGTGCGACGCGCCCGGGGAGGTCTTCCAATGGCAACACCACGCACACGCGCTGTCACCGTGCTGGAGGTCCTCGTCATCTTTGCCATCATCGCGTTCCTCGCCGCGTTTGCCCTGCCCAGATGGCCCGTGAACCGCACGCTCTCGCAACGCAGCGAGGCCCAGGCGCGCATGCACACAATGACTTCGATCATCGAGGGCGAGCGCGCGCGCACCGGCAGGCTTCCAGCCGTCGCCCAGTGGCGCGAGTCGGCGGGGGCGGCCCAAGTCCCCGTCCCGGAGCCCATGGAGGCCCGCCTGACCGATCCGTTCAGCCGCGGGGGCTGGCTGCCCATCACCTACCACCTGGAGGATGACCGCTACCTTCTCGCCTCGATGGGCCCCGACAGGGACGCGGACTTCATTCCGTTTCCCGGCTGGTCGCGGGACGAGTCGTGGCGGGTGGGGCGCATCGTGGACACCCTTTACGACCCCACGAACGGCTTGGCGTCGAGCGGGGACATCATCCTGCGGTCATGGGCGGCGGGGGGCGCCCGGTGAGGATCCCGGCGGGCATCCCCCGTGCCATCGCCATCGGGGTGATGCTCGGACTTGTGGCGGCCACGGCCTCCGTGTCCCTCGGGATCCTGTCGGGCAGCCACCCGATCGACGATCGTTTCATCGACAAGTACGTCCGGCACTGGGGGCTTGTGGCGGCGCACGGGCTCTCGGCGGTGGTGGCGCTGGTCTCCGGCGCGGCGCAACTTGCGGCGATGCACCTGCGCGTCCTTCCCTGGGCGCATCGCTCCACGGGGCGCGTGTATGCGCTCGCCGTCCTCGTCGCGGGCATCACCGCCATCCCGATGGGAGCCATGGCGCACGGGGGACCCACGGCGCAGTTGGGCATGACCATCAACGCGCTGCTGTGGATCGGGACGCTCGTTCCGGCCGTCGCGCTTGCCGTGCGCCGCGACATTGCCGGACACCGCGCGTGGATCCTCCGGAACTACGCCCTCACGTTTTCCGCCGTCGCGCTGCGGCTGGCCGTGCAGCTCGGCGAACGCGCGGGACTCGACTACGAGGCCGTGTATCCGCTCGCTGCATGGGCGAACTGGCTTGTGCCGCTGCTCCTGGTGGAACTGCACCTGCGCCGGCCGCGTGTCCGCGCACTCCTGCACGCACAGGGGACCTGAAACGGGGGCAGGATCCCCCAATCCTCCATTTGCCCCCTCAGCCCACGAGTCGAGGATTCGCGCATGGACAAGCGTCGGGCACAGCGCGTGGGCGAAGAGATCCGGGACCTCCTGTCGGAGGCGCTCCTGCGCGACATGCGCGACCCGCGCCTTCCAGCGATCCTCACCATCACCGAAGTGCGGATGACCCCGGACCTCCGCTACGCCACCGTGTTCTTCACCCAGATGCCCGAGGACGATGAGTCGGTCGAGAAGGCGCTCGCTGCGCTCCAGGGCGCCACGGGCTACCTCCAGACCGTCATCGCGCAGAACATCCGCATGCGCTTCCACCCCGAGGTGCGCTTCCGCCACGACCGCTCCCGCCAGGAGTTCGAGCGCATCGAGAACCTGCTGCGCAAGGTGCGGCTCGAACGGGAGAAGAAGGAACTCGGCGGGGAATAGCCCAGGATGACCCACCCGTTGGCGCTCCTGCGGGAGCCCGTGGGCAAAACTCCATCGCAAGGCCGCAGGCAACGACGTGCCCCCTGTGGACTACCTCGGCCGAAGGCTCGCGGGCAGCAGGTCCAGGGCGACCACCTGCTCCTCCGTGCCCGTCCTCGTGCTCCACGTCCGGACCGTGTCCCGGTCGATGTCTGCGCGCGAAAATGTGAGCAGCACCCCGCCCTCCCGAAGCGGCGCGAGCGTGTAGCACCCGTTCTCGTCCGTCGTCGTGGAGAGCGTCGGCTGAGCGGGCCCGACGCTGCGGACCCGCACTCCGGCCGCGGGCAGGCCCTGCCAAAGCACCAGCCCGCTCGTCCGCTTCGCGCCGTCCGTCACCACGAGGGGGGGAAGGCCCTCCGACTCGCCAGCCTCGATGCGGACGACGCCGCTCCAGGCGAGACCATCTGGCCCGGGCGCCACCTCCACACGGTAAAGATGTCCTGGTGGGAGCCTGTGGAATGAAATCGTGCCGTCCGGCTCGGACCGGTCGGTCGCCGCGACGCGGACCAGGCCGCGCCCGGGATCGTAGTTGAACAGGTAGGCGAGCCGCCCCTCGATGGGCCGGCCCCTGGCGTCCACGACGCGCGCGAGAATCTCACCACCGTCCTTTTCCACCTCGAAGCCGTACTCCCCCTCGTCGGCCTCGCGGCGGTTTGAATGCAGGAATGCCGCGACGGCGGCGGCGGGGTCGGAATGCGCCCCGGCCGCCCTGCGTGCGGAGAGGACGGCCTTCATGCGCTGCGCGAGTTCGGCGCGCTCCTCGCGGTTCAGGCGCCGGGCGTCGCGCGCAAAGAGCTGATAGAAGCGCCGGCTGCCCTCGCCGCGGCCGGACTCCGCGAGCAGCACAGGCTCGTAGTCCCCTGCGGCAAGGCGGCCCGCGTCCCCTGCGCCGCGCAGCTCCACCGTCAGCACACCTGCAAGCGCAGGGGTGCCCTTTGTCGATTCACCCGGCGTCACGAGCCGGTTGAACGCGTCCTCGGGCTTGCCGTCACGAAACGACATGGTGCGCACGGGCCCCGGGGTCGGGGCCGGGGTCTGCGCGGGCGCGGTCGCTGCCATCATCGCGGCCATGCAGGCCGCCACCGCCCAGCCGCGGCACGCCGCACCAGACCTCATTCCAGGAGGTCCTCCGGCATGGCGGGAATCTCCCGCACGTCGCGCCCGAGCGCGCGCGCGATGGCCGAGGCGATCGCGGGGCCGGGGCCGTCCATCGGCAGCTCGCCCACGCCCTTGCTGCCGAACGCGCCCCCCTCGTAGGGCGTGGGCACGAAGTCGATCCTCAGGTCCGGCATGTCCACAGTCGTCGGCAGTATGTAGTTCGTCATCTGGGCGTTTTTCATCGCGCCACCCTCGAGCACGACCTTCTCGCTCATGGCCCAGCCGACGCCCTGCGCGATGCCGCCCTCGAGCTGTCCGAGCGCAAGCGTCGGATTGACGACCGTCCCAATGTCGAAGACCCCCGTGAGGCGGTGCACCTTCACCGCCGCGGTCACCGGATCGACCTCGACCTCCGCGATGTTGCATGCCCACGCGTAGGTCGCGTAGGCGTCGCCCCGGAACGTCACGTCGTTCCACTCGACGCCCTTAGGCGGCTCGTACTTTTCCTCCACGGTCGTGGGTCCGTAGAGCGCGAAGTGCTCAGCGACGGTGGCGCCCGCGAGCATCCCGGCGAGGGTGCGCGCGGCACGCTCGACCAGCCTGCCCACGACCATCGTCGTCCGCGAGGCCACGGTCGGGCCGCTGTTCGGCACCAGCCGCGTCTCGGGCTGCTGGAACACGACGTCCGCCATCGGGATCTGGAGAGCCTCCGCCACGATTTGCGCGAACACGGTCTCGGTGCCCTGGCCGATGTCGGTGGAGGATGTCAGGATGACGACCGTGCCGTCGGCTCGCGTGCAGACCGCAGCCCGCGAGGCCAGGTAGACCTCCCCCGACCCCGTGAACCCCGCGCCGTGCATGAAGGTCGACACGCCCATGGCGCGGCCGCTGCCGACACCCCAGGCGGCGCGCTTCACGCCGTAGTCCGAGAGCTCGATCGTGCGGTCGAGGATCGCGTCCATGTTGGGATCCACCTTCAGCACCTGCCCCGTCGGCATCGTGTCCCCCATGTGGAGGAAGTTCCGGCGCCGGAGCTCGGCCGGGTCCAACCCCAGCCGGTCAGCCAGCTCCGTGAGGGCGACCTCGATGGCGAAGATGCTCTGGGGCGCGCCGAACCCGCGGAAGGCGCCGTATGGCGGGCAGTTCGTGAAGTACGCGCGCCCGCGGATCTTCGCCGCGGGCCACTTGTAGGGCCCGAAGCTGTGCAGAACGCCCCGCGATAGCACCACCTGCGACAGCGTCGCGTACGCCCCGCCGTCGATCCTGAAGTCGATCTCGCAACCGAGCAGCGTGCCGTCCCGCCGGGCGGCGATGCGGACATGCGTCTCCGACGGATGGCGCTTCGTCGAGCACGCCATGTCCTCCTCGCGGTCGTAGATCAGCCGCACCGGGCGCCCCCCGGCCTTCTTCGAGAGCAGCGCCGCGTGCACCGCGAGGACGCTTGGGAACTCCTCCTTGCCGCCGAAGCCCCCGCCCGTCGTGTCCTGGATCACGTTCGCCCAGTTGTCCGCCGGGAGGGAGAACGCCCCCATCAGCGCCTTGTGCACGTAGTACGGGCACTGGAGCGATCCGCGCACGTTCACCCCGCGCTGGTCCCACCATGCGATCACCCCGTTGGGCTCGATGTAGACGTGCTCCTGCCCCCCCGTGCGGTACGTTCCCTCGTGCGTGATCTCCGCCGCCGCGAATGCGGCCTCCAGGTCCCCATGGTCGATCCGGTAGTCCTTGAAGACCCGCCCCTTGCCGATCTCGAAGATCGCCGGCTCCTCCTCGCACACGAGCGTGATCGCGCGGGCGGCCTTCTCCACCATCCCCTTGTCCGGGTGCGCGATCAGGAGGACGGGCTCCTCCTTGTGGCGGATCGTGCCGTCGCACAGGATGGGCTGGTCCTTCTCGATCAGCACGACGACGTTCGGTCCGGGCAGGTCGTCCTTCGTGACGATGGTGAACTCATCCCACGGGATTCCGGGGCCGTACTTGATGTCGAGAAGGCGCCCCGCGGGGATGTGCGTGCGGATGGTCTTGGCGTGCAGGGCGCCGGCTGGGCTGTGGTCGTCCACGTACTTGGCGGTGCCGCGGACCTTGGCGACGCCGTCGGTCCGCTTGACTGATGTGCCGACAAATCGATGGGGGGCCGTCTGGGGGCTCATGGTGCAACCTGACTGGGATTGCGGCCATCAACGCGCCTCCTCCCGCGATGGTCAATGGAAGGAACCGCTGCACGCCCCCCAAGGATTGCACGGACTCGCGATTCAGGTTCCGGGTCTCGGGGAGATGGGGCCCGGCCCGGGGGGGCGGCGACTCGCCGCTCCGATCGGGGTGGATGGGGATTCATGGTTCGGGAAAGGTCGTTTCAGGGTCCTGAAGTGGTTCGCAAACCGGCAAATCCGCCCTCGGCACGCGTCACTCCTCCTTCGCCCCACGGCCCCTTCCGCCCCTCATCGGTGCCGTCCTTGGTGGCTTCCTTCCCGGAATCGTCAGGTCCGCCGGAGCCTTGCCACCGCGCCTTTCCGGTTGCCGTTCTGCCGACCTCGTGGGCAGGACGCCCCCATGGCCCTGCACCTTGCCGACGCCGTCGCCCAGTTCGACCGCTTCCTCCGCGTCGAGAAGAACCTCTCCCCGCGCACGCGCGCTGCGTACGGGTTCGACCTCGGCAAGTTCGGCGAGTTCCTCGCCTCGCTTAGGAAGTCCACCGACGTGGCGCTGGCCTCGATTTCGACGGACGAGATCAAGGAGTACCTCCACACCCTCAAGTCCGAGCGCGCCTTCCGGTCCACGACGCTGGCGCGGAACATTGCCAGCATCCGCGTGTTCTTCGACTTCTGCGTCGAGCAGGGGCTCCTCCCGGCAAGCCCCGCGCAGCCAATCCACAACCCGAAGCAGGCGCGCAAGCTCCCCGTGTTCATGATCGACAGCGAGATCAGGCGGCTGTTCGATGCGCCCGACCGCTCGACGCCCGCCGGGGCGCGCGACTACGCGATGCTCGTCACCATGGCCTTCTGCGGCGTCCGCCTCCAGGAGCTCGTCGGGCTCGACATGGCCAGCGTCGACTTCGAACGGTGCACGATCCGCGTCCTGGGCAAGGGCTCGAAGGAGCGCCTCGTGCCAATCAACGATTCGGTGCAGCAGGCGCTCCGCGCATGGCTTGAGGTGCGCAATGGCGCGCCCGGGGAGCGCGCGGTTTTCACCAACTCCCGCGGCTCCCGCATCACCGGGCGCTCCGTCGAGCGCATCGTCGACAAGTACGTCCTCGAATCCGGCATCCGCCGTCCGGAGCTCTCCCCGCACAAGCTCCGCCACACCTTCGCCACCCTCCTGCACCTGCGCGACGTGGACCTCGTGGAAATCCAACGCCTCATGGGCCACGCCACCATCACCAGCACGCAGATATACACGCACACGAACGCAGAGAAGCTCCGTGGCGCTGTCGAGAAGCTGGACGGGATCTGAAGCAGGGGATTCGAGTTTCCGGGGGTTCCGGAGCCGTGCGGGGGAGGCGCCGTCCCTTGTCACCGCAATGAAGGCTGATGCCCCGACAGGACAAGGCGCCGGGACGGCGCCCCCCCCGGCCCATGGTCCTCCCCGGCTCCCAAGCCACCAGGACCCAGGATCTGCCCTTCACGATACCTGTCACCCGGACTCCTCCCTCGAACCCCGGTCACCGATTCCTGATTCGTGGTTGCGGGCGCGGGCGGGGATTTGATCGGATGTGGTCGCATAGTGACTTTCCCCAGCGAAGGACCACCCGCCATGACCGTGGCCATGTTTCGCCGCGCGGCAACGCCGATAGCCGCCGCACTCCTCGGCTCCGCCATCACCGCAATCCTTCTCCTGGGACGGCCCGATGCCGCCGTGGCGCAGAGTCCGGCCGTCCAGGCTGCGGCCCCGGTCATGCTCATCAGCTATGCCCTTCGGCAGGTCGACGCCAACAGCTCCTCGCTCGTCAGCAGGACGGACTATCAGTCGCTCTACAAGTTCGAGCGCAGCCCCGTCTTCCTCGTCCGCAACAGGACCTCGCTGACCGTGGGCGAGGTGAGCCAGACCGGAACCCTCCGCAAGCTGGGCGAGATTCCGCTCGGGACCGACTTCAAGGAAGTCATGATCCTGGGCGACGACCAGAGCTTCGTGGTGCGCCACGACCGGCGCCTGCAAGTCTTCAAGGTGGACCGCAAGGTCGGCAACGTCGTCGACGTGACCTACCAGCCCCGGTAGGGCGGGCGCCGGCTTTGGCCCTCGAGTTCGCGCCCGCCACGGCCGAGGACGACATCGCGCTCCAGGACTTCCTCGCGGACTTGGGCGTGCCCGTTCCCTCCGAGTGGTGGGGGCGCGCGTACGCGGCGGAGGCGCCGCCCGGGGCCGCATCCCGTCCCTTCCTTGTGCGCAACCTCGACGAAGGGAGGATCGTCGCCTTCGGCGCGGCCCGCGCCACCGGCCTCTCCTTCGGGGAGGGTGTCGTGGATGCGCAGGTCCTGCACGACCTGCACCAGTCAGGGGACGAGGACGGCTCGCGCGGGATGGGAATCCTCCTGGGTGAGTTGATCCGCGGCGCGACGATCTCCTTCGCCGCGGGGCCGCCGCTGCGCGCGACGTTGGCGCTCGAGGCGGCCCATTGGCAGCGCGCGGGGTGGTTCCTCCGTGCGCGCATGGATGCCCCCCACGACAAGACCCCGGAGCCGGCCGGTTTCAAGAGGGACTCCGCCGATCAGTCGGACCCCGGTCCCGACGGGCCCGTCGCGCGGTTCGCACGGTCCGCCGAGTGCCGCCATTGGCTGGCATCGAGCCCCGAGATTCCTCCCGCGGAACACTGGAAGGTCGCGGGTGCCTTCGAGGCGAGCCTGCGCCGCTCACCGGGGGCCGCCCCCGGATCCACGGAGAATCTCATAGTGGATTTGCAGGTCTCGGAAGGTGATGCCACCTCCGCCTTCCGGCGGCTCGGCGAGTCCGCGCGGTCGAGCGGCCTCGCAACCTACCTCTCCCTCATGGCTCCGCAGATGGCCACGGCCGTGCGCCAGGCGGGATGGACGCTGCTGAAGCCCCGTTGGTCCCTCTATTGGACGGTCGGGGGGCCCTCGGGCCGGGAGTTGGCGGGGGAGTTGGCCGACTGCCGCCACTGGTGGGTGACGCCGATGGATGTCGAGCTGGACCGCGTGCCGGTCGTTCCGCCGGGTGAATCCGCATCCTGATGGAACCCGCCTAATCCGTGGATGGGGACTCCTTCAGCGCGCGATAGTTCACGATCTTCCAGCCCTGGAGCGTCTTCTTGAGGGCGAACGCCTCGCGGCGCCGTCGCGTCTTGCCGCCATGGACTTCCTCGCGGTCGATGACGACCTTGGCGAGGTTGACGCTCACGTCCTCCGAGACGACGCATGCCACGCGCTGGACCAGTTCGTGCCCACTGTCCTCGCTGTGCACCTGGATGCGCCGCGCGACATAGTCCGCGCGCTTCAGGCCCCCCGTCATCTCCTCGCCCAGGCCGTCGAATTCCGTGCCGAAGTCCCTTTCGTTCCATGACTCCACGAAGAGCCGGACGACCTCCGACGGGGGGGCGTCCTTCGGAATGCCGTCGCGGGATGCGGAGGAAAGGCTGCCCGCGGCCTCACCCGCGGGCATCGCGGGGCCCTGCGAAGGGGCGGAACCGTAGCTCGAGCGGCGGAAGATGTACTCGACGCGCCCGAGCAGGTCGAGGGGGTCGAACGGCTTGTCGATGAAGTCGGCGACGCCCAGGCCCTTGATCCAGAACTCGGCCGTGCGCTTGTCATCCGCGGCGATCGCGCTGATCACGATCACGGGGACATGCCGCAGCTTGTCGCTCGCCTTCAGGCGCTTGATGACCTCCAGCCCGCTCATCCGCGGCATCATGAGGTCCAGGGTTATGAGGTCCGGCGTCGTGCGCTCCGCCTCGATCAGGCCGGCCTCCCCCCCGAGCGCCGTCACCACCTGATGACCCTTGGTGCGAAGGACGGCGCGGATGATCTCCAGCACGTCCGACTCGTCGTCTATGGACAGTATCCTCTTGGCCATTGCGGTTTCGTTGCCATTCCCTGTGCGGCTGGATTTCGGGATTTTCCCCGATTGTATATGGGACGGCCAGATACGTACGTCAGCCAAATAGCGTCAAGGGGCGTCGGTGCATGGTCCGGCCGCGCCGCGATGGGGCGGAAGGTAACGCAAAACAGGAAGCCCAGGAAGTCGTCCCCGGTGTCTTCCGTGCGCCTTTGCGTCATCGCGTGCTGACGTCAAGGCTCTCACCCCGCGCCGGCGGGCAGTCCTGCGGCGACCTCTGGAATCGACGGGATGGAATCGTCGGTTCAGGTTGATCCGCCCGCGGGGGATCGGCTTTCCTCCCGGTTTCTCGCAGAGCGACGCACCGTGCCAAACGCCGAGAATGCACCATCGCCGCCGAGCCCAGCCCGCTGGGTGCCCTTGGCATTCGCAGGTGCAGGACTGCTTCTATACATCTGGTGGGCGATCCCCGGGTTGACCGAGGGAGTCGACCTGGCTGCGTTTCGCCTCCTCAACGGCCTCGTGGGGCAGTCTCCGGCACTCGATCGCGTCTGGGCCGCGACCAACATGCGGCACTTCGACGCGGCGACGCTGATAATCTACGCGACGTTGGCGCTGAGGTGGCTGTTCTGCGACGGACGCGGCTTCGCGCGGCGGCGCGGGGCGGAGTTGTTCGCCGCCCTGCTCATCCTGCTCGCCGTCCGGTCGGGCTACGACGAACTGCTCGGCATGGCGGACTACGCGCGCCCGAGCCCGTCCCTTGTCGTGAAGGACGCGCGGATCATCACCGACTACGTCCCGAAGACAAAGGCGAAGTACCGATCGAAGTTCAGCTTCCCCGGCGACCACGCGCTCGTCTCGACGTGGGTTCTGGTGCACATGGCGCTGCGGGCGAGGCGGGGGTACGCGCTTGCGGCACTCGCGCTCACCGTGACCTCGGGGCTGCCGCGCCTAGTCGTGGGCGGGCACTGGATCACGGACAACACGGTCGGGGGCCTCGGCACCGCGCTCCTTGCGCAGGGCCTGCTGCACTGGACGGGGGTGCTTCCTTGGCTCTCGGACCGAAGCGAACGCGTGTGTTACGCCGTCGAGCGCATGCTCGGAATCAAGTGGCTGGGGGAGCCGCCCGCCTCTCAGTAGCTCTCCCAGCCCCCGACGCCGGTCGGCGAGGCGGCAAGCCGCACGTTGAACGTGTACGTCGAGTTGTCCGGCCCGGAGAGCTCCAGCGTGTGCGTCAGTGCGAGGTTCCGCCCGTTCCAGCCCGTGTCCGACGGCGTGTCGTTGAAGAGGACCGTCCCGCCACCGGGCACCTCCAGGTGGATCGCCCCGCCCACCGCGTTCACCACGCCGCGCGAAGTCGCGGTCGAGGCAAGGCTCAGGTTCGAGTCCCCGTGGTGGATCAGGTCGAGGTTGTTCGGGGAAGCGCCAAACCTCGTGTAGAGCCGCGTGCCCCCGCCTGCCGCGTTCAGGCCCGAGACCTGGTACGTCGCCTCGAAGCTGCTGCTGTTGTCGGGCAGGTTGATCGTCTTCGTGATCGAGGCGCCACCGGCGGTGCGCGTGAACTGGATGCCCTTCGCCAGCGGTGTGATCGATGACTGGATCGCGTCGGCGAAGGCGACGCCCGAAGCGCTGTTCATCTCCTTGAACGCGGAGCATCGGTTGGCGGCCGTGCCGACCCGCTCCTCTTCGCCGGGCTCGGACGGGTTGGCGACCGCTGCGCCGATGACGCAGATCGGCTGCTGCGTCGTCGAGTCGTACACGAACGCATGGGTCATGCGCCCGCCGTGGCGCTCGAACACCCCCCAAACCTTGTTGTTCCTCAGGATGTACTCATCCTCGCCGTCGAAGTCCACGTCGAGCTGCTGGACGGAGGTCGTGGGTCCCTGCACGGCGGTCCGCACCTGCTCCGACCAGTTGGCCGCCTCGACGAGCGTGCGCGCCTTGCGCACGTGGTTGTTCAACCGCAGGCACCACGTGTTCACGCCGTCCCACGAGCCGTCGGGGTTCGGGAACGGATTCTGGAACGTGGTGTTCGAGTAGCTGCCCGCCTGCTCCTCGTGCCATGCGGTCTCGTAGATCATGTTCACGAAGAGCCACTGGGCGAGCTTGCGGGCGTCGTTGTTCGGTGCCGCCTGGATCGCGTCCCACGTGGCCTTCATCAGCGTGCCGGGCGTGTTCAGGTCCCCGTGCTTCATGCCGCTGGGCAGGAACGTGGACCCGCTGCCGATGTCCGCCGCATTGGCCTGCGCGCTGTTCGTCGGGACGCTCCCGGGGAAGCGCCGGTGGTAGTCGCCCTGCTCTCCCGTCAGGACGGGCACAAGGTCGAAGAAGTTCTGCTCGATCCCCGTCGGAGAGCCCCCCGCCTCGATGTCGCTGTTGTAGTACCAGTAGTGGTAGGAGAGCTCCGTGGCGCGCTTGAGCCACTCGTAGGTCTGCGTGGTCAGGTCCGTGCGCGTGCCCCGGTCGACGACCCATGCGGCGCTGTACTGCGGATGGCCGGTGTTGGTGGCGCGCGCGAGGATCTCGTTCAGTGTCACGACCTCGATCCACTGGTGGTTCGCCAGCCAGCGCACCGTGTTCTGGTACTGGCGCTGGTTGTTGTTGGCGGAGGATGTGCCCGAACCCACGTCGAACGACTTTCCCGCGAAGGCCTCCCAGTCGTCGAAGACGAGCGTGAGCTGCGCCTGGTCGGCGTGGCGCGCCTTCTCGACGAGCGTGTAGCGCGTGTCCATCATCGCGCCCCCGTCGTCGTTGCCGAACTTCGCCTGGTCCTCGCGGTCGTTGATGAGGAAGCAGTGGACGCCGTTGACGAGCTGAATCTTGTGCTCGTTCGGGCTCACGTCGGTGCCTCCCTGCCCCGTCCACGTCGTGTTCGCAGCGTCGAACCACCAGTGGTAGTGCGCGACCTCGTCGAGGTAGGTGGCGGTGTAGCCGCCCGCGAGAATGTCCGGGAACGTGAAGCCCGTGAGCGGCGAACCGCCGGTGGGATGCGAGCGGATCACGCGCTCGGGCACGTGCATGACGGGCACCTGCGCGGTGGTCAGGCCAAAGGCGGAGAACATCAGCTCGTTGAAGAGCTGCATCGAAGTCACGTTGGCGGCGCCCTCGAAGTAGGGCATGATGTGCTCCGCAGTGACTCCACCGATCAGCGCACCCGGCGTGTCCACCTGGTTCGCATCGACGAATTGGGCGACGCGGGCCAGGAAGGCGGGGCCGTCCGAGAGCGGCGTTTCCGTCGTCGCGGTGTCCCCGGCGGGGTTGGCCTTGGCCCACTTGGATGCGATGATGAGCGATCCCGACAGGTGCAGGTTGATCGGGACTCGGAAAATCTCGTGCGTGTCGAGCGTGCGGATGAAGCCGGTCTTGAAGGTGTTGGTCGGATCGAAGATGTGCGGGCGGACGTCGCCGTTCCTGTTCACGGACTGGTTGCCGTGCGCGATGGCGGCCCACTTGGCGCGCCCCGCGTACGTCGCCGTGCTCGAAACGAATCCGTTCGCAGTGCCGTCGGAGAAGCCGCGGTCGAGGTCCGGGATGCAGTCCATCAAGTCGGACGCGCCGGGCACCTCGTAGAAGTCGCGCGTGGTGTAGACGAGGAACCGGATGGGCGAGGTCCCGTCCCAACCCGCCGACGTGAGCGAAGCGCGGGAGACGCCGAACTCCACCGAATCCAGCGCGGAGTTCCAGTACGAGCCGAGGTAGTCCACGCCGTTCTGCGTGCCGCCGCTGGACTTGTAGTAGTTGTAGTTCGTCCCCGCGCCGGTGCCCGGACTGTAGATGGAGAGGACGTACTCCCAACCCTGGTCCCAGTTGCACTCGACGCCGTCGGGCAGCCCCGTGTTCCCCCCCGCCGCGCAGTCGATGGCGACGTAGAGGTTGAGCGCGGACTCGTCCCCCACCTTCAGGTCGAAGAAGTCCGCCCGCATGTAGAGATTCGTCGTGTCCGTGCGCGAGTAGAACGCCATCAGGTCGCGCCCGTCATCGATCCCGTCGAACGTGTTGTAGCGGGGAGAACCCGTGCCGACCGGGTGGACGTGGCGGACATCGGCGGCTGCCCAGTCCTGGAACTCCTGGTTGTAGGAGTTCGGGGGAAAGTCGTGGTCCTGGCCGATGGACGGCCCGGCGCCGATGGTGATGGACTGGGCGCCGGCGGCGGATGCGAGGAGGGCCAGCGCGGCGGCGGCGAGGAGGTTCCTGCGCGTCATCATCGGGGCGTTCCGTGGGGCAGGGTGCTGCGACGCACGTGTGGACCCGATGCGGCGCGCGGGAGCATTCATGGCGCCCGACGGCACCTACGTCAAGCGGGGGTGGTCGCGAATCGCGCCCGGATGAAGCGCTTCAGGGAGACGCCGCCCTCAGCCCCGCCAGTCGCCACCATTCCACCGCGCCCATGCGCCGCACCATCAGGTCGTAGCGGCCCGGATCGACGGCGGGGTGCGCCACGTGCACCTCCCCCTTCGCGGGGGTCGAGAGCAGCGGCATCGCGCCGACCCACGACAGGCCCTTCACGCTCGGATCGGGGAACTGCCGCGCGGGCTCATCCAGGCTGGCGAGCATGAACTCGAGGGGGATGGCGAGGTGCGCGCGCCACGCGCCCGGGGACTTCGCGCGCAACGCGGGCCGGTCGCGCCACTCCCCAGCGACGACGGCGCAAACCTGCACCACGCACACGCGCCACTGCCCGCCTGCGCGAACCTCCGCGACCCCGAATCCCACGTGCGTGCTCGGCGCGTGCAGGAGGTTCCTGCGGTGCCCGGGGGAATTGAGCCACCCCCTGACCGCCTCGGCCGCGGTTCGCTCCGGCGCCTCCGGCTCCGACGCCGTCGTGCGCGACAGGTTTTCCGTGACGTCGAAGGCGATGAGGGAGGGCACGATGCGGCAGACTCTGCCCGCCGCGGACTCGCCCTCCGGGCTCTCGTGCGAAAAGTAGCCGCGCGAAGCCATGTCCTCGGCGTGGGATTGCGCCACGCGGGAGAGTTCCCCGTCCATCTCCAGCGCGGCGACGCCATGGCGGTGCCGGACCGCGTTCGTCTCGTCGAGGAGCAGCCGTGCCGTGGCCTGCCTGCGCGCCTCGCCCGCGCCGGGGGAGTCCGCCCCGGCACCGCCGAGCGCCAGCAGCCCGCACATCGCCGCGAGGGCGAGCAGCCGCCTCACTCCCATTGCCCACGCGCCCGCCCCGGGGGCCATTGACCCCACTTTCGTCCAGGGGAATGCGCGCATGAGGGCTCTCGTCACGGGTGCTGCCGGATTCATCGGCTCGACGCTTTCGGAGGCGCTGCTGGACCGGGGCTGGGGGGTCACCGGTCTCGACGCATTCACCGACTACTACGCACGCGCGCTGAAGGAACGCAACCTCCGCAATCTGCGCAATCGCAGCGGGTTCAGGCTCGTCGAGGCGTGGCTGCACGAGGCCGACCTCCGCACTCTTCTGGACGGCGTCGACGTCGTCTTCCACCAGGCGGCGCAGGCGGGGGTGAGGTCGAGCTGGGGCGCGGAGTTCCGCCTCTACACCGAGTGGAACGTCCTCGCGACGCAAGTGTTGCTGGAGGCCGCGCGCTCGATGCCGCAGCCTCCGCGCATCGTCTACGCATCCAGCAGTTCGGTCTACGGCGAGCGCGAGACGTTTCCCTTCCGCATCACGGACAGGCCGGAGCCGATGTCCCCGTACGGCGTGACGAAGCTCGCCGCGGAGCACCTCTGCGTGCTCTACGCGCGCAACTTCGGCGTGCACACGGTATCGCTGCGGTACTTCACGGTTTACGGCCCGAGGCAGCGCCCGGACATGGCATTCCACAAGTTCCTGCGCGCGATCCACGCCGGCGGTGCCGTGCCGCTCTACGGCGACGGGGAGCAGACGCGCGACTTCACCTACATCGACGACGCCGTGGAGGCGAACCTCGCCGCGGCGGAGCACGGCGTCCCGGGTGGCGTGTACAACGTCGGCGGGGGGAGCCGCGTCTCGATGAACGAGGTCATCCGCGACCTCGCCGCCGCCACCGCGCGCGAGGTGAAGGTCAACCGCCTGCCGCGCCAACCCGGCGACGTCACGCACACGTTCGCCGACACCACCGAGACCGCCCGCGACCTGAAGTGGTCGCCGAAGGTGGCGCTGCGCGAGGGACTCTCGCGCGAGTGGGACTACATCCAGGCGCTCGTGGCGGAGGGGTTGTAGAGGCAGCCGCGGGCCTGGGCCGTTGATCGGCCCGAGTGAAAACGAGGGGCACTTTCACCGCATGGGACGCAAAGGGCGCAAAGAACAACGTGAGAGTGATTGGTGCGAAGTGCGGGCGATGTCCTCAGACCACTTCCCGAGAGAACCTGCTGTTCATTTGCGTTCTTTGCGCCCTTTGCGGTTGGAAACTCCTCTGCTTCTCTCTGCGCTCTCTGCGCCTCTGGGGTGAATCGTTACTCGTTGGCGGGGGGATCGGCTTGACGGTCGTTTCGATGGATGCATGAATCCTGCGAAATCATCAATGCGCAGCCTTCGAGGCGCGCGGCTGTCGGAGGCATTTGGCACATGTTTCAACGTCAGCATCCATGCGTCGCCCTGTTGCTGCTCGCGGCCGTGCTCTTCACAACCGTTTCCAATGCCAATGCGCAATCCACAGCCGGCCTCTCCACGCCGGGAACGACGGCGTACGTCGATCCTGGATTCAGGCGAATCGGGCACGCGCTCAACGCTGGCGCGCCGGGGAAACCACGCCTTGGATTCTACGATCCGGTGACTGGGTCGTGCTTCGCGGTGCTCGGTGACAACCCAGGACTGTCCCAAGTGGTGAAGTACTCGCCCGGAATCGGATCCACTCCGCCAGGGAGGATCGGTTCCGCCGACTTGATTTACTCGGACGGCGTCGTCGTTTCCGGAGTGATCGACCCGACCCGTGGATTCTTGCTGCTCGGCACCGACTCAAGCCCTGCCCGTATCGTGAAGGTGTCATTGGGGGCTGCCAGCGCGGCCCCATCGCGAACAACCACGATGATACTGCCTGCCGGGGAGTCCCTTGGAGGCGCTGCGCTGATCGATGGATCGAACGGGTTCGCCTACTTCTCCACGTCCGCCGGCTTGCTGAAGATCGACATCGGCGATTCCGATGGTCCGCTGCGCCGCCTGGGTCTCGGACTCGGGATGGGCGTGGCGGCGACGGGTGCGCTCGATGAGTCCTCCGGGCACGCGTACTTTGCCACCCCACTCGGGGTCGTCCACAAATTCCACTTGGGATTGGGCGAGGCGCTGCCTTCGCACATCGGCTCCGTTTCACTTCCGGCTGCGGAGGGGAATCCGACTCACGGTTTCTTCGACCCTTCAACAAACTGTTTCATTCTCGGGGCTGGAACGGGGACGAAGAAGGTCGTGAAGATTTCGGGGGGAACGGGGGCTGCGGCGCCCACCCGTGTGGGCAGTGTTGACCTCGGCGCCGCGACGCAACCCCTCAGTGGATTGGCCAAGTATCCCGGTGACCCGTTCGCGATCGCCGTCCAGCGGGGAGCGACCTTTGCAGCCCCCAGGAAGATCTACAAAGTTGCACTCGAGGCCAGTGGACTCCCCCCAACCGTCTCGGGCTCGGTGGATCTGACGGCGGGTTCTCAAACTGACACGGTCTGCATGCTTCCCGATGTTCGCGAGTTCCTCGTGCAGGCTGGACCTGAGGCCTTTCGCTTTGCCTTGGGGGATGGCACGGGTCTGCCCACGCTTTCGGCCCAGGGCGACTTGGAGTGCAGGGATTACCTCTTACGATACGCGTACTTGGATGCACCAAATCGGCACGCGTACTTCTTCGCTGAGCCATATGGCTCTCTCTTTCCCGGCACTGTTGTGAAGATGGCGCTCGGGACCGATTCCACCGCTCCCCATCGCCTGGCCAGCTTGACTCTCCCGCCGAACTATCTCCCATGGGCCCAGACGGCCTTGGATGCCACACGTGGGTATCTCTATGTAAGTGGTTACGACGGAGAACACATTCTCGGAAAGGTAAGGCTGGGGTCGGGATCCACGGCACCAGTCCTGGTCCGGGAGCAACGCGTTTTGAACGGACTGGGATTCATTCAGGCATTGGCCATGGACGCCGCCGGAGGATACTTGTATCTCGCGTTTGGCTCTGGGGGTGTTTCGTCCACGATCCACAAGTTTGATGTCGGAACCGGCGATGAACCGCTAGTCCTGGTGGGCTCCTGCGTTCTGCCGAATGACGAGGCGACGACTCAGATGGTCGTGGACGCAGCCGAGGGTCGCCTGCTGATCGCCTCCAACCAGATCAACCCGGAAGTGTCGTATTCCAGACTGAGAATAGTCAACACTGGCGTGGGGGCCTCACCCCCGACAGTGGGCGGAATAGTCGAGTATCCCAGGGCAACGGAATTCTTCCGGGTGAGCACCGCCCAGATAGATGCGACTGCAAGAATGGCGTACTTCATGGACTATGATGGCGCTGAATGGCACATGTCCAAGATCGACCTCGGAACCGATGTCGCCCCTCCGTCCTATGCAGGGGCCGTCACGATTCCGGCGCAAGCGTCTGATATGTCGGTTTGGGGAACGGCCATGGATCCTGCACGGCAGGAGACATTTGTGCCGATTGTAGCGCCGCCCGACAGCCCTGGACTTGCACGAGTATCGCACGGCTCCGGCGCCAGTCTCCCCACCGTTGTTGATTCAATCGCGGCCCAGTTGTACTCCGGCATCGCTCGTTGCGGGGTCGTTGATGCCGTGCAAGGCGTGGTCCTGCTAGGCGGCTGGGAAGGGTCAAATCGGATCCAGCTCGTCGGCACGGACGAGGGTCAGCGGTCGTTCCTGAAGGGGACGCGGTTCACGA
>CAZUCD010000074.1:0-17322 GCA_964618855.1 uncultured Candidatus Sumerlaeota bacterium
CCTTGTCTCCCGCCTCCCGGGCGCTACGGCCTTCAGCGCCTCGCCTGAGCTCTGGGGAGGGTGCGACCCCGTGAACGGCTACACCTTGTCGAGCGATGTCAGAGACGGTGAAACGGCCCCAGGGGCGCGAGGGGCGGACCGGCTCATTGCGGCCCCCCTACCAGACGGGAGGTCCCGCCCGCCTCGCCCCCCAAAAACGCCTGCGGGCCGCACGCATGCGGCCCGCAGGGTGGTCGGTGTTCGAGTTGTTGGGGTGGTGGAGCTGAGGGGAGTCGAACCCCTGACACCCAGACTGCCAGCCTGGTGCTCTACCAACTGAGCTACAGCCCCACGGCAAGAGCGGGGGAGCGTCGCCGCGGAGCCCCCCCGCGTCAAGTGCGATTCGGGTTTATCGCGATCCGCGGAGGGGGCGCTTGGCGGGGATGCCTTCGCGGCGCGGGTAGCGGTCCGGTGTGAGGCCGACCTTCGGGATCCACAGGGCGTGGCGCTTGGCGGCGCCGTTGCCGGGGGAGTAGGACTTCGAGGAGATGGCGCCGCCGCCGAGCTTGTTGAGGGCGAATTCGGCCTCCTTGATCTCGTCCGCCGGGTTGGTGCCCTTGAAGGAGAGCATGTGGCCGTCGAGGGCGAGGAAGGGGAGGCAGAGCTCGAGGGAGATGGGCAGGGGTGCGGTTGCGCGTGTGGTGACCATGTCGAAGCGCTCGCGCCACTGGAGCTCGTGGGCGTGCGTCTCAGCGCGGCCCTCGAGGACGGTGGCGTTCTCGAGTCCGAGCTCCTCCACTGCGTCCTTCATGAACTCGACCTTCTTCTTGTTGGACTCGAGGAGGGTGACGTTGCAGTCCGACCAGTAGATGGCATAGACGATGCCGGGGATTCCTGCGCCGCTTCCGACGTCGAGGAGTTCGCTGGGGCCGTCCTCCGGGAAGTCCTCGGGTGCAGTCTGTATCGGGGCGAGGGCGTCGCCGACGACGTGCACGGCGAGGTCGCTGGGGTCGCGAAAGCCGGTGAGGTTTGTTTCGCGGCTGCGTGTGCGGAGCAGTTCGAGGAACTTGGTGAGCTGCTCGACGATTTCGTCCTGCCTCGAGCCCTTGACGTAGGGGTCGATGACGTCTGAAAGGAGGGACTGCATCTTGATCATGTGGTTCGCACCGGAGCGGGGCGGGTTCTGAGGCGCCATTGCGCGGCGAGCCCGGCCAGCAGGATTCGTGTGTTGAGGGAGGATTTGCCAGCCCTGCGTTCTTCGAACATGATGGGGACTTCGGTGATGCGTGCGCCCTGGGCGGCGGATGCGAGGAGGACTTCCTGGACGATGGCGGGGCCGCGTGCCTCGACGCGGTCCCAGTCGATCCGTTCCAGCACGGCCCTGCGGAACAGGCGGTATCCGCTGGTGCAGTCGCGCACCTTGAGCGATAGCATCGCGCGGATGTACGTGTTCGCCAGCCGTGTGACGACGGTCCTCCACGGGCTGCGGCCTGTCTCGCCGCCTCCCGCGACCAGCCTGCTGCCGACGACGACATCGGCGTCGGCCGCGGCGGAGATCATGCCGGGAATGTGCCGCGGATGGTGGGACCAGTCCGCATCCATTTCCACAATCAAGTCCGCCCCCAGTTCGAGTGCCTTCCTGAAACCCGCCACGCCTGCCGTTCCGCGTCCCCGTTCTCCCCGTCGATGCAGGAGATGGACCCTCGGGTTCCCTGCGGCGATCCGCCCGACGACCTCCCAGGTACGGTCGGGCGAGTCGTCGTCGATCACGAGAACCTCCAGGTCCGCCGTAACGTCCAGGAGCGCAGCGATCAGCGACTCGATGTTCCCGCTCTCGTTGTAGGTCGGCAGCGTCGCGACGGTCTTCATGACACCTTCGGGCGCGGCCAATCCACCCCGGGGCTTGCGGCTGGGGGGGCGGGTCGCGCCCTCCATGCCGTGGGAACGCGGGACCTTAGCCACGCCCCCCTTCCCCTGCAACAGGAATCGCAAAAAGCGCCAAGATTCGGGCGCAAGGAAGGCCTTCCGCGCGAGTCCTGTCGCCCAATTACAAGTCCATAAAAACCAATGATACAAGTGTCATGCTGCGCCTGCCGTGAATTGCCCCCAGATTTCCGGGGCAAGGGGGAAGCGCCAACGCCCGTCAAGAAAAAATAATCCCCATTTGGCCGCCGCGCGATCGGGGCACAAGAAGGCCGCCTCAGGGACGGGGAGCCGGCCGGATCGGCGTCGCCGCGCCGGGACCCACGACCGTGTTCCACTTCTTCACCCTCCAACGGACAACCACATCGTTGAGCACATAGGGGTCGGACTGCGCGAACCGCATGGCCGCGTCCGGGGAGTCCCCCTGAAAGAGGAGGAACGCCTGTTCTGTCGGCTCCTCGAGCGCGCCCCCCAGGAGGAGGTCCCCCGCCTCGACCGACTTCCAGGCCAGGGCGAGGTGCGCCTCCCTGAAGGCGGCGCGGCGCTCCATGTAGTCGGGCGCGACGTCATAGATGAGCATGAAGTGCATGGCTTGGTCCGTTGGGGTTGGGTGGGGGCGGGTTCTGGCGCCCGGTGGGGGCGATGGTCAACCGCAAAGGGGTTCGGCGGGAGCGCGGATTGGGTTGACCGGCCCCGGGGGCGTGTGCGGCAATCCTTGGCTCATTTGACGCGGGGCCGAAAAGATCGTCCCGCGCGGGGAAAGGCTTTGCTCCATGCCGATTTCACTCCACGACCTCCATGCCCTCAACGACCACCTGCTTGAGGAGTTCCAGGACGACCTGAAGACGATAGTCGAGTCCGGCCAGTACCAGCTCGGCCCGCAGGTGCAGCGCTTCGAGGAGCAGTTCGCGCGCTACATCGGCGCGAAGCACTGCATCGCGCTCTCGAGCGGGATCGACGCGATCGTGATCTGCCTGAACGCGCTCGGCGTCGGGCCGGACCTCGAGGTGATCGTGCCGGCCTTCGCGCCGGCCTCGCTCGCAATGGCCGTGTGCCGCCTGGGGGCGACGCCGGTCTTCGTCGACTGCCGCCACGACACCATGAACATGGACCCGGACATGGCGATCGCATCGATGAACTCGAGCCGGACGCGGGCGATCATCGTCCCGCACATGTTCGGGCTCGCGGCTGAGATCGACCGCATCATGACGATCGCGCGGACGTACTCCGTGGCGGTGGTCGAGGTCGGCACGTCCGCAACCGGCGCGCGCTACCACGGTCGCCGGCTCGGCACGTTCGGCAACTACGGCACGTTCAGCTTCGGCCCCGGCGACGCCCTCGGAAGCCTCGGCTCCGGCGGCGCGATCATCACCAACGACGACAACGTGGTGGAGCACTTCCGCCGCCTGCGCGACTGCGGCCACTACAACTCGGCCCAGCACGAGGTGGTTGGCTACGACTCCCCGATGAGCGCCCTGCAGGGCGCCTTCCTCCTGCGCAAGCTGGCGGAGCTGGACGACAACAACCTCGACCGCATCGCCAACGCGAAGCTCTACTCCCAGCTCCTCGATGGCAGCGCCGTCACCACGCCTGTCCAGCGCGACGACAACAGCCACATCTACTCGCAGTACGTGATCCAGGCGCCGGAGCGCCAGGCGCTCATGGACAGCCTGAAGGAGAAGGGCATCGAGACCGGCGTGCCGATCGCGACCCCGCTCCACCTCGAGCCCTGCTTCCGCTACCTCGAGTACAAGGAGGGCGCCTTCCCCGTGTCCGAGGACCTCTGCGCGCGCTGCCTCTCCATCCCTGTCAGCCCGGGACTCAAGAAGTCGCAGATCAAGGAAATCGGCGCCGCCATCACGGCGTACTACGGCGTCCCCGCATAGGGAATCGCTGCAAGGGGCCGGGGGCCGGAGGCCAGATTTTCGGGGACCGGGGGCCGCGCATTGCCGGCCTCCGGTCCCTGCCCCCCAACCCCTGACCGCCGGCCTCGGGCCCCAGGTCCCCAAACACCGGTGCTCGGCCCCCGATAGATGTCCCTCTCAGCCGCTTTCAAGTGGTTCTTCAAGGTATTGCGCGAGGGCGAGCCGGCGGTTGCCGCGCCCGCACCGGCCGCACCCCCCGTTTTCACCCCGTCCACCGAGCCCGCCACGCAGCTTCTCGCGCTCCTTCAGAAGGAGGGGCGCCTCGTGGACTTCCTGATGGAGGACGTCGCCCAGTTCGGCGACGCGGAGATCGGCGCCGCGGCCCGCGACGTCCACCGCGGCTGCGCCAAGCTTCTGCGCGAGCGCGTCAGGCTCGAGCGCATCATGCAGGAGGCGGAGGGCGCCACCGTGACCGTGCCGGCGGGCTTCGATCCCTCGCGGATCCAGCTCCTGGGCAACGTTGTCGGCGAGGCACCCTTCAAGGGCGAGCTGCGCCACCGTGGCTGGAGGGCAGCCGCCATCGACCTGCCCACCGTGCCCCCTGGGGCTGATGCCCACGTCGTCGCTCCAGCCGAGGTCGAGGTGCCATGAGTTCGCGCTTCGTGGTGGGCATCGACCTGGGGACGTCGAACTCCGCGCTCGCCTGGTGTGCCCCCGATCCCGACCCCGCCGCCGATCCCGCCCCTGTGTCCATGATGCCGGTCGAGCAGGTGGTGGCGCCCGGCGCCGTGGAAGCGCGGCCAACACTCCCATCGGTCATCTACGTCCGCGGGCAGTCGGAACTTCCGGAGGGTGCGCTGAACCTGCCATGGACCGCCGACCCGGGCTATTGCGTCGGGGCGTTCGCGCGCGAGCAGGGCGCCCGCATCCCGACCCGCATGATCCACTCCGCGAAGTCGTGGCTGTGCCACACCGGCATCGACCGCGAGGGCCGGTTCCTTCCCCACCAAAGCCAGGAGGAGGATGCCAAGCGTTCCCCCGTCGAGTGCGCGACGCTGGTGCTGGAGCACCTGCGGCGTTCATGGAACCGTGTTCATCCGGACGCCGACCTGGCCGCGCAGGACATCGTGCTGTGCGTGCCCGCCTCGTTCGACGCCGGCGCGCGGCAGCTCACCGTGGCGGCGGCGGAACGCGCCGGCCTGCCGAATGTCTCCCTGCTGGAGGAACCCCAGGCCGCGTTCTACGCGTGGGTTGATTCCTGCGGAGAGGACTGGCGGCGCAGGGTCCGCATCGGCGACCTGGTCCTCGTGATCGACGTCGGTGGCGGCACGACGGACTTCTCCCTGATCGCCGTGGCGGAGGAAGGAGGGGAACTCGCCCTGCGCCGCATTGCCGTGGGTGAGCACATCCTGCTCGGCGGCGACAACATGGACCTCGCGCTCGCGTACTCCGCGGCGGCCCGGATCGAGCAGGAGAAGACCCGCAAGCCCGACGCGCAGCAGATGGCGTCGCTCGTGCAGCAGTGCCGCGCCGGGAAGGAGGCCCTGCTCGCCCCCGGCGCCCCCGCCGAGTGGCCCATCTCCCTGCTCGGTCGCGGCAGCAGCGTCATCGGCGGCACCATCCGCACGGAACTCCGCCGCGATGCGCTGGAACAGATCGTCCTCGAGGGGTTCTTCCCCATCTGCAGGCCCTCGGACAGGCCTGCGCGCCCGACGCGTTCGGGCTTCCGCGAGGCGGGGCTGCCCTACGCCTCCGACCCCGCGATATCGCTCCATCTTGCGCGCTTCCTCGGCCAGCACCGCGACGCCGCAGCCGAGGCCATACCCGGCCGCGCGGGGGGGGAGGTCGCGCTCCCCACCGCTGTGCTCTTCAACGGGGGCGTCTTCAAGGCCGCCCCGCTTCGCGACCGAGTCATGGCGCTTCTGGGCGAGTGGTGCCGCACCGCCGGGATCGAGGAACCGCGCGCCCTCGAGGGCAACGACCTCGACCTCGCCGTCGCGCGGGGCGCCGCCGCCTATGCGCGCGCCAAGCGTGGACGCGGCGTCCGCATACGCGGCGGCTCCGCACGCACCTACTACATTGGCATCGAGTCCGCCGCACCCGCCGTCCCGGGCATCAAGCCGCCCCTGCGCGCGATGTGTGTCGTCCCCTACGGCATGGAGGAGGGCGAAACACGCGACATCACCGGCCGCGACGTGGACCTCTGCATCTGGACCGGCGAGCCCGCCGAGTTCCGGTTCCTGAGCTCGACCAGCCGCCGGCACGACGACCCCGGCACCCTGCACGTCGTCGACGAGGACACCTTCGAGGAGCACCACCCCATCGAGACCACGCTCGATTCCGGCGCCGGTGGCAGCCGCGCGGTCGAGGTGGACCTGCGCAGCCACCTGACCCCCATCGGCACGCTGGAACTCGCCTGCGTGGAGCGCGGCACCAACGTCGCCTGGAAGCTCGAGTTCAACGTGCGGCAGGTGGAGGGGGCGCGGTAGCGACAGAGGTCCGAGACACAAGAAGGGGGTGGTGCCTTGATGGCACCACCCCCTCATTCCTCTTTCACGACTTGTTGGAAACTCCCGAGTGGACGGGGGTCAGTTTGAGGATGCGGCGGCGCGTGCCTCGATGGCCTTGAGCGCCGCTTCCAGTTCCTTCTTGAGGCCGGGGTCCTCGGCCTTCTCGATGGCTTCCTTCTCGACCTCGATGGCGCGCGCGAAGTCGCCCTTGGCGGCGTGGGCGTGGGCGAGCGTGTCCATGATGGCGGCGTCCTTGCCTTCGGTGAGCTTGTTGGCGAGTTGGGCGGCCTCAAGGGCAAGGTCGAGGTCCTTGTTCTTCACCTTGCCGTCCGGATCGACGATGGTCCACGCGACCGAGTTGAGGAACTGGGGGTTCTTGCCCAGCGGTGTCTCGGCCATGAGCTGGCGGGCGACCTTGGAGGCCTCCTCGTCCTTGCCTGCCGACATGAGGCGCTGCCACTGCATGGCGAGTGCCTCGGTCTTGGCTTCCTCGAGCTTTGCCTCGCGTGCAGCCTTCATGTCGAAGGTGCCGTCGAGGACCTTGGGGAGGACGGGGTCGAGTTCCATCGGGTGGCCGATGAAGGCAATGGTGCCTTCGCCGTTGATGACGAAGCTGCAAGGGATGCCGCGCTGCTGTGCGGCGTCCATGAAGGCCTTGTTCGTGGTGCGGCCGTCGTCCCACGCGACCGTGTAGGCCATCTTGTCGCCCTTTTCGGCGACCATCTTCTTCACGCCCTCGAGGTTGTTGTTGGGGTCCTCGCTGGTGACGCCGATGAAGGTGACCTTGCCGTCGTACTGCTTCTGGAGTTCTGAGAGGTGCGGGAATGCTCGGACGCAGGGGCCGCACCACGTTGCCCAGAACTCGACGACGTAGGCGTGGCCGGGCTTGAACTCCGTGACGGGGGAGCCCTTGACCCACTCCTTGATGGTGAGGGCGGGTGCCTTGTCGCCGATGGAGAGCACCTTGGGTTCGCGGGCGGAGCTGTCGGCGGCTGCGTCCGCGTTGATGGCGGCTGGCTTGTCCTGCGCCATTGCGGCACTGGTGCAGACTGCGGCGGCGAAGAAGACGGCAACGAGTTTGCGTAGCATGGAAGTGCTGGTACCTTTCGGGTTGGTGCGGGGATTGTGCCCGCGACGCGCATTGGTTCGGTCTGAACTGTCCATGCCGGGATGCAAGCATCGCACCCGTCGGCGTGGGCTTTGATCGGAGCCGGACATCAGGCATTCGGTTTGCCCGCCTGCCGGTCGCACGGGCAATACGGATTGCCCTGCGGAAGCTTCACCCGGAATGTCTGCCAGCGGTATAGTTTTGGCGGGTGGCGCCCCCGACCGCCCGCGCGTCCGCTCGCGGAGTTAGTCCCCCGTCGTTCCCAATCGGAGCACCTTGCCATGATCCTGAAGACCCCGTTGCCGACCGAATCCCCCGACTCCGCCAGCGCAGGCGTGGCTTTCCGGCCGCTGTGCTGGATCGAGATTCCAGTGTCGGATATCCGCGCCGCCGCCGACCGCCTGTTCCAGCTCTTTGGCTGGACGGTGCAGGCGCCCTCGACATCGAGCTTTGCCCTGCTGATGACGGGCAACCGCGAGCCTATCGGGGTGTCGCTCGTGCTGCGGGAGTCGCTGGGGGCGAACAACGAGCCCATGACGACGCTGATCGGCGCGAATGTCGGGTCGGAGAAGATCGAGGAGGTGTTCGCGCGGGCGCTGGGCCTGGGATTCATGCCGGTTGAGGCGCCGCGAGCAATTCCGGAGGCGGGTCATGGCATGCGCGCCGTCCTGCGTGATCCGGACGGGAACCTGTTCGGTTTGTGGCGCGATTGAATAAACCGACATCCCATGCGCATTGATGCATGCCGGGGGTGAGCAGTTCCCCCGCGGCCGGGTGACGCCCGCTCACCGGTCCCCGATTCCCGATCCCCGAGTCGCCCCCTGTCCGCTCCTCCGCCCATACCCCAGACGGCCCCCCGGGAGGGGCGCGAGTTCCCCTGCGAGCAATGCGGGGCCGCGCTCGCCTTCGATCCGGGTGCCGCCAACCTTCGGTGCGCGCACTGCGGGCACGAGCAGCACATCCCCCAGTCGGAGGAGGAGGTGCGGGAGGTCTCGTTCGAGACTTGGGCGCAGGCGGCCCACGTCACGGAGGGCGTGCTGGCGGGGACGGACGGGGAGCGGCGCTGCGATGGCTGCGGCGCGACGATCCTGATTTCGCAGAAGCTGGCGACGGAGATGTGCCCCTTCTGCGGGACACACCTCTCGAACCCTGTGAAGTCCGCGACTCCGATGATGGAGCCATGGGGAGTGCTGCCGTTCTCCGTGACGGAGGCCACCGCGCGCGAATCGTTCAGGAAGTGGGTGGCGGGGCGCTGGTTTGCACCGAACGACTTCAAGCGCATGGCGGACATGGGGCGGGTCTCCGGGCTGTACGTGCCCTATTGGACCTACGATGCGATGACGTTCAGTTGGTACCGGGGTGAACGCGGTGACGCCTACTACGTCACGGTGGGTTCAGGGAAGAACCAGCGACGGGAGCGCCGGGTCCGCTGGCGCCCGGCGAGCGGCAGCGTCCGCCATTGGTTCGACGACGTGCTGGTGTGCGCCTCCAAGGGCTTGCCGGAGAAACTCGTTCATGAGCTGGAACCGTGGGACCTGAAGACCATGCAGGCCTACCGCCCTGAGTTCCTTGGCGGTTTCCGCACGGAACGCTACCAGCTCGACGCCAAGGAGGGTTTCGGTCTGGCCCGTGCGATCATGGACAGGGTGATCGATTCCCTGGTGCGGCGTGACATCGGCGGGGACGAACAACGGGTGCACTCGATCCGCACGCAGGTTTCAAACGTGACCTTCAAGCACGTCCTCCTGCCGGTATGGCTGGCGGCGTACCGCTACAAGGACCGGACTTTCCGGGTGCTTGTCAACGCACGCACGGGCGAGGTTCAGGGCGAACGGCCCTGGAGCGCGGCTAAGATCACGCTGTTCGTGCTCATGTGCATCGCCATCGTGGCCGTGGTGATCGTGCTGGCGAAGGGGAAGTAGCCGGCCTCAGCCGCCCAGTGTATCCCTGATCCCCGCCCGGAACGTGAATTGATGCGGGTTGCGGTCGCACTTCATGTTCATCAACCCCAGCCTGACGAGCTCGCGCAGGTCGGACCGCGCCGTCGCCATCGTGACGCCATGGGTGCGGGCATGCCCCTTCATGGTGTAGATGTACCCCGGATTCGACAGGCCATGCACTACGAGCTCCCTTTGGCGCCGGTTCAGGGACCGGTCCGACTTCACCTTCAGTTCCACCTGTGCCCGTGATTGGGCGCGACTCCGGTACTCCCGCCGCAGCTCCTCAAGCTCCTCCTTCAGCCGCGCGATGTTGTACAGGATGAAGTACGTCAGGTCCCCCTCGTCGGTTTCCGTTTCCAGATATGCCCGATAGTAGGCGTTCCTCGACCGGTGAATCTGCCGCGACAGGGACAGGAACCGGCAGATCGGGTAGCCGGACTTCAGCATCGACCAAGTGAACAGCACCCGCGCAAGCCGCCCGTTCCCATCCACGAACGGGTGTTCGTATCCTATCATGAAGTGCAGGATGATGGCCCGGACGAGGGGGTGAATGTATGGGGACCTTGGCGGGTGATTGACGTGGGCGCACAAGGCCTCCAGCCGCGCCGGGAGCAACCCGGCCGCCGGCGGTTCGTGCAGGACCCGGCCCCGTTCATCAACGACCGCGATCGTGTCCCCCTGCTCCCTGATCCGGCCCTCGTCACCCTCGGATTCGAGCGTTCCCGCCGTCAGGGACGCGTGCAGGTTCCTGAGCAGCTCCAGCGAGAGCGGCTCGCCAATCATCGATGGGAGCTCCCGCATGACCCGGTGGCTGTTTGCGATCATCCGCTCCCCATGGTCCCTGGGCTTCAGGCCCTCCCGCAGCATCCGCTGGGCGACGACCCGCGTGGTCGCCGCACCCTCGAGTTGGCTGGAGTGAATCGCCTCCTCCATCACGGCCTCGAGGTGGATGATCTGGGCGTCCTCGTCTTCCAGGACCTTGCCCGGGAGGACCCACGCGGCCCGTCCCAGGTCCACATCCAGCTCGTGCAGGAATTCCTGGATCCCGTCCGTGGGGACAAAGTGGAAGCTCGCCCCATCCTTCGCCCGCAGCGGCAGGGTCCGCGCCTGGTTCAGCCGGTCGAGCTTCGTCCGGAGCCACCAATGCCGGTTCGTCATGCCTTCGGGAGGTTCGAGATACTGGAGCTTGTCCCAGTGCGGGTAGTCCTCCCGCATTGGAACCCGGACGCCATAGGCGTCGGCGAGGGACTCGGCGGCAATCGTCGCCTGCAGCAGCTCCCGCCGGAGTTCTTTCAGGTTGGGTGGTGGAGTGGGGGCTATCCTCATGGCTTCCCTCCGGTTCGATCCGGCGGTGCGATGGGAACACGAGAACTTTGTCAATGTCACGCACTTTTAACAAAGATTCGTCTTTCTAAGCGCCAAACCATTTAATTTCAATAGTTTGCAACTGCAAGATTGGGTGCAAATCGAGCAGGCGCAAACTTTGTTAATTTCATACAACATTAACAAAGTTTGCCAGAACACTCGCGATGTTCAAGGGTTAAGACCATTTAACCCAATATTCTGCGTTTCCATGCCCGCACTGGCCAACCGAAGCGCAGGGGGGCCCGCAGTCCACGCGGATTTGGGTCCTTGGCGAGCCGGAAGGCGGTGCCGTAAAGATGGAGCGCCTCGAAGGGAATCCCGCCGAGGAGATCGGGCAGGCCAATCTCGCGCGCGACACGGATGCCCTCGTGGTCGATGAGGTCGCTCCACGCCCGCACGACCCAGGGGCCGGCCCTAAGGGCGTCGCGCATGGCGCGTGGGGACATGAAGTTGAGTTGGTTGGTCAGAACATCGCGAAGGGTGGGGGACGAGAGCGCAACGCCCGGACCCCACTCGCGCCCGGGACACTCGCGAACGGCGAGATCGGCGAGTTCCTCCGCCGTCCAAAGCAGATGGCCCCAGGGCACCGGGAAGAACTCCCCGAGGTGGTGTCCGAACCGGGAAAAATAGAGCATCTCGGTCAAGCCGAAGTGCAGGCCGCCGGTCCGCAGGACGCGGGCGGCTTCGGCGAAGGTCGCCGCGGGATCGGGCAGGTGTTCCAGCACGTTGAAGGAGTAGACGAGATCGACGCCCTGGTCGGGAAGGGGAAGCCGGGCGCCGTCCGCGTGCACGAAGGCGAGCGACGGGGCGAACTCGACCCCGTCCAGGTGTCCCCGCGCGTCGCGGGAGATCCGCGCGACATCCAGCAGGCGTGGCTCGCGCGCGCCGAGCCGATGGAAGGAGTGGATGTTCTCGATGTGGCGGGGGTTCTTCTCCTTCCAGCAGACGTCGGTGGCGACGACGAGGCGCGCCCCGCAACCAGCAAGGGAGGCCGCATGCCAACCCATGCCTGCGCCGAGCTCCACGGCGCGGAAGCCCGGCGCGAGCGCCGACACCACGTCCGGCATGTAGGCGCGGAAGGTGGCGAGATGGTTGAACCCGAGGTGGTGCTCCATCATGACGACGGAGTCCACTGGGGCGGCGGAGGCTGCGCGGGCGGCGATGTCCCGGCGCGCGATGGCGAGTGCAGCCGACCGGGCGCGCTCGAGCGCCCGCGCCGAGCGCCAGTGGCGGGACGGGTCGAACGGCGCCGGGGGCGTGCTCAGGCCTCGTCCTCCGCGAAGACGTCGGCCGCTGCACCCGGGATGGTGATCGGAGCCTTGAGGCCGAGGTGCTCGTACGCGGCACCGAGCGCGACCCGCCCGCGCGGGGTCCTCGAGACAAACCCGAGCTGGATGAGGTAGGGCTCCACCATGTCGAGCAGCGTGTCCTCGTCCTCGCTGAGTGCGACGCCGAGCGTGTTGAGGCCGACGGGGCCGCCCCCGAACTTGCCGATCAGCGCCTCAAGAAATGCGCGGTCCTGAGCGTCCAGCCCGGCGCGATCAACGTCGAGGAGCGCGAGGGCCTCGTCCGCCACCTCGGCGGTTATCTGCGGGAGCCTGCGCACCTGGGCAATGTCGCGCACCCGGCGGAGCAGCCGGTTGGCGATGCGGGGCGTCCCGCGTGACCGCGCCGCGATGGCCCGCAGCCCCCCGTCGTCCACGCTGGCGCGCAGGAGCCGCGCGCTGCGTTCGACAATCCGCGTCATTTCATCGATGGTGTAGAAGTTGAGCCGGAACGTGATGCCGAACCTGGACCTCATCGGGCCAGTGACCATGCCCGCGCGCGTGGTGGCGCCGACGAGCGTGAACGGCTCGATGTCCAGCTTGATCGACTTGGCGTGCGGGCCCTCGCCGATGATGATGTCGATCTTGCGGTCCTCCATCGCGGGGTAGAGGCACTCCTCGACGACGCGGTTGAGGCGGTGTATCTCATCGATGAAGAGGACGTCGCCGCGCTTCAGGTCGGTGAGGATCGCGGCCAGGTCGTCCTTGCGTTCGATGACGGGACCGCTCGTGGCGCGCAGGCTCCCCCCCATCTCCGCGGCGATGATGTTCGCGAGCGTCGTCTTGCCAAGGCCCGGGGGGCCGTAGATGAGGACGTGGTCGAGGGCCTCGCGGCGCTCGCGGGCGGCGGCCACGAAGGTCATCAGGTTCGCGACGGCCTGCGGTTGGCCGATGAAGTCGGATGCGCGCTTTGGCCGCAGGACAAGGTCGTAGTCGCGGTCGCGCTCATCGGCGGGGTGCGGTGAAAGGTGCGATGCGTCCATGGGGCGATCCATGCTGCGTGGCTGCGGGAATGATGCGCAAGCACGGGCACGGTGTCCAGTGCGTGTTGCGTGAAAGTTTCGCCTCGGGTCTTCAGACCTCGCTTGCGGCATCCGTCGCGGCCGTGAGACTTGAAGGCAGAGCGACAATCTCGCCTCATGTGCAGCCGGGAATCATGGAAGGCGGCACACTCTCAAAGGATGATCCATGGCAGCCGCGCGAGCCGTTGGACCCGCCACCGCCCGCATCGAGAGCCTGAAGGTGCGCAACTTCAGGGCGCTGCGGGACGTCGAAATGCGCTCACTGACGCCGCTGACAGTACTGCTCGGTCCCAACGGAAGCGGGAAGTCCACCGTTTTTGATGTGTTTGCGTTTCTGGCAGAGTGTTTCGAATCGGGGCTAAGGCGGGCCTGGGATAAACGCGGGCGCGCGAGAGAATTGAAGTCACGGGATTCGGAAGGCCCGGTGATGATTGAGATAAAGTACCGGGAACCGAAGTATCCCCTCATCACCTATCATCTCGCGGTTGACGAGATCGCCGGCGCGCCGATTGTCGTGGAGGAATGGCTCCGATGGAAGCGAGGAACTCACGGACGTCCATTCAGCTTTCTTGACTACAAGAAGGGAATCGGGCGTGCCATCAGCGGGGAAGCACCGGACCTCGAGGATGAACGGGTGGAGATCCCGCTGAAGTCGGCAGACCTTCTTGCGGTGAACGCACTGGGCCAGTTCGCCGAACACCCTCGGGTCGCGGCTCTTCGGGACTTCATCACGGGATGGTACGTTTCCTACCTCTCGGCAGAAGGCGCTCGGGGCCAGCCGGAGACTGGGCCTGTGGAAAGGTTGAGCCGGACCGGAGACAATGTCGCCAACGTGATTCAACACCTCGCAGAGCGGCACCCGGAACGATTGAGCGAGATATTCAAGACACTGCGCGAGCGTGTTCCCCGGATCGACGCCGTCTTCGCGAGACCGATGGACGACGGCCGTCTTCTTCTCCAGATCAAGGACTCCCCTTTCAAGCACCCGATCCTCGCCCGATTTGCAAGCGATGGCACCCTGAAGATGCTGGCCTACTTGATAGTTCTCTATGACCCCTCCCCTCCTCCCTTCGTTGGAATCGAGGAGCCCGAGAACTTTCTCCACCCGAGGCTCCTGCAGGGTCTCGCCGAGGAGTGCCGGTCCGCGAGCGCACGAACGCAACTGCTCGTCACCACGCACTCTCCCTTCTTTGTCAATGGTGCCAGACCCGAGGAGGTGCGGGTCTTGTGGCGTGACGATCGGGGCTACACGCAGTCTGAGATCGCTTCGTCCATTCGGGGAGTACAGGAGTTCGTTCAGGAAGGCGCCCTCCTTGGTCACCTCTGGATGGAAGGCCATCTCGGGGTTGGCGATCCACTCGTCCGTCAGGGCGAGCCCATGAAGGCAGGAACCGGACGTCCGAAGTGAGTGTTTCCCACTTGGAGTTTCTCGTCGAGGAACCTTCCGCAGAGGCGTTTTTGCAACGTCTGCTGCCACGCATCCTGCCATCAGGATGCTCATTCGAGGTCAGAACTTTTCAGGGAAAAGGCGACCTCATCAAGAACCTCCTTCCGCGATTGCGCGGCTATGCAGCGTGGATGCCCTCCGACTGGCGCATCGTCGTGCTGGTGGACCGGGATGACGATGATTGCACCACCCTGAAAGGGCGCATGGAGGAGGCCGCGAAGGACTCCGGACTGGGGACACGGAACTCACCGATTCAGGGCGGGTGGCGAGTGGTGAACCGGATCGCTATCGAAGAGCTCGAAGCATGGTACTTCGGGGACTGGGGTGCTGTTCAAAAGTCGTTCCCGGGAGTCCCGCGGACTATCCCGGAGAAGGCTCCCTTCAGGAATCCAGACTCGATCAAAGGGGGAACCTGGGAAGCCTTCGAACGAATACTCAAGGCCGCGGGACACCATCAGTCCGGGCTGCGAAAAGTCGAAGCTGCAAGGTTGATGGGGGAGCAGTTGCGGCCGGATGCCTGCACCTCCCCAAGCTTTCGGCAGTTTCATCGGGCTCTGGCTTCGATCTCCTCGGGTCCACGCAGCCCCGCATCTCGCTCGCGATGAGTTACGCCCGGATGAAGTCTTGCAATCCGACGGAGAGATAATGGCCCCATGACCGAACGCCTCTACCGCGACCCGATCCACAACCTCATCGTCCTCGACATGGAGCAGCGCGAGGACCGCGTGCTGGCCTCGCTGATCGACACGGCGGAGTTCCAGCGCCTGCGCCGCATCCGGCAGCTCGGCATGGCGCACCTAGCGTACCAGGGGGCGGAGCACTCGCGGTTCTCGCATTGCATCGGCGTGATGCACCTGGCGCGCCGGTTCGTCGAGCGCCTGCGCAGGTTCGACTACGTGGAGCCGCGCAAGGCCCTCGCCGTAGAGTGCGCCGCGCTCCTGCACGACCTTGGCCACGGGCCCTTCTCGCACGTGATCGAGAAGTTCTTCACGCGCCACCACGAGGAGTGGAGCCGGGACATCGTTGCCAGTCCTGACACCGAGGTCCACCGCGTGCTGCGCGGCTACGATGCCGACTTTCCGCAGGACGTGCTCGCGGCCCTCGACGGGCGGCTCCAGCCGCCATGGCTCAACTCCGTCATCTCCAGCCAGCTTGATGCGGACCGGTTCGACTACCTGACGCGCGACTCGCACATGACGGGGGCGCGCTACGGCGTCTTCGACCTTGAGAGGCTGCTGCTCCTGCTGCGCGTGCATACCGACCGCGAGCGCGTCGTCGTCGCCTCGAAGGGCATCCTCCCGGTCGAGAAGTACCTGCAGTCGCGATACCAGATGTACCGCCAGGTCTACTTCCACAAGGCCGTGACGGCGGCGGAGGCGATGCTCATGGGCGTGCTCCAACGCGGGCGCGACCTCGTGCGCGAGGGACGCCTCGAGGGCGTGGACGCGAAGTCCCCCTTCGCGCGCGTGCTGTCGGGCGAGTCGGAGATCGTCCTCGCCGACTACCTCGCCCTGGACGACAGCGTCGTGATGGGGGCGCTGGGCAACTGGAGCCGGGGGACGGACCCCGTCCTGCGGGACCTGTCGCTGCGGCTGCTGAACAGGCGCCTGTTCAAGTCGGTCGAGCTCCCGGCGGACCCCGCTTCCGACATGATCATGGCGGACCGCATCGAGCGCGCGCGCGAGATCATCGCGGAGCACCGCCTCGATCCACGCTACTACCTCCTGTTTGGCCACAGCCGCGACACACCCTACCGCCCCTACTCCGCGCGCGGAGGCAAGCAGTCGATCATGATCCAGGACGACCGTGACCCGTCCCTCGTCCGCGATGTCGAGACCGTCTCCGCGACGATCCAGGCGTTCACCAGCACATACGAGATCCACCGCGCGTTCTTCCCCGCGACGGCGGGAGACGTGGACCTCCGCGCAAGGTTGGTCGAGGTGCTTGCGGGGTGAATGCCGGGTTCGATCTCCTTGAGGAGTTGCTTGCAGTGTCGCGGGCCCTGCGGAAGGCAGGTGTCCAACATGCTGTCTGTGGCGGCATGGCGATGGCCGTGCACGGGGTTCCGCGAGCCACTCGTGACCTCGACATCCTCGTGCAGGAGGTGGACGCGGCACGGGCAGAACTGGCGGCGGCACGGGCCGGCTTCACGCTGTCCGCGGGGATCATCCCCTTCGACGTCGGGAAGCCGACGGAACGCCGCATCGTACGTGTCTCAAAGGCGCGTGGCGAGGACCTGCTGACGCTCGACCTAATTCTCGCAACCCCGGCCTTGGTCCCGGTTTGGGACGACCGACTGGACTATGACATCGGCGGGGAGCGCGTCCCGTTTGTTTCGAAGCATGGACTGGTCACCATGAAACGACTCGCGGGCCGCACAATCGGCCGCGCCGACATCGAGGCGCTTGAGGGATCGCAATGACGCCCGACGAGATGAAGGCGCGCAGTCGCGGTCAATCCGTGGACATGAGCCCTGAGGCCATCGCGCACCGCATCAACATTGTCTCGGAACTGCGTGCGGCGATGATCGCACTGGAAAGGGCGCGGCCAATCCAACCCGACGCGAACGGGCCGGATCGGGGGGCGTCCACAGACCGTGGCGATGGGGATTCGGCGGTTCCCAAGCCCTGACTGCGTCGGGATGCCACCCTCCCGATTTCGTTTGCGCACGCGCCGACGCGAAGGCATCGCCGCACCCATCGAGTCCCCTCCCGGAATGAGCCCTTGCCCGTGCTTCGACTATTGCTCGCTTTGGTGCTGTGCGCCGGATCGCTTGCGTGCGGGAGGCGAGCGCCCGTGACCACACTGGACCCGCCTCCCCCTGGCGCGCTCCGCGTC
>CAZUCD010000075.1:0-17169 GCA_964618855.1 uncultured Candidatus Sumerlaeota bacterium
TGCGATGGCACCACGTCATCGTCCAGGAACAGCAGCACGTCGCCGCAGGCCCGCGCCGCCGCCGCCTCGCGCGCCCTGGCAGCGGTCGAGTCCTCCACCGGCAACAACTCGACCGACCAGCCCGGAAGCTCCGCCTCAGCAAGGACGGCCGCGATGGCCCGCCTGTCCGAACCCGCGGCGACGATCCACTCCGCGGTGGTTTCGTGTGCGAGGCGCGCGAAGGCCGCGGCCATCGTGGCAATGCGCCCAGCCTTCCCCGAAGTGCTGACGATGATGGAAAGTGGTGGCGTCACGGGTGTCGTGGATTGAGTCTCGCGGCGCTGGTCACATTCGCGCGGGCAGAGGCTCGCCCCACCCGACCTCCGGCGCAACTCCCCCGACCATCGTGCCCCCCCTCGCGACCTCGATTCTGCTGACGCTTGCCGCCGCGCTCGTGCTCGAGTTCACCGCCACGGGCCGCAACGGTGGAAGCCCCGCGGCCGTCGTGGCCACACTTGTCCTCGTGGCGGGTCACGCGTGGGCGCTGGGTTTCCGGCGCTGGATTCCCGCGCCCCGATTTGTAATCGGACGCGCAGGCGCCCTGGCTTCGGCATGCGTCGTCGCCCTGCTCGCCCTCGAGACGCTCTCCAACCAGGCATCCACCGTCGCCATGATCCCGGTGCGCGCCCGCGAGGCAGCGCAACTTGGCCAGGTCATCCTCGCGGCCGAGCGCATGAACGCCGGGGGAGCAGTCTATCGTGAGTACCTCCCGATGGAAGGCTACGAGGCTCATGTCTCGGCAATGCCCGGATTGCTCGCCGCCTACCTGATCCCGCGCAACACCGGACTCGACTGGAGGTTCGCCTCCCTCGCGGGAGAGGTCCTCGCGGCCGCGTTCGCCGTGGGCATGCTTGTGCCGTTGTCGCGGCGACCCCGTGCCGGCGCCGCGCTGGCAGCGATCACCGCGGGGTTCCTCGGCATCTTCCTCCTTCCGTCGGCTGCATCCGCCGTTTCGTGGAGCACACACGCGCCAATGTGGGCGGCAACAGCGGCGTTCAGCGCCGGCCTCGTCTGGGGGATGCCCACCCTGGCGGGAATCGCCGCGGGGGTGCTCGCAGCGATGTCCGTGGGCTGGCTCGTGCTGCTTCCCGCGGCGTTCTCGCTCGTTTGGTCAATCCACCGCGAAAAGTCGCTTCCGGGCATGGTTCTCGGCGGAGTCATCGCCGTCTCGGCACTCATGACCGCGCGCCCCGAGTTTGCCCCATTCCTTGCCGGAGTGGTCGGCGGGCCGATGCTGATGGCGGATCCGAGGCAGGCGGCGGACCTCGAGCCGTGGCTGTTCCCGACGCTCACGGGGGCGTTGACGACGTTCAAGCTGGCGCCGCCGCTGCTGGTGTGGGCGGGCCTTTGGGCGCTTCGCGCGGCCTGGGTCATCGCTCGGGGCAGCGAACCTTCCCGGGCGCTCGAGCACTTCGCCCTGGCGGCGTTCATCGTGCTGATCTGCGGACCTGCAACGATGCGGTTTGACCTGCTCTCGATGGCACTGCTCGCGGCGGGCCTGCTCTCGGCCCAGGTCACAATGCTCGCGGATGCGAGCCCCCACGAGTCATCCGGTCCCCTCGTGCGCGCAACGCCGGCACTCGCGACCGTCGCGGCGGCAACGGTCATTGCGGCCCCGGTCATGTGGCGACTTGCCCGTCCCCATCCGCTCTCGCTCGACCTGCGCGCCAATGCCGCCCAATCGAACGGTGAACACCTGCTCTCCGGCTGGCACGAACCCCCCGGTGCATCAGGGACGTGGGCGAGGGCTCCCCACGCCGAAGTTGCCTTTCCCGTCTCGCGCCACGCACCCGCGACCATCGAGGTCGAGCTCTCCGTCCCACCGGGAGAGTTCACGCCCTACAACCCCATCCGCATCTACCTGAACCAGAGACGCGTGGGGGAGTGGGTCGCAGAGCCCGGCCAACGGTTCACGGCGGTCATTCCCGTCCGCGATCCCCGGATGTTCATCCGCGGTCCCAACGTCCTTTCCTTCGAGGCGGACTGGGCCAAGTCCGAGCGCGAGCTCGGCATCGGCAGCAGCATCAGGCCCATTGCGTTTGCGTATCACGGCCTGAGATTCACGCCAACCACAGCCAGAGGAGACCAGACTCCGTGAGCCACACCGTTCCCGTCCTCTACATCGACCCTGTCTGCGGATGCAGCGGGGACATGTTCCTCGGAGCGCTCGTCGACGTCGGCGCAGACTTCGAGGCGCTCAGGGGCATGCTGGACCGGCTGTGCCTGCCAGGCTTTCGCCTGGAGAAGAAGCAGGAGTTCCGCCACACGATCGCCGGCACCAAGGTGGACGTGATTGTGGAGGATGCGCCCCACGTCCACCGCAGGGCGGCGGAACTGATTTCCATCGTTGAAAGGTCCGGCCTCCCCGAACGCGTGCGGACGCGGGCGACCGCCGTGCTGACCCGACTCGCCCAGGCGGAGTCGCTCGCGCACCGCATGGCGCCTGACCAGGTGTACCTGCACGAGGTTGGAGGGCTCGATGCTCTCGTGGACATCGTGGGGACTTGCTGCGCGCTCGAGATACTGGACGTTTCGCGCATCTACTCCGGGCCCGTGGCCGTCGGGACGGGAGTTGTGCGTTGTGCGCACGGGGTCATGCCGCTTCCCGCCCCAGGGACACTCGCGGCACTGGAGGGGATGCCGGTCCGCCGCACGAACTTCAACCATGAGATGACCACGCCGACGGGAGCGGCCATCATAGGCGCCCTAGCCGTCGGTTTTGCGGAGCCCCTCGTGATGGTGCCGACCCGGGCCGGGTACGGCGCCGGCACATCCAACCCGCGCGAGTTCGCCAATCTTCTGCGCGTCGTGCTGTGCCAGGTGCCGCCGCGCCTGCTTCCAGCGCACTACCACGGCAAGCCGATCGAGGCTCCTCAGGCCACCCCAGGCGCAGAGCACGACCCCGACCACGTCCACGGCCACAACCACGGGCACGACCACGCCCACGGGCACGTGCATTAACGCCCCTTGGAGCGACTGGACTGGCCGCTTCTTTTCGCGGCTTTTTTTTCTTGATGCTGTTGGGCACCGGGCTTCGCCATCCGGACAGTGTCGCATATCCGGCAGTGGAGCGCCCGCCATGTCGTACCCCCGTTCCGATGGCAACCGTGCCCAGCCCTTTGCGGTCGAGCTGACCGCGGAGGAGTGGGCCAAGCGCGCGCAACGCGCGCGATCGGAGGGTGCGTACGAGCTCGCCGTTCAGTGCGGCCGGGAGGCCATTCGCCGTGCACCCATGCACGCCGGCTTCCGCGAACTGTTCACCGAAATTCTCTACGAGCGTCTCGAGGTGCCGGCGCGGCAGTCGCTTCGCGGCGCGGCGCCTGCACAGCGCAGCGCCCCGGCCTTCCGACCAGTCGTCAACGACCCCGGGTTTGACGAGGAGCAGCTCTGGGAGGAGCCGCCGACACGCCCCCAGCGTACGCCAGCACGCCGCGCGTCGGCGGTCGCGCCCCAGGAGGAGGCCCCCTCCTCGACTCGGCGCATCCCGGTCCCCGCGCCGCGTTCATTCGCTTCCGCGCCATTGTTTCCTTCTGCCGACGTCGCCGACGACTTCGACTACGGGGACGAGGCGACGGCCCCGCAGTCCGCACCGCAGGCGCACCACCCGGCGGCGGTGCCGCGCCACCGCGCCCGCCCATCGGCAGGCCGCGCCCTCCGCCCAATGGTCGTCTCGATCATCGCCATTGCCATCCTTGGCGGCGCCGTGTTCGGCGTCCACGCAATCGCGGGGGGACGCGGAAGCGACGGCCCGCCCCTCCCCGAATCGCTCCAGGTCCAGTTGAGCGACGCAAACAAGGCCGTCCTCTCCGGCAACGAATCCAAGGGCGTCGCCGCGCTGCGCGGGGCGCTGAGGGACTTCCCCGAGCACGCGCGCACCATCAACGCCAGCCTCGCCGTCGCGCTCGAGGCCGAGGCCGCGCGCTCGATCGGCCGCAAGGAGTTCGCCTCCGCCCAGAAGCTCCTGGACGAGGCGACCACCATCGACCCCAACAGCGCCACCGCATGGGAGAAGCTTGGCGTGGCGAGCCACGAACTCGCCCGCGCCACGAAGGACAGCACCAAGAAGCGCAAGCTGCTCGACTCTTCAGAGCGCGCCTACCGCCGCAGCCTCGATCGCGAATCGGACAACCCGAAGTCGCTCCTCGGGCTTGCACAGGTCTACCAGGCACGCAACGAACGCGACAAGGCGGTCGAGTACTTCAAGGCCGTCCTGGACACCGCACCGAAGAGCCCCGAGGCGCGCACCGCCGACAGCTCCCTCGCAACGCTCAAGAAGAAGACCTAGGCCGCGCGCTACCCCGTTCCAAAGGGCACCGCCGACTCGCGGAGGATCGACGCGGCTGCGGTCCCCAGTTCATCGAGGTCCTGCTTCAGGCGCTGCATGCTCGTGCTCTCGCCGAGACCGCCCTGGCCGAGGAATGCCATCGTCGCGATCAGGTCCTCGCAGTCGGCGAGGGAGACGAACTCCGAGTCGATCCGCATCGTCTGCGCGTTCATGTTGTGGTAGTTGCCAAGGGGGACGCAGACGCCGCCGCTCCGCCAGCCGTGCAGCACGAACGCGGTCGCCTCGCACGAGCCCCCGTCCATCAGGGCACGCTTCACGGGCCTGTGCCCACCACGTCGGGAGAGTTCCGCCGCGGAATCCACCAGCGCCGCTGTCACGGCCGGATCAAAAACGGATGACTTGTCCCCCACGCGTATCACGGCCCCCTCGCCCACGGGCGTCTGCGGCCGCGCGGAGGATGTCTCCACCGAGATCACCCACGCGTCCCCAGGCAGGTACTCGCGCGCGTCGGGCGAGGCCGCGAGGCACAGCGTCCCCCGGAAACCCGTCTCCTCGGCGCGCGTAAACAGGCCGATCATGTTTGCCGGAGAGTCGGACTCCGCGGCACGGCGCAGGGACTCCATGATCATCGAGACCCCGATCAGGTCGTCGCAGGCACGGCTGTGCAGAACGCCGTCCTTCACCGAATAGGGGGGCAGGTCCCACATCCCCAGCACGGACCCCGACGCGTCGTCCTCGGCCTCCAGAGTGATCGTCCTGTGCCCGAGTGGCCCCAGCGACTTCACGGACGCCTGCTGCACGCGCGCTGCGACGCCGGGATCCTCGTGCGAGCGGAACAGCCGGACCGGCGAACCCAGGAAGAATGGATCGCCGACGCCGCCCTCGAACGCGGCATGGACGATGCGCCCGCCGGGATCCACCTGACGAACCACGAAGCCGGGATGGTCCAGGTGCGCCACGAGGGCGACTGGCGGGAATGTCGGATTCCCCTTCACGAGGCCGACCCTCCGGTTGCCGAAACGGTCAACCTTCACCGTGGCGCCGGGGATCGCCGAAATCTGCCGGTCGAGTTCCGCAGTCACCCACCTCTCGCGGTAGGGAGCCGTCGGGCGCATCAGCAAGTCGCACGCATTGGCGAGGAAACGGCTCATGAAGGTTGCTCCGGACGATGGCTTTTCCCGAACCTCCACCGGGGTCTCGACCGGCGCGAGACCAAACCGCCCGGACACACCATGACCAGCCTGCTCACCGCCATCCTGATCTCCCCCCAGAGGTTTGACGCCATCCTCGGCGCCCTGACGAGCCCGAGGATGTTCAGCACCTACATCGTCATCCTCGCAGTCTCCCTGCTGCGCATCTTCCTGCTGCGCTGGATCCACCGCGCACATGGGGAGCCGAGCGAGGAACGGCGCCGGATGATCGTGAACTCGCGGAACTTCTGCTTCGGCCTGTTCCTCGTCGGGATGGTGCTGGTCTGGGCGTCGGAGCTGCGGACCTTCGCGGTCTCGATAGTCGCAATACTTGCGGCGATCGTCCTCGCGACGAAAGAGGTCATCATGTGCCTCACCGGGACGCTCGTGCGCTCCGTCTCGAACTCCTATGTCGTCGGCGACCGCGTGGAGATCGGCGCCGTGCGCGGGGACGTGATCGACATCACGCCCCTGGCGACGACGATCCTGGAGGTGGGACCCGGGCCGACCTTTCACCGCCGGACCGGGCGGACCATTGTGTTTCCAAACAGCCTCCTGCTGACGCAGTCGATCCTGAACGAGACAAAGATGACCCCCTACATCATCCACTGCATCACGGTGCCGCTGGAGGCGGGGGCGGACTGGCGGCGCCGGGAACAGTTCCTGATCGAGGCCGCAAACGAAGAGGTGGCGAACTATCAGGAGGAGCTGAAGGAGATGATGCTCAGGTTCGAGCAGGAGTCGGGACTCGATTCACCCACTTCCGAGCCCGCGGTCCACCTGATGGTCGACGACCCCGGGAAGTTGAAGCTCATCCTGAGGTACCCCGTGTTCTCGCGGCGCAAGGGCCGCTCGCAGGACCGCGTGCTCCGGGCGTACTTGTCCAGGGTCGAAGCCTCGCAGGCGGGGGCGCCGAATGCAGCGACCTGAGGAGCGGATCGCATGCTACGCCCAGGCCGGGACGAAGACCCGTCCCGTGCAGATGGAGGAGGTCCCGCGCGCCCTCGCGGAGGGCGGGCGCGTCTGGGTGGACATCAACGCCCCGACCGATGCCGACATCGCATGGCTGGGCAACACTTTCGGATTCCATCCCCTCACGCTCTCCGACGTGCGGAACGAACGGACGCGCTCCAAGCAGGAACCCTACGACGACGGCGTCCTCTTCATCGTCTTCAAGGCCCTGAACTTCAACCGCGGCCATGACCGCCTCGAGACGATCAACCTCAACATCTTCGTCTCCACCCAGTTCGTCGTGACGGTGCACCGCATGCCCGTGCGCGGCGTGCGAGACTGCCGCGCGCGCATGGACCGCAGCGGCGACCTCCTCAGCCACTCCACGGGATTCCTCGCCTACGTCCTCATGGACCATGCGGTGGACTACTACCTCGACCTCCTGAACGAGATCGACTCCTCCATCGAGCGGGTCGAGAACGCACTGTTCGAGAACTCCGCCGATCCCCTCGGCAACGCCGCGAGGAACAGCCGCCTCGTCGTCCCGCGCATCTTCTCGCTGAAGAAGCGCGTGACCGCCCTGCGCCGATCGCTCCGCCCAAAGCGCGATCTCCTCTCAGAGCTCATCCACACGGACTACCCGCAGTTCGACGATGTCTGCCGCACGCACCTGCGCGACGTCCTGGACCACGTGACCTACATCAACGACACGCTGGAGGCGATGCCCGACAACCTGACAATGCTGCTCGAGTCGCACCTCACGCAGGTGGCCAACCGCCAAAACGAGATCATGAAGATTCTGAGCGTCGTCTCGACGGTCATGCTGCCGCTGACGCTGCTCGCGAGCATCTACGGGATGAACTTCGCCCACCTGCCCTTCGCGGGCACGGAGTGGGGCTTCTGGGGATTCGTGGGCATCATGGTCGTCGTGGCCACCGTCACCCTGACGTTGCTCAGGCGGCGCGGGTTCCTGTGAAGGTCTCGCCTCCCTTCCGGATCGAGAGGCACCTGAAGCACACGCGCGGCTTCTGCTCCCCGGATGTCATCCTCATGGTGGACGCCACCGGCAAGCGATTCGTCCGCAAGACCTGGGGGGTCCGCCCGGCCTGGGAACGGTCCACCTTTGGCCGATGGCTCGCGCGAAGGGAGGCCCGCGCCCTGCACAGGCTTCGTGGCATCGAGGGAGTCCCCGAGCTCATCGCGAGACCCGAGTATTGGACCATCGACATGGCTTGGATCGACACGGCGCCGTTCCCCTGCACGGACAGGCACACGCCCGTGTCCCCCCTCTACTTCGAGCGACTTTGGACGATCATCCTCGAGATGCACCGCCGTGGGATGAACCATGGAGACCTCCGCCGCAAGAACCTCCTCGTCTTCGCGGGCGACGCGGAGCGCCCAGTCGTGCTGGACTTGACTCAGTCCTTCACGTTCGACGATCCGCGGAGCCTCGTTGCGCGTCTCGTCCTTGGCCCTGCCCAGCGCGTGGACCGGCTCAAGTTCCTCAAGATCAAGAATCTCCACGCGCCCGCGGCCATGACGCGCGAGGAGGTCGCCGACCTCGCGCAGGTGCCCTTGCACGTCCGGCTGGGGCGCGCGCTCCGGCGATACCTGTACCGGCCCGTCAAACGGTGGCGGGAGGAGCGCAATCCCCACAAGTAGCGGGTACAGCCCCCCCGTGCGAGCCCACTTGCGGTCGGGCATCGCCTTGCCTCAGACTGAAGAGTGGCACCGAAAATGTCCGCCAATCCCGTCACCTCTCCCTCTCCGGAACTCCCCGAAGGCATCGGGGAGGACACCATGGCATCGTTCAATCCGAACCAGGCCATGATGCGGGACATGGTTGCCGAACTGGACCGCATCTCCTCGTCCTCCGCAACCTACCACAGGCCCGGCGAATGGGACCTCGGCGCCCATCTGGACGAGAGTCAGGCGCTCACCCACCCATCCGCGCAATCCACCGAACAGGACTCCATGTTCCGGCCGAGGACCGAGGCCGAGCCGCGGCGCATGCCCGACGTCCACGCGGGCGAATCCATGCTGGGCGCCACGGTTCAGCCGTTGGATTCGGGATCGCAGCCCGCGGTTGCTGATGGAGCCAGCCGTGGTGCCGACCGCCCCGCGTCCGTCTTCATGCAGACCAAGGGCCTCTTCGAGTCGGACACGCATCCCAGGCCGAGCGCAGGCGTGGGAGAATCCCCCCCCGAGCCCCAGCGAACCCGGCCTTCCGCAACCACGGATGGCGGCGCTGCTTCCCAGCAGGCAAAGACGACCCCCAACCCCTACGAGCTCGTGCGTGTCATCGGGGAGGGCGGCTTCGGCGAGGTGTGGGAGGCCAAGCAGACAAACCTCCGCAGGTCCGTCGCCATCAAGCGCCTGAAGCTCGAAGACCGGAAGCGCAAGCCGATCGACGAGAACACCAAGGCGATCATGGTCGAGTCCTTCCATTGCGAGGCCTTCACCACGGCCACCCTGGACCATCCGAACATCGTCCCCATCCACGACCTGGGCGTGGACGACCAGGGACGCCCGATCATCGCGATGAAGCTCGTCCGTGGTACCCCCTGGAACAAGATGCTCCAGGACGACTGGGCGCTGCTGTCGGAGCACGATTACCTCGCCAAGCATCTCGCAATCCTGATCCAGATCGGGCAGGCGGTCGCATTCGCCCATAGCCGCGGCCTCATCCACCGCGACATTAAGCCGTCGCAGGTCATGGTCGGGGAGTTCGACGAGGTGCTCCTCATGGACTGGGGGCTTTCCGTCGCCGTGGACGAGGAGGCTCTCCGCACGCACCGCGACGCCTTCATCCCGACCATCGCACCCAGCTTGGTCACTGCATCCAACCCCGCCGGGACGGTCGCCTACATGGCGCCGGAGCAGACACTCCAGGCGGCGAACCAGCTTGGTCCCTGGACCGATGTCTACCTCCTCGGCGCCACGCTCTACAATGTGCTCACGGGAAAGACCCCGCATCAGGGAAAGATGGCGACGGCGTACTCCCAAGCGGCAGGCGGGTTCATCGTCCCCTTCGAGGAATCGGCGCCCGACCGCCACATCCCGAAGGAGCTCGCGGATCTCGCCATCGAGGCCATGGTGCCGGACCTCCGCGAACGGAACCTCTCGGCCAGGACGTTTGTGCAGCGCCTCAAGGACTTCCTGACGGGCGCGTCGAATCGCGCGCAGTCCGTCGAGCTGGCCGCGGGCATCCGCAGGATGCTCGAGGAAGGCAAGGGGCGCCTCAGCTACCAGAGATACACGGATGCCATCTCACGACTGCGGCAGGCGCAGGCGCTCTGGCGGGACAACCCGGAGATTCCCGCGCTCGAGGAGACCCTGTGCGGGGGATTCGCCGAGGCGGCCATCGAAACCGGGGACCTGAGCCTTGCCCAGATTCTCATCATGCAGATGCCGCGCGGTTCCAAGAGGGACGAACTCGATGCCCGGGCGGCGGCGCGCATCCGCCTCATCGCCGCGCAACGGCTTCGCCGGCGCGCGACGATGGCCGCGCTCGTCGTGCTCTCGGTCGTCGCCATCGCGGGGTTGCTCCTCCACAACCGTTCGCTCGCCGGCCGTCTGCGGCAGGCGACGTCAGCGGCGGCTGTTACTCCCTAGGAAACGCCCAGTGGTACTCGTTCAGCCGCGCCTTGAAGACCCCCGCTTGAATCGCAGGGTCCGCATCCATCACCGACTTTGCTTCCGTCGCGTCGGCCGCCCTGAAGATGACCACACCCGGCGCCGGCGAGTCGAAGGGCAGCGCCTTTTCCCCCGTCGGAAAGTGCGACGGCTCGAAGCTCGGCCCCGCGACGCGCACGACTCCCTTCTCCGTCAGTTCGGCGATGTACTTCGCGTGCGCGGCGACCGAGGCGGTCTCCTCGGGCGTCGGAGAGTCGAAGAACCCGTCCCGCGCGGGGCGCACGTAGTAAACCCAGTGCTTCTGCGCAGGTAGCCCGCGCTTGAAGTGCTCGCGCATCGCAACGAGCACGCTTCCCCAGGCCTTGTCAAAGTACGAGTGGTATGCGTCCCAGTCGGCACCCTCGCCAAAATCCGACTGCACCAGGTCCACGCGAGTCCTCTCGCTTCCGAGCGCCGTGAACCTCACGCACACCTGCGTCTTCCGGCCTGAGGCCCGAATCGTCGGAATCGTCGGTGGTGCATTCCATGAAAACGAAACCGACTCCCCGGGAACGAAGGAGAGCACGGTGCAGCCCTCGCTCCCGCGCTGGCCCTCGGGTGCGTCCGGAATGAAAATCCACTCGTAGGCGCCGCCTATCCGGCACTCAACCTTCGCATCGATGCCCATGAAGGACTTGATCCCCTCGGACGTCGTCCACGCTCGGTAGGCTTCGGCTGTGGTGGTCTCGACGATCGTGGACTTGCGCAGGATCCTGGGTGCGGCGGGTGCCATCGTGGCTTCCCCCTGGGGTTGATTCTCAGCCGGTGCAGGGACCGGAGCGATCAGAGCTGCGAAGATGAGCAGGGCTGCGAGTTGGGCGCGCATGGAGTTGTTCCTGTGGACTTGGTTGAACGATCAATCAAGTCCTTCCGGGCGCAAGCCGAATTGGTGCGCGCGCCGCCCCGCGACTATCGCGTGTCCCAGTCCCGAACGCCGCTCCCGGCGGGTGGAAACTCAAGATCGAAGACGAGCATCCCGTGATCGGACGCCGCGCTGCTGTCCGTTGGAAGCAGCCCCGCCGCGGCGAGGCTCCCCGACGACATCGTTCGCGTGTTCAGCACGAAGTGGTTCCTTACAGTGCAGGCGTCCTCGCTGACGAAGGCCCAATCGAGCCTCCCCGGGGCGAACGAACCCGATGGATTCTCCCACGTGTGCGCGAACAGGTCCTGGGTGTGCCGGAATGGGATGGCGGTGAGCGATCCCGCGGCGCGTGCCGGGGCGAAGTCAGGTCCAAACGACGCATTGTCGAGGATGTCGCCGTCGCGCAGGGAATGCAACTGCCGCACATAGCCGACCATGTTGAAGTCCCCGCACATCACCACGCAATCATCCACGGCGGAGCCGAACGGTCCGATCCCCGCGATCAGGTTGCGCCACATCGAGGCCATGCGGTCGTGCTCGACGTCCCTGCCGGCATTGCTGGAGCAGCAGGGGGTGTGCGCGTTGAACACCACGAGGTCACGACCCGTCAGGGCATCCGGCAGGTCGATGCGCACGACGAGGTTCCCGTCGCTCGCTGCGCTGGACAGGATCGGGTACCGGGACACCGTCACGCAGTCGGCCACCTTCGCCGAGTACCACTGTTCCCCCGGCCCGGAGGGAAGCAGCGACTCGATGAGCTGACTGTTCGTCGTGGCCGAGCCGGTGTACATCTCCGACCAGCACACGATGTCCGGATCCACGGCGGACAGGAGCCGGCCGAAGGCGGCAGGCACACTGTCCGGGCTCGAGTTGGACACGTTGTGCGCGACGATGCGGACGTGGTGCGGCGCTTCACGGGCCAACGGCAGGACCGGAGCTGGTGGCACGGGGGAGGAATCGGGGGTATAGGAGATGAAGCCCGTGTTCGGAATCCGGTCACCGCCCATCGCGTCGGTCGCGACAATTCTGACCGTGCCACCCGACGTGAACGGAGTCGCGATGCCGCCGGGATAGACCGTGAAGTCCTGCCCGACTTCGAACTCCGTGGAGGAGTGCGTCGGCCCCGTCTGGATGCGGGCCCTGAAACCGAAGGGCATCGACGTGCCGACGCCGGCGACGTTGTAGTATGTGGTCGTCTTCGCCCCGAAGTTGATGGCGAGCTCCGCGCCGATCCCCTGCGTCGAGAGGCCCGTGCCGCTGCTGCCATCACCATCAATGTAAAGGACGATGCCGTTGCCCGCTGGTTCGGTGGTTGTGTTCTGGAGGATCGTCTCGCGGCCCGATTCGAATCGGATGAAGAACCGCACCGAGTCGTTGGCTATCCACATGCGCCGAAAGTCTATGCCCCCGGCCCCGGCGTCACCGGCCGGGTCCGTCGCCACGGGCGCAAGCGATCCCCAATCCTCAACGTCCCCCTCGACCATGATCGGCATGGCATCGCCGCCCGCGGCAGGGCCGGTGAGCAGCAGGCATGTCGCCGCGAAGACGTGCCGCAGAGTTGACATTCGGTCATCCCGAGGGGGGAATCTAAGACGCTGTGCGACCTGATAGGCCCGGTACCAACGCGATGCAAGCCGACAATCCCCGCCCGATCCGTATCCGGGTGCTGTTCTTCTCCACCGCAAGGGAGCGTGCAGGACTCGCGGAGGAGGAGTTTGAACTACCCGTTTCAGCCACCGTGGCCGACGCTCTCTCGGAGCTCACCGCAAGACGCCCGGGTCTCGGGCCGCTGGCCCCATCCCTGCTCGTCGCAATCAACGAGGAGTGGGCCCCCAGGAGCGCTGCCCTCCGCCACGGCGACACCCTTGCCGTGATGCCACCGGTGAGCGGGGGGTAGGGGATTTTTTTTGCGTCACCTGCATCCTTTCTGGGCCCTTTGCGTCTCACAGGTACAGGGCCCAGCCCGAGTTGCCCATCAAGGAGCTTCCTGATGACACAAACGCATCTCCCCAACCATGACCCCGATTCCGTGCGCGAGGCTGTCCGCAAGGGCTACGCTGCGATAGCGGAATCCCCCAAGGAAGCCGCACAATCATGCTGTGGCCCCTCCTGTTGCGGGGGCGGAACTGCAACGACACATGAGGAGCTGTACCGTGGGATCGGCTACGGAGAGTCCGATCTGGGCCATGCACCGGAGGGGGCCAACATGGGCCTCGGTTGCGGCAACCCCACGGCTCTTGCGGGACTTCACGAGGGGGAGGTTGTTCTCGACCTCGGCGCCGGCGGCGGGATGGACGCATTCATTGCCGGTCGGAGAGTCGGTCCCGCAGGTCGGGTGATCGGGGTGGACATGACCCCGGAGATGGTGCAACGCGCGCGCCGCAACCTGATCGGCTATCGCGAACGGTCCGGACTCGACAACGTCGAGTTTCGGCTGGGCGAGATTGAACACCTCCCCGTCGCGGATGCGTCCGTCGATGTGGTGATCAGCAACTGCGTGCTCAACCTCTCGCCGGCGAAGGAACAGGTTTGGCGGGAGATTGCGCGCGTGCTACGGCCCGGGGGAAGGGTCGCGGTCTCCGACCTTGCCCTGGTTCGCCCATTGCCCGCGGCTGTTGCGGCCCATGCGCAGGCGCTCGTCGGCTGCATCGCCGGTGCCGTGCTCATCGAGGAAACACGCGCCATGATGGAAAGTGCCGGACTGGAGGTCATAGAACTTGAGCGCAAGGACGCCTACATCGACGCGATGACCTCCTGGAACGATCCGCTCTATGCGGCAATTGTGGCGGAGCTTCCCGCCGGGACCCGGGCGTCGGACTTTGTGACGAGCCTGAACATTTCCGCGCGAAAGCCTGGTGCTGCGTGAGGCCGTCGGCCGATCAGGCGAGCCGCGCGGAGCAGGCATGGGCGGACGGGCGCGGCCGACTCGTGAGGTTCCTCGTTTCCCGCGGCGCTTCTCCTGAGGACGCGGAAGACATCGTCCACGAGGTCCTTCTAAAGTCCCTGGAGCGCACCGCGAGGGGGACCGGACCCGAACCAATCCTCCCGCAATGGCTGCACAGGGCAGCCCTCAACGCGATGCATGACTACGCGCGACGGGGCAGGACGAGGCGCCGCAACACTCCAAGAGCCGAGCCAGTGCATGATCCCCGACTTGGCCCGCAATCGAAGGAAGATCTTTACCGGTGCATCGAGCCCTTTCTCGATGTTCTGAGTCCCGAGGATCGGGAGGTTCTTGTCCTCGGGGACCTTCAAGGCACGCCGCAGGCTGAAGTCGCCCAACGTCTGGGGCTGAGCCTCAGCGCAGCCAAGTCTCGGATCCAGCGGGCGCGCCGCAGGCTGAGGGCCGTCTACGAATTGTGCTGCACCTTCGAACGGGATGCCCGCGGCGGCATCGTGTCCTACGAGCCCAATTGCCGGTGTGATTCCGGATGCGGCGGTGACAAAAACAAACGGCCCCGGGCGTGAGCCCGGGGCCGGATGCGATGGAATCGGAGGAGAACTGCGCCAGCCTGAAGCGAATTACATCTCGCTCCAGTTCGGGACCGACGTGGCGACCTGGATGTTGAAGTCGGCCGTGCCGCCCGCGCCGGTGAAGTCCTGGAACACGACGATGCCGACCTGTCCGGCCGTCATTGCCATGTCCATGTAGTCCGCCTGGCCTGCACCCGTGTTGTCCGCGGCGCAGGTGGGGCAGAACAACGCGAGCGTGCCGCAGTTGTTCGCAAGGCCGATGAGCATCGGGTCGAACGTCGACGTGACCGGCGTGACCGTGAAGCGGAACGTGTCGGCGGTGGGCGCCGTGAACGAGTACGTGCGGTCGCCAGCATACGTGATGCCGCCCCAGTTGAGCCAGTTGGCGTTGCGGCTCATGTCGATGCCAGCGTCCGTGAACGGAACCGTGGCGACTGGAATGGCGCTTGCGCAGGCATCGCCGCCGGAGGTGGCAGCTGCGACCGGGCCGCTGAGGACGACGCCGATCGTGCCGGTCGTCGCGGCGTTGTAGCCTTCCGCGATGAACGTATAGGCAGTGCCCGAGGTCAGCGTGGTGAACAGCGTCTCGGCGTTGAAGTCGTCCACCGCCGCGATCTCCGTCAGGCTGCCGCAGGCGCCCGTGAAGATGCCGATGCCGACGTCAACCGTGCCCGCAGTGCCACCGCAAGCGTAGCGGTAGTCGCCGGTCGTCGTCGGCGTAAAGGCGTAGAATACGTCGCGGCCAAGGCCGCCGCCGGCCGTCACCGAGGCCGAGTTGTCCGTGCTCTCGTGGTTGGCGAAGCCAAGGTTCAGGCCGTCGTTGAAGGGCAGCGTCGCAATCACGGTCGCCCCGGCGCACGTGTCATTGGCGGGCGGGGGCGGGGCGAATGCGATGTTGACGACCGCGGTCTCACCGGCGGTCGTCGAGTTCCAGCCCTCGACCATGATGAAGTAGGTCGTGCCGGCGGTCAGCGTGGCGGGCGTGCTGGAAAGGAAGTTCGAGCCCGAGATGTCGTCGTTGTTCGCGACGTTCGTGGCCGCAGGGGAGGCGCAGTTCGTGAAGATCCAGAGCTTCGTGTCGGCGCCACCAAGCGTGCTTGTGAGCGTGTCCACGACGTACAGGCCGGAGGTCGGGGCAACGAACGAGAAAACCACCTCGCGCTGGTTGTTGTGGCCCGAGAAGAAGCAGCCCGTGCACGCGGCCGAGTTGATGGTGTTGTCCTCGGTGCCCGTCATGGTGTGGCTGCCGGTCCACGGACCCGCGCCCGCATTCGAGATCGAAATGAGGGGGTTGTGCGTACACTGCGCGGAAGCGTGGGATGCTGCGATGAGCATGATTCCCGCCGCGAGAGCGGCGGCCTTCAATCCAAAATGGCGCATCATCAGAGAAGTCTCCTCCGAGGGAGTTGGGGTGATGGGTTGAGGGTGCGGACTGCTGGCAGCCCGGATTTAGACTTCTTTATCGGCCCGTATGGAAGAAGTGAGGAGCAACCGGGCCCGTTGTGCAACCCAAAATTTGGCCAAGGCGAACGAAAAATCTGCCCGGAGTGTCAGAATCGTTCCGGGGTGTGCACTTGTCGCTGGTCGCCGGGGTGCCTCTGGCGCCAAAGGGAGGCGAGATCGACCCCCTTTGTCATTGCCGCGCAGCCAACGGGCGACTAACCCTCCCTCGCATTCTCAGCCGCCAAAGAAAGCACGTCCAAAATGACCAACTCCGACCCGTCGAAGCTGCGGCCCGGCCTGCGCGAGCAAACCACCGAGAAAGTCCTTCTCGTCTGCCGCGCGCGCAACGGCGCCACCCGCGTCGATTGGTGGCCTTCCGTGGAGGAAGCCCGTCGTCACGACATGGAAGTGCTCGAAATCCGCAGGAAGATCACCCTGCCGGCAAAGGCGGAGGCCACAGGGCTCCACAAGCTGCTGGAGACGGTCCTCGGCCGTGCAGGATCCCAGGATCGCCTGCTGCACAAGCGCGGCCTGGACCAGAAGGAATTCTTCAACCAGTAGCTCCGCACCCTCCCGCAGACCTGGGAGGCCCCACAGTTGCGACCAATCCTCAACCGCGCCGGGAGATCGGCATGAACTACAGCGCGCTCTTCGTCGGGGCCGTGCAGAACGGCGCCTCCGACATCCACATCATGGAGGGCAGCCAGCCCTACTTCCGCATCCGCGGGGACCTCAAGCGCGTCGAAACCCCCCCGCTCACCAGCGAGGACATGTCGCAGCTCCTCAAGACGATCATGCCCGAGCGCCTCAAGAGCGACCTCGAGGCGAACTACGGCGTCGACTTCTCCTACCAGCACGAGAACACCGCGCGCTTCCGCGTCGTCGCCTACTACCAGGATGGCCGCCTCTGCGTCGCCATGCGCAACATCCCCCTCAAGGTGCCCACCATCGAGGAGATGCACCTGCCGGAGGTGCTCAAGAAGATATCCCTCCAGCACCGCGGGATGATCCTGGTCACGGGTGTCACCGGCTCGGGCAAGTCCACCACGCTCGCCTCCATGATCACGCACCTCAACATGAACGAGGCGCGGCGCATCATCACCATCGAGGACCCCATCGAGTTCAAGTACCCGACGATCAAGTCCGTCGTGTCCCAGCGTGAAATCGGGAAGGACGTCGGCGACTTCCCGTCCGCGCTCCGCCAGGCCATGCGCGCCGACCCGGACGTGATCCTCGTCGGCGAAATGCGC
>CAZUCD010000076.1:0-17031 GCA_964618855.1 uncultured Candidatus Sumerlaeota bacterium
GGCGCCGCCCTGAACGCCGTGCAGATCGCCGAAGTGTTCGCGGCAAGGCATCGCCCGGCGTAGCCGCAACGCGCCGATTCGAGCGACATCGGGTCCGGCTCCCCCTCAAGCGCGCACCGGGTCGGCGCGCGCGGCGGCCGCCGAATCCTGGATTTCGGGGTTCATCTCCAGTGTGACGACCTGCCGGGCTGCTCTTTTCACCTCGGGGAGATTCGGCACGCCGTCAGCCAGATAGCGCCCGAGAACCTCATGCGACTTTGCCACGGTGCGAGGATCGCGCCGAAACCCCTCGCCGAACACCTCCGATGCGGCGATGGCGGCGTCGATGTCCCGGATGACGTGCTCCCTCTCAAGCCCGAAGAGCACGAGGGTGTCGGTTGTCTGGTCGGGCGAAGCCCCCAGCGGGGCCGGGAGGATCAACCCAAGGACCAGCGCGAGTGCGGCAGGAGTGGTGAATCGCCACAGGCGGGCGACAGGTGTGCACAGCGTACGCAGCTTCATTGCGGCACTCCTTGGCCATCGGGTTCCTGCGCGCCACCGTGGATCATGGAGCGGATGTGCCCGCACACCAACTCCGGCTTCTCCAGAACGACTCCGTGCGACTGGCCGGTGACCTCGATGTATCTCGCGCCCGGTACCGCTGCCGCAAGCGCGCGCCCGTACTCCGGCAGAGCGATCGGGTCCAGTTCAGCGGACAGCACGAGCGTCGGGATGCCGGCAAGTCCCTTCAGACGCGCGGAGATGTCGTGCGCCCCCAGCGCGCGGAGCTGCTTCATCAGGATCGGCGGCGAATCCGCGAGGTCGCGACCGATGAGTTCCCCCGTCTGGGCCGCGAGCGCCTCAAGGTCTGCACTCGCGAGGTGCCCCGGCGAGTACAACATCTCCAGGTAGGCGCGGCGCCTCATGCCGCGCGTCCCGACGCGGGAACGGATGCCGAGCCACACCACGCGCGGCGTCATGCGCGCGGCGTCCCTCCCCCGCGCGAACGTGCAGAGGAGCGAGAGGCTCCGGACGCGCCCCGGCGCATCCAGCGCGAGCTGTTGCGCAATCACGCCCCCCATCGAGTGCCCCACGACATGCGCGGCCTCCCAACCCGCCGCATCCATCAGCGCGAGCGCGTCCGCCGCCATTGCCTCGATGGTGATCGGCCCCGGGACGTGCGCGCTCCCCCCGAGCCCACGATTGTCGAAAGTCAGGCAGCGGTACTCCCGCGAGAGTTCCCGAACCTGCGGCATCCAGCCGCTGCCGGCGACGCCTACTCCCTGGATGAACAGGATCGGAGGGGCTTCGATTGGTCCGTGAAGCACATGGGCGATCATGTTCCTATCCTCGAGTTCCGATTCCCGATTCCACCATTCACTACAACTCCACAATCGTCATGCCGCCCCCGCCCTCGTCCGGCGTCGCGAAGCGGAACGACTCGACCGATGGGTGACCGCGCAGGAACTCGTGCACCGCGCGGTAGAGCTTCCCTGAGCCCTGCCCGTGGCAGATCTTCACGAACGGCATCCCGGCCAGCAGAGCGTTGTCGATGTGCTTGTCGAGGAGTGGCAGCGCCTCCTCGACGCGCTTGCCGTGCAGGTCGAGGTAGATCGACGCGCCGACGCTTGGCGTGCGCACCTGCGGCGCGGTGCGCTGCGGACCGAAGGCGCCACGTTCGGGCGGCAGGCTCTCGGCCTCCTCCAGCGCAGCCTTCAGCTTCCTGCTTCGCTTGGGCTTGCCGGCGGCCGGTTCCTGCTGTGGTCGCGCGGGCTCCGGCAACCGTCTCAGGTGGGGGTCGCGCTCGAGCAACTCCGAGCGCGGCACCTCGACCTCGATGCGCCCCATCAGGAGCCGCACCTTGTCGCGCCCGGGGATCGCCTCGATCACCTCCGCGTAGTCCGAAAGGCTCCGCACATAAACGCGTCGGCCGGGGGGCAACTGCGGGTCGCGCGTGCGCGCAGGATCGGCCTCGCGCAGGCCGCGCAGTTCCTGCGCATTGCGGTGCTGCGAGCCGATGACGTCGCGCCTGGCCTCGACGAGCGCCTCCTTGCGCGCGGGCAGGGCATCCACCCCGGGGAGCTCGGCGATCAGGCGCTCGAGCTTCTCGCGCGCCTCGCGGAGGACGGATTCGCGTTCCTCGGCGAGGGCCGCCTTCGCCTGGCGACGCTCCTCGCGGAGCTGTTCCGCACGGGCCTTCGCGAGTGCCTCCTGCTCGGCCAGCGCCTGCGACCGTGCCTCCGCGTCGCGCAGGCTCTGCGCGAGCCTGCGCTCGGTGTCCTCGATGCGGCGGAGGAGTTCGCCAAGGCGGAGGTGCTGCGGGCCGAGGAGCTCGCGGGCGCGGTCGAGGACGCCGCGGTCGAGCCCCTCGTTGCGGGCGATCTCGAGCGCTTCGCTGGCGCCGGGCATGTCGAATCGCACGCGGTAGGTCGGGCGCCGCGTGGATTCGTCCAGCGCGAAGCTGGCATTGCGCGCACCCTGCGTCTCGCCCGGCCAAAGCTTCACTGCCTCGTAGTGGCTCGTCGCGAACGTCAGCGCCCCGGTCTGCTTGAGTCTCTCGAGGATCGCCACGGCCAGGGCGCTACCCTCCTTCGGGTCAGTGCCCGTGCCGAGTTCGTCCAGCAGCACGAGCGCGCCCGTGGTCTCCCCCGCGGACCGGATGATCTCGGAGAGCCGCCGAACGTGGCCGGAGAAGGTCGAGACGCCTGCGCTCAGGTCCTGGCTGTCGCCAATGTCCGCAAGGACACCATCGAACACCGGCATGGTCGAGTCGGGGGACATCGGCACGGGGATCCCGCACTGGAGCAGCAGCGCGCACAGCCCGACCGTGCGCATGGCCGTCGTCTTTCCCCCCGTGTTCGGCCCGGAGAACACGACCACGCGGTCCCCGGCGGAGAGCGCCATCCCGATCGGGACCGACTCGGCGCGGCGCTCCAGGTGCAGGTGCGGATGATGCGCTGCGATCATCCTGAGCGGCCCGCGCGGGGCCATCACGGGGAAGGTCCATCCGTGGGAGTGCGCGTGACGCGCGATGGCCGCCCAAGCGTCGAGGCGCGCGAGCCGCCGCATGTTCTCCGCACCCGCGGGGACCCATGTGCGCAGGCGTGCCGTCAGCGCGCGCAGGATCGCGACCTCCTCCGCAACCTCCTGCCCGCGCAGCTCGTCGATCAGGTTCGCAAGCTCCACGATCTCCGCCGGCTCGATGAACACCGTTTCGCCCGTGCTGGACGACCCATGGTGGATGCCCGTGACGCGCGACTTCGAGGAGGCCCGGAACGGCAGCACATGCCGGCCGTTCCGTATGGTCGAGAACGCCTCCTGGAGCCAGCCGCGGGAGGTGTACTCGTTGACGAGGCGGCCGATCGTCTTCATCAGCCCCTGTTCCGCGCTCCGCATCCTCCGGCGCACGGAGGAGAGCCCCGGCGAGGCGTCGTCGCGCAGCTCCGGCGTGATCTCCCCCCCGCGCTTCTCGAAGAGCCGGCCGATGGACTCCAGGAGCGCGGGCTCGGGTTCGATCCCGGCCGCCTCGGCGCTGAGCACCGGCGCCTCCCCGGCCCGCTCGCGCCCGAACCTCGCCACCCTGTCGCAGACCTCGAGGAAGACGGCCAACCGGGGCCAGCGGTCGTGCGGAACCGCGCTCCCCTCGATCCGCGCCTCCTCGAAGCAGGGAAGGACGTCGAACAAGCCGTGGACGGGGATGGGGATGTCGCGCTCGGCGAGGCGCATCGCCTCGGCAACGGGCGCCTGGCGGTCGCGGGCCTCGGCGGCACCGGTCGCAGGCTCGGAGGCAAGCAGGTGCTCCCTCGCGGTCGACGACACGGCAAGGCGCGCGATCCGTTCAAGGATGCGGTCAAGGTCAAGGGCGCGTCGCGTCGTCTGGTCGAGGATCATGGGTACCCCGCCGGCCGGGGTGCGGGCATTGAACCTTGACCGTAGTGGCGCCCGTCAATTCTGTTGCTTGGTGGATCGACTCGGAAAGCGCACAACGACACGATGAAACTGCCAATCAGCCGACTGCTCCTGGACCAGGGCGAGGAACTCGACCTCGAGGTCGCCGCGGGGGAGGCCGGCCTCGAAAACCTCCTCACCAACGGGGATTGGAACCGTCCGGGCCTGGCGCTTGCCGGATTCATCGACGTCTTCGCCCACGACCGCGTCCAGATCATCGGCAATACGGAGACGAGCTACCTCTCCACGCTGGATTCCGAGGAGCGCCGGCGCCGCATCGACAGGATTCTCCAGTACCCCATCCCGTGCCTGATCGTCACGAACGAGAACGAGTGCTGCCCGGAGCTCCTCGACGCCGCGAACGGCTCGAGGGTGCCGGTCCTCAAGTCCACGCTGCCGACCTCGCTGTTCTGCAGCCTGCTGGCCACCTACCTTGAGCGAGAGTTTGCCCCAACGATGAGCGTCCACGGCGTCTTCGTGGACGTGTTCGGCCTGGGTGTCCTGATCATGGGCGGCAGCGGCGTCGGCAAGTCCGAGGTGGCGCTCGAACTCATCGAGCGCGGCCACCGCCTCATCGCGGACGACGCGGTCGTGCTGCAACGGCTCGGCAAGAACACCCTCGTCGGCCGGGCCCTGAACGACATCCAGCACCACATGGAACTCCGCGGCCTCGGCTTCGTGGACGTCGAGCTCCTCTTTGGCTTCGGGAGCGTGCGGGAGGAGATGCGCATCTCCCTGGTCGTCGAGCTGATCAAGAGGCAGGAGGGCACGGTCGAGGACCGGTTCAACGAGACGGAGCGCAAGGTGCGCTTCCTCGGTGTCGACGTCCACCAGTACGCGATCCCCGTCGAGTCGGGGCGCAACATGTCGATCATCGTCGAGGTCGCGGCGCTCCAGCACAGGATCCTCAGCCACGGGCGCGATCCGCAGCGCGAGCTCAACGAGCAGCTCATCCGCCAGATGACCCGCGGCAAGTTTGCGCACCGCTAGTCCCATGGAAGACGGGAAGGCGAAGGCACCGGGAGCCTCCGGCGTCCCCTGGGGCTGGTTGCTGCTCCTCTTTGCAGCCACCGTCCTTCTCTACCTGCCGACACTGCCCTTCTCGATCACCAACTACGACGACAACAAGTACATCACCGACGACCCGCACATTCGCCTGCTCGACGTGCGGCGGGTCGGCGAATTGCTGACGACGACGTACTTCGTCAACTACCACCCCCTCACGCTCGCAACCTACGCGCTGGACTATTGCCTCGTCGGCCTGCGCCCGGCGGCCTATCGATTCCAGAACATCCTGTGGCACGCCGGCTCGGTGGTGGTGCTGGCGATTCTCCTCCGGCGCCGTTTCGGGGCCGGGAGCGCCGCGTTTCTCCTGGCGTTCCTGTGGGGGGCGACCCCGTTGCGGTATGAGAGCGTGGTCTGGCTCAGCGAACGCAAGGACGTGCTGAGTGTCTTCTTCTTCCTCGTCGCCTATGCACTGCATTGCTCGGCCGACTGCATGGACCGCGCCGAGTACGCGCGACGCGTCCTCCCGTGGGAGGTCGCGGCACTCATCCTCTCCCTGCTCGGCAAGAGCATGGCGATCACCTACGTTGGCGTCATCGTCGCGCACGATGTCCTGCTTGCGCGATCTCACTGGAGGGGGCGCCTGCCCGTGTATGCCCTGGTTGGGGCGATCTGCGCCGCGTTCGCCGCTGCAAACGTCATGGCGCAGGATACCGCGATCATGAGCGTCCAGCACGCCGGGCCCGTGCGCCGGCTTGCGCTGGCGGTCCACGCCGTCTGGCATCACGCATCCAGGACCATCCTGCCGGTCGGATTGTCCCCCGCCCATCCACTGGATTTCGTTCCGCCGATCCTCTCGGCTCGCACCGGTCTCGGTCTCCTGTCCACGGTGGTGGCGCTCGCAGCCGCGTGGCGGTTCCGGATCACATCGCCGCGCGTCACCCTCGGCATCGCCTTCTTTCTGGTGACGCTTTCCCCCGTTTCGGGGGTTGTTCCCATTGGCTTCAGCTTTGTCGCCGACCGGTACTCCTACCTGCCCACCGTGGGCCTCTTCCTGGCTGCTGGCGCGACGCTTTGCCGGGGGGACGGATGGAGGTCCCTCGCCCTGCCCGCGGCACTGGCGGTTGGAGTTCTCGCGGCGCGCCCGGTCGACTCCATGTTCACCTGGGCGAACAGCACGTCCCTTTGGATGCGCGTCCTCCACGTCTACCCGGAGTTCCACACCGCCCGCCTGAACATCGCGGGCGCCCGCCTTCGCGAATACGGCAAGCTTCCAAAAGCCTCCGACATCTCTGGGGTGGAGGACAGGCTCGAACTCGGGATCGCGGAGCAACTTCAGGCACAAATGGCAACGGAGGCTGGCGACACGGCCGCAGCCATCGCATGGCTGGAGAAGTCCCCCTCCGAGATCGTTCGCATTCGCGGCCTTGCGAGACTCCACACGGACAAAGGCAACCACGTGGAGGCGCGCAGGTATGCACTGGAGTTGGCAAACCTGCCGAACGCGCAGCCCGAGGATGTCGGGACCGCCGCGAACCTCCTGATTCGGATCGGCGACGTCGACGCTGCCGGCGAAGTCCTCTCCCGCCTTCGCAAGCCATCACTCCAGGCCGCCCAAAGCATGGGCCAGCTTGCAAATCTCCTGATTCAGCGCGGCGACGTCATGCGCGCGGAAGAGTGGCTCCGCATCGCCGAGCGCATCGACCCCGCGCAGTACGACATTTCCCGCGCCCGCTCCACCCTGTTCGTTGGATACAAGGACATGGAGGGCGGGATGGACTACTGCGAGCGCATCCTGGCCCGCCCCGACGTCCCGAAGAACACCTACCAATTCCTCCTCGGCATGTATGCGTACTTCGCCGAGAGCGCCGGCAACAAGGTCGAGGCTCTCAAGGCCGTCCGGCTCGCGCTGGAGGATGGCACCGAGGACGAGGCCACCCTGAAGAATGCCGTGCGCCTCTCCAGGGCTGCCGGCGATGCGGACATGCTCGCCCGCGCAACGCGGCGCCTGGAGGCAGTCCAAGCGCGCGCGGCCTCGACCCCATGAGTTCCCGGCAGGAAGGGGACCCCGCTACGCCCCGCCTCTGCCTCCTCCTCTTCATGGCCGTCGTCGCGTGGTTCCTTCCTTCGCTGCCCTTCGAGATCACGAACTGGGACGACGACTTCTACATCGAAATGAACCCATACCTGCGCGCAGGGTTCCCCGGCAACGCATGGCGGGCCTTCGGCGAGTCGTACTTTGGGAACTACCATCCACTGACGATGGTCTCGTATGCGTTGGACTACACGGTGGGTGGGATGTCCCCAGCGGTGTTTCGCGCGCAGAACATCGCCTGGCATGCGGGTGCCTGCGTGCTGCTTGCGCTGTTGCTGCGCCGGTTTGGCGCCGGCGATGCGGCGTTCCTGCTCGCGCTCGCATGGGGGATTCACCCCATGAGAAACGAAAACGTGGTTTGGCTGAGCGAGCGGAAGGACGTGCTCAGCGGCTTCTTCCTGTTGGCCGCGCTCCTCGTGAGGACGCGCCCCATCCCCGGGCCGGAGCCGGCGCGGGCCCCCCTCGCGCACATGGCGTGCGAAGGGGCGCTCGTCCTCGCCGCGCTCCTGTCGAAGCCGGTGGGGGTCATCTACGCGCCGCTGGCGTTGGCGCACGCCGCACTGCTCGACCGCCCTCGCCTCCGCCGCGAGCTCCCCTTCCACGCCGTGTTGTGGATCCTGTGCCTGGGCTTCGCAGTGATCAACGTCATGGCGCAGGACGGCAACCCCCTGCCGTCGGACCTGACCGGTCCCCTTGCGAGGGTGAAGGGCATTGCCCTGTCCTGCGGCTGGTACCCGCTGAAGACCATGGTGCCCGTGGGCCCTTCCCCGCTGCATCCGCGCGCCTTTGCGCCGGGGGCGGGCTCGGCCATGTTCATCGCATGCGCCCTGGTTGCGGCATTGCTCGCCGCCTGGGGGTTGGCCAACAGCCGACGTTCCCCAGCGGTGGCCTTCGGGATCGCGGCCTACTTCATCGCGCTCGCGCCGGTGTCCGGGCTCGTGCCCGACGGCGCCGCCTTTGCCGCGGACCGCTACGCTTACCTGCCGTCGGTGGGACTGCTCATGGCGATTTCGGCGGCACTTGCGTCCCGGGCGGAACGGCTCCGGCTTGCTGCCGGCGGAGTTCTCATCATCCCGATCCTTGCGGCGGCACCCCTTGCGCAGATGGAAGTGTGGCGCACGAGCCGCTCCCTCTGGGCGCGCGTGCTTGAGGTGTATCCCGATTTCTCCGCGGCGCGGGTCAAGCTCGCCCAGGAGGACATGGAACGCGGGAGCCGCAGGACTGGCCCCGCAGCGACCGGGGCGCCACCCGGGGCGGACACGCTCGCGCTCGAGGTCGCACAGCGTGCGGCCCTGCGTGCGGGCCGCCTTGACGAGGCACGGATGGCCGTGGCGTCGCTTCCCCCGGGCGCGGCGCGCTGGCGGGGCACGCTGCTGCTTGCGGCGGGCGAACGCGACGCCGGGGCGGCGGTCGACGCCGCGCGCGGTCTCCTTTCCTCGGGGGATCGCACGCGCGAGGATGCGGGGCTTGCCGTCTGCAAGCTCGCGGAGGCCGGCGCCACCGACGAGGCGATGCGCATCGCCCAAGCCCATGAACGACCCATATCGCTCACGATGGCGCACGGGCAGGGGATGCTCGCACGCGCCCTGATTCGTGAAGGGCGCGCCGGGGACGCCCTTGCGCTCCTCGTCCGCGCGCGGGCCGTCAATCCGGAGGACCCGGAGGCGGTCATGGGCATCGTGGAGCATGCCATTGCCACGGGCGATCCCGCGAGGGCTGCAGCGTGGCTCAGCTCAGTCGCTTCACGACGCGGCTTGCCGAGCGCGACGAGGGACGCGCTCGAAGCCGCATCCGAGGCCTTTCATCGGCGATTTTCTGCGCGGCAACCGTGATCGTGCCGCCCGCGTGCGCAAACGCCTCCGCCCCCGCCAGGCAGAACGCCAGCGGCGTCAGAAGCGCCGCGAGCGCGATCTCACCCGCCACACTCGCGCCGAGCTTCTCCCGCCCCTTCAGGAACTCGTACAGCCGATCCTGCGGGAAACGCCGGTTCAGCAGGCCCTGGAGCCATCCGTAGGGGTTCTGGTCGAGCGCGAAGTGCCACCACTTCATCGGCTGGAATCCCGCGCGGCGGAGTATCCGCGAGAGCGTCGCGGGCGAGAAGTGCCACAGGTGGCGCGGCGGATCGCGGTGGAACCAATCCGCGCCGCAGGCCCGGCTCTGCCAGCTCGCCGCGTTGGGCAGCGAAACGAACACCCAGCCCTTGCGCTCGACGAGGCGGTTGGCCGCACGCAGCGTCGCCAGCGGCTCCGACACGTGCTCGAGCACGTGCCAGAGAGTCACCAGCGAGTAGCGGCCCTTCTCGAGGTCCAGCGAGGAGAGCTCCCCGACGTGGACCTTCAGGTCACCATCGGGGGAGGCACGCCGGGCGGATTCCGCGGTCAACTCGGTGCCCTCGACGACATAGCCCGCACGCTTCGCACCGCGAAGGAAGTTCCCGTTCCCGCAACCCACGTCGAGCACCACCGGCTCGCTTTCGTCGGGGGGCACGAACGGGCGCACCAGCCTCGTCCGGCCATCCTGAATCCATCGGAATGCGGAGCCCACGGGCCCGATGAACTTCTTCGAACCCTCGCCATAGTAGTCCGACGCATACGCCTCCGCGAGGACCTCGGCGGAGGGCGCGGGATTCAGGTACTCCGTCCCGCACTTCGTGCAACGGACGAGCTGGAAAGTCCCCCTCATCCCGCGGCGGCGCAGGGGGAACAGCGCCGTGGACTCCGCGCACCCGCACCAGCACTTGCCGTTCACGTTCGGTTGCGCCCCCCGAAGCCGGGACCGCGCCGCCTGCGCGGCACGGTGAATGGAAACAGCCGCGACGGAAACAGGCGCTTGCGCGCGAGGAAGCACCGGAGGCTCACGCCCAGAACGCCAAGCCCGTACACGCAACTGCGCCGGAAGTTGATGCTCGACGCCTCGGCGAAGTACCGGGTCGGGCAACTAATCTCGCCGAGGCGGAAGCCAAAGTAGGACGCCTGCACGAGCATCTGGTTGTCGAAGATGAAGTCGTCGTCGTACTCGTTCAGCGCCAGCTTCTCCAGCACCTCGCGCGTGAAGGCCCGGTAGCCCGTGTGGTACTCGGAGAGCTTCTCGCCGATCAGGATGTTCTGGAAAGCCGTCAGGAAGCGGTTCGCGACGAACTTGTAGTAGGGCATCCCGCCGAGCAGCGCCCCCGTCCCGAGGATGCGCGAGCCCAGCACCACGTCGTAGTGCCCGCTGGCGATCATCGAGGCCATGGCCGGGATCAGCCGCGGCGAGTACTGGTAGTCCGGGTGGACCATCACCACGATGTCGGCCCCGAGCCTGAGAGCCTCTGCATAGCAGGTCTTCTGGTTCCCCCCGTACCCCTTGTTCCTGCGGTGCACGACGGTGCGGATGCCCAGCCTCGCGGCCAGGTCCACCGTCCCGTCCCGGCTGGCGTCGTCCACGAGGATGACCTCGTCCACGACGGACGTGTCCACTTCCCGCCAGGTCTTCTCGAGCGTCTTCTCCGCATTGTAGGCGGGAAAGACGACGGCCACCTTCATGCCCCGAATCATGGTCTTGAGCTTTCGCGTTCGTTGCGGTCGATTGGCCATGGTTCTGTCGCCAGCCGCAAGTTGAAGAGGGGTTCCCTTGCCCAGGTCGTCCGACCAATACCGCACCCCCGTCCGCGAGGTCACCGGCAGCCTGCGCCGCAAGGTATTCCTTGTGGTGGTCGTCATCGGCATCATCCCGGCCGCGCTGGCGCTGGCGATCTCGTACATCGCGGCGTTCACCTCGGTGGTGAACATGGTGCGCGAGGGGAGCATCGGCGAGGCCACCATGCTCGCGCAGGACTTCGATGCGCGTCTGGCCCGTTTTGCCGAGCGGTTCCGCGAGGGACTCGGGGCCGAGGGCATCGCCCCGGCCGTCGCGCGGGTCGCCGAGCCCGAGCCCCAGGACGAGGCCGCGGTCCGCGCCCTGTGGGTCCCCATCGCAACCGCCATCGGCGAGCTGCCCGTCCACATCCTCGACTCCGGGGGAAAGCCCCTCGCCGTCCTCTCCCGCGGCAAGCTGAACGTCCCCGAACAGGCGGGGGAGGACAGTGCCAGGATCGACTATGGGGGGGCGGTCGCGAGGCTACGCGACGGCGCGGCGGAGCGAGTCGTCACCCTCGCCGAGGAGCGCGGCCCCGAAGGCACTCCGGAGCTGTGGCTCATCGGCAGGCTCCTCAACAGCCCCGCAGGCGCCCCCTTGTTCGCCGCCGTGAAACTGCCACTCGACAGGACCATTCAAAACGTCGAGACACCGCCGGGAAGCACGGAGAAGCGCGTCCTCAGCATCGTCTCGCACAGGCTGGGCGTGGTTCGCGCCCCCGCCCAGGACGACAGCCTCGACAGCATGTGGAAGGCAGACCCCTCGTCCCTCTTCAACGAGCGAACGGGCACGGTCCCGAAGCCGGGCGCCGAGGGGTTGGAGTTTGCATACTCGCGGATCCTCACGGCGGCTGCGCTCTCCGCGGATTCCCCCAGGCCGGTCGAGTGGTCCGTCGTCCAGCCGGTTGACCTCAACGACACGCTCGCCAACCTGCGGCACGCGCTCTGGTCCGTCGCCGTCGCCGGTGTCGTCCTCCTGACCGGGATAGCGGCCTTCGGATTCTACGCGGCGGAGCGCCTCGTCCGTCCCGTCCACGAGCTGACCGCCAGCGTGGGCAGGCTCGCGAGCGGGGAACTCGACCACCGCGTCAACGTCAGGACGGGCGACGAGCTGGAGGTCCTCGGCTCCTCCGTCAACCAGATGGCTGGCACGCTGGCGGAAAGCTACCGGCGACTCGCCATGAAGCTCCTTGAGCTGGACGAAAAGGCGCGCCAGTTGGCCCTCATCCACCAGATCGGCAAGTCCATCAACCGGTCCCTGGACATGGAGCAGCTCTTCCGTCTCTTCACCAGCGAGGTGCGCGACCTGATCCCGATCGACCGGATTTCGCTGTGCCTCGTGTCTGAGTCGGGCCGCGACGTCGAGCTTGCCCACGTGTTTCCTCCGGACCGGCTGATCCTCCCCAAGGGGGCGCGCATCCCCGTCGCCAACTCCTACATCGGGGAGGGCATCCTCACCGGCGCGCCGGGCACGCACGACCTACTCGGGCGCAAGGGTGGCATGGAGGAGGAGCGCCTCCTCGATGCAACCGGGATGGCGCGGCTCTGCGTCATTCCCCTGAACACCGCGAACGGAACAATAGGCGTCCTTGCGCTCTCGGACGCCGACCCGAACCGATTCACCCCGGAGGAGGTCGAGACGCTTTCGCTCATCGCGGACACGCTCGCGCTGGCCGTGGACCACAGCCGCCTGTTCGACCGCGTGAAGAGCTTCGCGGCGGAACTCGAACGAAAGGTCGAGGAGCGCACGCGCGACCTGAAGTCCGCGCAGAACCAGCTCATCCAGGCCGAGAAGTTCGCCGCGACCGGCAAGATCGCCACAGACCTCGCCCACGAGATCAACAACCCCCTGTCCATCATCAAGAACTACCTCGCCATCGTCTCCAGCCAGCTCCTCCGCCCCCAGAACTCCACCGCGGACACAGAGGCCACGCGCGACGGCATTCGCGTCATCGAGGAGGAGATCGACCGCATCGCCCGCATCGTCTCGCAGCTCCGCCAGTTGCACGCCCCCCAAACCCAGCAACTCCGCGACATCGACATCGCGGAGGAGCTGCGCGCCATGTCGGAGCTGTTCCGCGCGACATTCTCCAAGCGAAGCATCGACCTGCGCCTCGAAGCGGATGCTGGAATCGGGCGGGTACGGCTCTGCGGCGACCACCTGCGCCAGATACTCGTCAACCTCCTGAACAACGCCGCCGACGCGACCGAAGGAGGCGGGTCCATCACCGTCAGGGCGTTCGTCGACCCGGTGCGCCCCCGGACGTTCTGCGTGGCCGTGGCCGACACGGGGACGGGCATCGCGGAAGAGAATCTCACGCGTGTCTTCGACCCGTTTTTCACGACAAAGAAGGAGGGCAAGGGGACCGGCCTCGGCCTCTCGGTCTCCTACAGCCTGGCGCAGCGCATGGGTGGGGCGCTCACGTGCGATTCCGTCATGGGAAAGGGAACGACCATGACCATCGTTCTCCCCCTCGACCCGCCACCCCAGGCGGGCGATCCTTCCAATGGAGAGGCCGAAGACCTCGAAGCCATCCGCCGCAAGGGCGGAAAGATCTACCTCGGATAGGACGACCATGAGCCTGCATGTGATCGGAGTGGACGGCGGCGGGACCAAGACCAACGGGGTCCTGATGCGCGACGATGGCGCCGTGCTTGCAGAGGCCCGATTCCCGGGCTCGAATCCGCACGCGTCCTCGCGGGAACAGGTGCGCGAGGTCCTCGGCGGGCTCCTTCAGGAACTTTGCCGCATGGCCGCCATGCCCCTTGGCGAGGTGAACTCCATCTGCCTCGCCATGGCCGGCGTCGACCGCCCCAGGGACCGCGAGCTGATCGAGGGATTCGTCCGGCCGCTTCTCAACCCCACCCAGCAGCTCCTCGTCGTGAACGACGCGGTTGCCGGCATCATGTCCGCGCTCGACAAGCCGCACGGGCTCATGCTCATCAGCGGCACGGGCTCGGTGTGCTTCGGCTTCCGGGAGGACGGGCTGACCTCGCGGTGCGGCGGCTGGGGGCAACTCCTCGGCGACGAGGGGAGCGGCTATTGGATCGCCCTCGAGGCGCTGAAGGCCGTGATCCGCAACTTCGACGGGCGCGAGGGCCCCACGTCGCTCACCGACGCCATCCTCGGCAGGCTCGCGCTCGACCAGCCGACCGACATCCTCGGCTGGCTGCAGCGCATTGAAAACTCGAAGCCGGAGATTGCGACCCTCGCCGTCCTAGTCCACGAGGCCGATGCCCGCGGGGACGCGGTGGCCAGCCGCATCCTCGACGAAGCGGCCCACCAGCTCGACGTGATAACGGCGCCCGCATACCGGGTCCTCTTCGGCAACGACTCCGCCGAGGTGCCGATCGTGTTCGGTGGCAGCAACCTGCTGAAGGGCGAGCGCTTCCAGGCACGCGTCCGCGAGCGCATGGTGGCATCGTGGATGAACCTCGCCCCTGTGCTGCCAAGGTACGAGGCGGTCGTGGGCGCGGGCCGGTTTGCGCTTCTGGAGGCGAGGCGGCAGGCGGCCCACCCGGTCCATCGCCACTACACCTGACCGCCGCCCTTGAGGGTCCTGCACGTCATTGACCACCTCGGGCCCGGCGGGGCCCAGACGCTACTGCTCGCCCTCGCGCGCGAGCAGCGGCGCACCGGGGTCGACGCCCGCGTGCTCTCCCTCCACGGGCCGGGGGCGAACACCCCGGCCTTCTCCGCCGCGGGCGTCCCCGCGGGACGCGCGGCCAGCTCGCGCCTCTCCCCCTTCATACCCGTGGCTCTGGTGCGCGCGGTCCGCCGGTTGCGACCGGACTTTGTACACGCCCACCTTGTCGTCTCCAGCGGGCTCTGCGAGTGGCTGCGTCCGGCGTTCCCGCGCGGCACTCGGGTCGTCTGCCACCTGCACAACCTGCACGCCGCCCACGGAGAGGACAAGTACCAGGACTTCGCCGAGCACCTGGTCTACCGCCGATGCGACCTGGCCGTATGCTGCGGGCGCAGCGTCGCGCGCTCACTGCGGTCGAGGCCGGGAGGATGCCGCGTGCCGATCGCGGTGCTTCCCAACGCCATCGACGCCGACCTGCTTCGCGACCGCGATCCGGTCGTGCGGCGCGAGGTCCGCGCGGAACTCGGCCTGCCGGAGGACGCGCGGGTCCTTGCATGCGTCGGCCGGCTCGTGATGCAGAAGAACCTCGGCTACGCCGTGGAGGTGGCGCGACGCCTGATGGCCCTCGCGCCCGATTCGCGGCTGCTGATCGTGGGGGACGGCCCCGAGCGTCCAGCCCTTCACGCGCAGGCCTCCGCCCCGGACCTCGCGCACGTCGTGCGGCTGCTTGGCCATCGCGGCGACGTGCCACGCATCCTGCAAGCGGCGGACATCCTGCTCCTCACATCGCGCGAGGAGGGCTTCCCCATGGTCGCGCTGGAGGCCGCCGCGGCCGGCGTCCCGACCGCGGCCACCCCCTTTGCCTCCGCGCGCGAAGTCGTCCGGCCCGGCATGACCGGCTTTACCATCCCCTTCGACGATCCCGACCGCGCCGCCGGGGTGCTCGCGGCGGCCTTGTCCGACGGCGCCTCGCTCGCGCGCATGGGAACTGCGGCGCGGGACTTTGTCCGCGCCCACCACACGATCCCTGTGCTCGCGCGGCGCCTGCGCGCCGCATACGACCGCCTCCTCCCATGATTGTCAAACCCCGGGCAATTCTTCACGCTGGCCCCCGTCGGCCGAGGGAGATCGTCCGCACATGGCCAGCCCGAATCCAACCAACCGGAGAATCCCAATGAATCGCCTCGCGTTGACAGCGCTCGCCGCAGCCGCCGCCATCGCCGCAGTCCAAGCGGACGACAAGCCATCCTCCGAAAAGGATCACGCTCCTCCCAAGGCCGTTGCCAAGGAGGCGGCGGCGGACGTCCCGGCCTCCCCGGCCGACGCGAGGCCCATCGTCGTCGGGGCCAAGGCACCCGGCGCGAAGGTCGTCGACGCCGAAGGCAACGAGGTCGAACTCGCGGCCGAGTTCTCCGGCAAGACCACGCTCCTGATCTTCTACCGGGGCGGCTGGTGCCCATTCTGCACCGCGCACCTCGCCCAGATTTCATCGGTCCGGGGCGAACTCGAGAAGCTCGGCATCAACATCATCGCCATCTCGCCGGAAAGCTCCGCGCACGTGAAGGAGTACGCTGGGAAAGGCAATCTCGGCTACAGGCTCCTCGGCGATCCGGACGGCGCCGCGTTGCGCGCCTATGGGGTCGCGTTCCGACTCGACGAGGCGACTGCGGCCAAGTACCGCGAGTACGGCGTGGACCTGGAGGAACGCTCCGGAGGGCGCACGCACCGCATGCTCCCTGTTCCCGCCGCCTTCCTTGTCGACCAAGCCGGAACCGTCCGCTTCGCGCACTCCGATCCCGACTACAGGAAGCGCGTCGATCCCCAAGCCCTGCTCGATGCGGCGAAGTCGATTCTGGTCGCGCAGGAACCGCCCCCTCAAAACTGACGCCGGTGCCGCGCCGGCATCTCGCGCATGCACCCCGCCCCAAAGAGGCCGGGCGCCCCGCGAAGTTCTTGGGGCGCCCGGTGGGTGAGCATGGATTGCGAGATTGCGCGGATTTACTCGTTGCCGCGCGGCGGGCGGGGCGGACGCGGGCGGCGGGAGTGGCCGCCGTCGTGCCCTTCCTCAGAGGCGCCAGCCTCGGCGTGCTCGCGCCGGTGCGGGCGGTCGCCGCCGTGACGCGGCCCGCGGTCGTGGCGGTCTCCGCGGTCTCCGCGGGGCTCGCGCTCGCGCTCGACGTGGCCCTCCGGCACCGGCAGCAGCGCCTTGCGCGAGAGCCTCACGCGGCCGCGCGCCTTGTCCACCTCGACCACCTTGACCGTCACGACGTCGCCCTCCTTCAGGACGTCCGTCACCTGGTTGACGCGCCGGTACTCCAGTTCGCTGATGTGGATCATCCCGTCCTTGCCGGGGCCGAGCTGAACGATCGCGCCCGACTCGATCGTCCGGACCACCGTGCCCGTGACGATGCTCCCTTCCTCCAGGTCCTCGACGATGTTGCGGATCATCGCGATGGCGGCGTCGGCCTTGGACTTCTCGGAGGACAGGATGTAGACGGAGCCGTCGTCCTCGATGTCCACCTGCGCGCCTGAGGTTTCGACGATCTCGCGGATGATCTTGCCACCGGAGCCGATGACCTCGCGGATCTTCTCCGTGGGGATCTTGAGGATCGTGATGCGCGGGGTCTGGGGCTTGAGCTCGGCGCGGACCTCGGGGAGCGCCGCCTCCATCTTGCCCAGGATGTGCTCGCGCCCGGCGCGCGCCTGCTCCAGCGCCTTGCGCATCACTTCGTGCGTCATGCCCTCGATCTTGATGTCCATCTGGAGGGCCGTGATGCCCTTGCGCGACCCCGTGACCTTGAAG
>CAZUCD010000077.1:0-16748 GCA_964618855.1 uncultured Candidatus Sumerlaeota bacterium
ACTCGTAAAGCGCCCAGTTCCGCGCGGCGGTCACGCCGGGGCTGAACTCGCGCGCGATGCCGAATGCTGTCGTCCCCCCGAGGTTGTACGGGGCCACCGAAAGCGTCTGCATGAACGTCGCCGTGCCGTGTGAGCTGTCCACGAAGTACAACTTGTTGCGGAACGGCGCGACATTGTCCCGCGCGACCAGATAGAGCAGGCTCGAACTGTCGTCGAAGTCCCCGTCCAGCGAGGCGTCCTGCAGGTCCACGGTCAGCGCGAAGTTGACCGGAATGGCCTCGCCCGTCTGGCGCCTCAACCGGATCAGGCGGTCCGAGTTCGTCTCCACCGTGAAGAAGAACCCGTCCTCGCGGACGAACAATCCTCGGTAGAGCCCCGCGGTGGTCTGCGCGAAATCCACCTTCGAAAGCGTCTGCCCGTTCAGGTGGTTGATGCGGTAGAGCGTCGCCTGGCTGCCGGGGACGGCGGGCTCCCGTGTGGAGAGTGCCCACAGGCTGCCCGAGGTGCGGTCGAACGCGAGGCCGCGGAAGGCCTCATTCGCGTCGAGTGCAAGCGGCCCGACCGTCGTCTCCTGGAGCGTCAGCGTGTCGATCACCACGAGCTTTGGCGAACCCTGCGGTGAGATCGCGTAGAATCGCGTGAAGTCGTGCCCCACGAAGTCGCCGCCGGCGTACTGGCCCGATTGAGGCGGGAACCAGCGCTTGATGGTCGAGGAGGTCGAGTTGGGGTCGAACTCGAAGATCGTGTTCAGCGGATCGCCCGTGCCGGGGAAGGAGTTGTCGACCCCGAACGCGAATCCGGGAGGCAGCGGATCATCGTTCAGGATGGTCGCTGTCGCCTCGCCCGACCCCGCGATGAACGCCGAGCCGGTTACCGGGGTGCGCAGACGCACGGAGAACTGGCGGGAAACCTCGCGCGCGTCGTTGCCAATCGTCCCGACGAGGATGTTCGCCGTCGTCGCGGGGGGGATGATCTGGACGGAACCGCTCGCGGGGCCGTTGAAGTGCGTCCCGAGCTGTGCTGTGCCATCAAGCAGGTCGTACGCCACCGTCACAGTGGACGGATTCGCCGGGGTCAGAGTCACGGGGATCGAGACCAGGTTCGTCTGGAACGCGTTTCCCTCCGCGCCGCTGCCGGGCCCGATGGAGATCAGGCTGGTGCCCGCCGGAAGAACGCCCTGGCAAATGCGCACGTTGTCCACAATCCACCAGAACCCGAAGTCCCCCTTGAACCGGAACCGGAAACGCACGTCGGGCTGATTGCGGATGATGTCGGCGACCTGAATGGAACGCGATGCGGGGAATCCCGTGTCGGGGTTGCCCGAGTTGGTGCTGGTCTGGAGCAGCAGCGTCGTCCAGTTCCCGCCGCCGTCGGTGCTCACCTCCACCGCCGCCTCCATGCCCGCGAAACCCTTGTAGATCTCGTCCCACTCGAGCGATGCGGTGATGATGTCCCCGACGGGGAAGCTCGGCGTGACCAGCGCGGTCTCCTCGTCGGCGGGCGAAACGCCGCACGCGTCGCTGTCGTAGATGGCAAACGGGAGCTCGATGGGGGACTGGAAGACGCGCACCTTTCCCGGGGCGCAGCTTGTCGGCGTCGTGAACTGCCATAGGTCGGTCGAGCCGCCGTTGAGGTCCACGTTCTGCCACCCCGCAGGCGGGGTCGTGCCGGAGGTTCCCGCAAAGGTCTCGTCGGCGCTGCAGATGCGGTCATCGTCGAGGATTGTCTGAATCGAGGCGGCACCCCCGATGGAGCCGGCGGATGGATTCGATATCGTGACGGTGAAGTCCTCGTCGAACTCCGGAAACACCTCGCCCGTGACGCTGATCGGGATCACTGCGGACACGGCATTGGCCGGGATGCTGAGCGTGGCGTTCGCCGCTGGCGTGAAGTCGCCCGCCGCTGCCCGCGCCGTTCCATCCACCGTCGAGTACTGGATCGACATGGCGTTGCTTTGCGGACCGACGATGGTCACGGGGACGTTCAGGACCGTGGTCCCGGAGTTCCCCTCCGCGACGGTTGCCGAGCCCACGCTGAACACCGGCGTGACGGGCGCGGTGAAGAGGTAGACGTAGCCGCTCGGCGGGAGCCCCGCCGCGGAGTTGCCCAGCAGGCAGGTGGCCGAAGGATCCGTGCCGAAGACCGGCGAGGTCCAAGATCCGGTCACCGCCGCCGAGCGCACGCTCGTGGTCGAGTTTCCCTTCAGCCCGATCTGGCAGGTGCCGGTCGAGGATGCCGCGACGCACGGACCGAAGATCACGCCGAGGGCGTTGAATCCCTCCGCCAGCACGATCTGGAAGTTCAGCCGCCCCGCGCTCCCGAGCCCCGTCGCCTGGTAGTCCTTGAACTGGATGATGAAGAACCGCGAGCCGATGTCCCCGAGCACCTCGGAGCGGATGCTCCCCGTCGGGGATGCGATGCGGGCGTTCAGGTTCCTGCCCATCGCGGAAAACGAATTCGAAGTCAGCGAGCTCGAGCTTGAAAGCGGATTGTAGTCGTTCGTCGAGGCCGCGCCACCGAAGCGGATCCACCCGTTCGTGGAGATCGAGACCTCGTTGTACACGTTGCCGTCGAAGGTGAATGGAAACCCGATCGGCACGTTGGAGAACACGACGTCATCCGCGGGGTGGAGGGCATGCAGCGTCCCGCCCCCGATCTCGGAGTACGTCGACTGGAAATGAGACACCTGGTATGCGGGGACGAGCTGGGCCCGCGCGCCTGCGGCGAGTGATGCGAAGAGGAGCGCCACAAGGGCGGTGATGCGACGGATCATCCTGCCATCCTGCAGAGCGCCGGATTCCGGCGCGGATTTGTGCAAGTAGGCCCGCCCCCCGGCCCGCGAGTCAGCAGGATTTGACGTGCGCATGCCGGCGCCATGATGAATCCGCTCCGGGAGGAGGCACCCCGACTTCAGGCAGGAGGCAGTGTGGGGCCACGATCTCCGGCGAGGAGGCCGGATTCCACGGGCAAACGGATCGATTTCGTGCTTGCATGGGCGGGGCACCAATCACAACGATGCGGTGAACTCAACAGCCCCGGCGGACGCGTCATCACCAGCGACCGGAGTCTGGTGTCAGGGTCTCCTGCTCCTCGCCTTGACGACCGAAGCTACCTTCGCCGCCCGTGCGGCGAAGGCTTCCGAAACGCCGTGCTGCCCCGAGGGGTGGGACAAGCTTGCCACCTACGATCCCTTCCCACTCTGGATTCCCCCGGTGCCCCTTGGGGGGTGAAAACGCCGGTGAGCTTGATTTGTCGAGGCGTCGTGTCGAGCGGATCGCATCGGATGTTCTGTCAGTGTGAGAGCGTCGCGCTCTCTGCTGAGGGTGGAGACGCTATGGACCTCCGCATCAATCCGTTGAATCCACGCGAGTACTCTCGCAAGTCCGTGCCCTCCTCGATTCAATGGAACGGACCAGGAGTGCTGGACAAGTCTGACCCCAGCGGGCGACAGTTCTTTGTGGACACGTCCTCGCCGATCTCAACAACAACCATCTCCGTCACGTCGGCAGAATGTAGCGGTTGCGCCAACGCAGGGAGCGAATCCGTGACCGAGACTATGCATGTCATGGTGCGCGATAAATGCGAGTGGGCACCTTCGGATGGCCTCGGGAAATGGACGCGTGATGCATGCTGTCCGGGACCCGAATCCCATTCAGCATCCCAGCGGAACGTTTTTTCAGTACACGATTTGGGAAACCAATTTCCAAACGGGGGAGGATTGCGAGACCGATTGCTATCTCTATCCCTCCGCCAACGCCCCCCCATGGCAGGTAAAGGGCAACGGAATCCCATGTGGAGGTCTGTCGTGAACATCAAGACGAGATGCCTCACAGCAGCGGTCGCCATCCATGCCTGTGGGCTGCACGCTTCGCCACCCGAGATACCAGACTCCTTCGCGCGCCAGCAAAGCGTGCAAACTCGAGCGCTCGCGGAGATCGGGGTCGAATCCCACCGCCCAATCGTTCTGAACACATTCAGTTCGGATGAATGGACGAGTGCAACACTGCTGGGGGCGCTCCGGACGGCAAACCCACTTGCACCGAATCAGGTCCCGACGGGACCCGCCGAAGCCTTCACGTGGAGGAGAGACTCGAACGGCCTGCCCGAGATCCGGGGACGTCACGCCTTTCGGCTGGGCGGACCCTACGTACTCGCGGGCGACTGGCCGAAGGTGGACGCGCTCCCCGCCCCGTCTGGTCTGTCCGGCTTTGTTGATTGGAAGCAGAAGTCAATCGACCTGGAGTGGTTGCCCGATGGTTCGGGGACATTGTCTGCCACCGTGATCGCGTGTTCCGCATTTCTTTGCGAGGTTGCCGAAACTGGTTCGAGCCGACATTCCATACCCGTCCCGCGCGAGAACTGGAGGTGGGTGCAGGAGTTGACAGGGCTGAAGCCTGGCGAGCTCCCGGCCACCGTGTGGCGCGACGGCACGGGACTTCCCTCACCCGGCGCAAGCATCGCCGTCGATGGATGCGCGTTCCGCGAGGCCGTGGACGCCAGCTTCTTCCGGGGTTTGAATCCGACGTGGACGGCGATCGCGAATCCCAGCAGCATGCCCACCCTGCGGATGCACCGGGCAGTCAGGTTCGTCGACCAAGGGCGCAGCCGGGTCGAGTTCTACGAGTCGGAAGAGGCGTACCACCGGGCGATGGCACTCGAGGCTCTGGGACCAAGGGCGGACTGGCTTCGTGATCCTGCGCTGAAGGCCGGGTACCAAGGGTTCGCCGTCCCCGCGGGCTTTGCCGCACTTTGCCGTCCCGTTGCGGCGTCGAAGTTCGGCTCCTACGACGCGAGCGTGATGCTGCGGCTCGGCGGGATCGGCGATGGCAGGGGGCGGGTGCGCGTGATGGTCTGGAACGGCGCGGCGGGCGAACTCGACGGAATCCAGGCGAGGCTTGCGGCGTGGGACGGCAAGGCCGCGCTGGAGGCGCACATGGGCCTCGACGCGTGGGTGGTGTTCGACACGGCGACGGCGCCGAAGAACGACGCCGAGTGGATCACCGTCGGCACCGACGGCGCCAAGGGTGGGCGGGCACTCATCTCGGAGGGCCCAGGTTCCGCCCTCGCACTGTTCGTCATCGCGGAGGACACAGGCGACGCGAACCTCGGCGTGGACTGGTTCGAGGTGCGATACCTCGACTGCAAGGACGAGATGCCGTAGGGGTACGATCCGTGGTGAGGTGACCGGGCGCGGCGCTATTCCTCGCGCATCAGCCGGATCGCCGTCTCGAAGTCCTCGTCCCTGAAGTCCTTGCGCTGGAGGTGGGAGACGATGGGGCGCGCCTCGTTCAACCGTCCGAGGTGCAGGAGCGCCTGGGCAAAGGTCGACAGGTGGCGCAGTTCCGCGCTCTCGTAGTTGCGGACGTTGACGCGCGTTGCCTCGACGGCGCGGGACCACAGGGCGCGGGCGTTCTCGGTGCGGCCTGCGCGTTCCTCGACGCGCCCGAGGCCGACGAGGGCGCGGGAGAACCACTCGCGGTTCCACACGTCCTCGCGGTCTGCACGCTCCATGGGCTCGATGGTGGCGATCGCGGCGTCGTATTCCCTGCGGGCATCGGCCAGGTCGCCCTTGGCCTCCATGGCGCGCGCGGCGCGGCAGTGCGTCACGGCGAGCAGCCGCCTCCACCTCATGTTCGAGGGGTCGCGGCGGACGAGTTGCTGCATGATGTCGAGCGAGCGGAGGAACTCCTCGATGGCCGCGGCTAGCTCGCCCTTCGACTCGAGCACCCAGCCGAGCTTGTTGTGCATGAAGGCGAGGTTGCCGAAAGCCTGCATGTTGGAGGGGTTGGCGGCGTAGATGCGCGCGGTGATCTCCAGCGCGATGCGGTACTGGTCGAGCGACTCGTCGAGGCGCCCCCTCGCGCGCAGGATCCAGCCGTAGTTGCCGTGGGCCTCGGCGAGGGCGCGCTGCCATGGGTAGCTTGCCGGGTCGCGGGCGACCAGTTCCGAGGCGAGCTCCCGGTAGCGCCGGTTGCGGTCGAGCGCCTCGTCCAGACGCCCTCCGACGGCGAGGACGTCCGCAAGCGAGTCGTTGCACTTGGCGACCGCCTCCTTGATGCGCGGGTCAGCGGGCCGCGCGCGGAGCAGCGGCTCCAGCAGCGCCTCCTGGGCGAGGAAGGTCCGGCCCGCCTCCTCGAGCTGACCCTTCGCGCGCAGGATGCGCCCCATCGCCGCGCGGCACTCCGCGAACTCGAATTGCCAGTCGCGGTTGTCGGGATAGAGGGATGCGATGCCCTCGACGATGGAGAGCGCCTCTCGGATCGCGGCCTCGGCCCCCGCAGTGTCCCCCTGGTCCATGCGGACCTCGCCGACCTGGCGGAGCCCGATGGAGCGGCGCACGAGCATGTCGTTGGACATCTCGCCCGCGGGGAGTGCGTTGAAGTACGCCAGCGCGCGCTCGACGACCGTGTCCAGGACCTCGACGCGCCCGATCATGCGGAGCTTGTCCGTCAGGTCGTTCATCATGTAGTTGAGTAGGTCCTCGGCGCGTGCGTGGTGCTCTCGGAGGCGCTGGGAGGCCTCGTCGAGGGCGCGCGCCTGGCGGCGCTTTTCCTCCTCCGCCTCGCCGATCCTGCGAAGCAGGTCCACGCGGACGGGCGAGTCCGGGATGCGCTCCGCCTGCACGCGGGCGAGGATAAGGTCGCCGTGCGAGAGCGCGGTCTGGGCGGACACGGCGAAGACCTTCGCGCGCAGCTCGAACTGCGCGGGGTTCTCCGGCCAGAGGGTGCGCGCATTGCCGAGCATCACGAGGAGGTCGCCCCACTCCTTGTAGCCCTCGACGGCCTCCTCGAGCTTGCGCGCGACGGCGTCGGTGATTGCGACGGATTCGCGCCGCCGGGTGGCGCCGGTAAGGTAGTCCTGGAGCCTCTGGATGAACTCGGCGGCGGAGCCGACGCGGTTCCGCGGTTCGCGCTGCAGGGCGTCCATCGCGAGCGCGGAGAGCTCCGCGGGGATCTCACGGTCGCGCGCCCGGTCCTCCGGCCTGCGGATCTCGCACAGCGCCGCCTGGAAGATGAGCTGCTCGCTCGTCCGGCCCGGATGGGGGAAGTACCCTGTGAGGATGTAGTACAGGGTGCCCCCGAGAAGGAACACGTCGGTCCAAGGGCCGATGCGCTCCGCGGTGCGCTCGGTCTGCTCCGGTGCCATGAACGCTGGCGTCCCCGCGGGGTTCGTGGCGCGGCGGAGCGAGGGTGCGAGGTTGCGCGGCGCCCCGGGGATTTCCCTCTCGAGGCGGTCGTGGTTCCACACCACGGCGAGGCCCCAGTCCATCAGCACGACCTCGCCGAACTCCCCCACCATCACCTGGGCTGGCTTGATGTCGCGGTGCACGATTCCGCGCGAGTGCGCGAACGCGACCGCCTGCCCGACGCCGATGAGGATGGGGATGTGCTTCGAGAGGAACTCGGGGATGCCCAGCGTCACGAAGTCCTGGGTGATGAGCGCATCCCACGGCTTGCCGCGCACCAGCTTCATCGCGAGCAGGGGGCGGCCATCCTCGTCCAGTCCGAGGTCGTGCACGGGGGGGATGTTGGGATGCTCCAGCGCGGCGGTGGTCATCGCCTCCTGGCGGAAGGCGATCTCGTGCGCCCGGAAGGACGCGTCCTCCTCCCCCGAGTCGCACAGGTCTGTGCGGATGCGTTTGACGGCGATGCGTCGGCGTAGCGTGAGCTGCGTCGCCTCCCAGACTTCGCCGAAGCCGCCCTTCGCGATGAGGCTCTGGAGCGAGTACGTGGAGGGTTCCGGCGCCCACTCCTCCTTCGGGACGGAGGGCTTGAGCGATCCCCCCGGAGTGTCGTCGAAGGTCACGTGCCACACGGTGGCCATCTCGGCCTGGGTGGGCGGTGGCTCGGCCCTCCCGAGCGCGCGGCGCTGCTCGGACGAATCGACGTCCGAAAACGGCGGTTCGGCCGTGGTGTCCGCCCCGGACGGTGGGTTCTTGGCGTTTTCCTCGGAGTCTGCCATGGCGAGTGATCGACCCCCGTCGACCGTCCCCAATCAGCCGCCTCCGCGGGGAAAAGTGCAAGGGGACGTGCAAGGAGGGCCGCGGCCCGGCACCCGCCCCTGCGGTCCCTAGTCCCGGGGCCTGCCGGATTCGAGCGGGGCCTCGATGATCGGCGCGCCCCCGTCGTCGTTCGTCAGCACCAACTTGCCGGCAAGTTTGGCGCGCGAGGCGAAGTCGGGAGCCTCGCCCCCAAACTTGGCCGTCACCCCGACGGATGCGCCCGGGTAGAGGAGGATCGACTCCGAATCGCCCGACTGCACCTTGCCCTCGAGGGGATTGCGCAGGATGCGGTCGATGGTCACCGTCGCGGTCGCGGCCGGGTGGGACCACTCATCCGCATAGGCCGGCGCCACGCGAACGAGGATCTGGTCCGCGCCCGGCGGGAGCGTGGCCTCGAACTCCTCCTCGCGCGTTCCCATGGCGCTACCGGCGAGGCGCTTGCCCCGGCCGTCCTCGATCTCGAGGGCCACGTCCGTGAAGCTGGCGTAGGCGTCCTCGGGAAAGACGACGCGGACGCGAACGGCGCGCGTCTCGGGGCCGACGCCCGCCATGTGGGTCCATGTGTCGCCGCCGTCCTCGCCACCGAACTCGGCCTCCTCCACGAGGCGGATCGAGTCCAGCCTCGCGGACGCGCGCGCGGTGATCGGGCGCTCCGACATGTTCGTGGCGCGGAATGCGAAGGAGGCCCCCTTCTGCGGCGCCCGCGCGGCCGTGGCCGAGGCGGGCGTGAGCGCCACCGCGCCCAGCCGAGCCGTCAGGGTGTACTCGCCGGACTGATCCCCGGTGCGCTCCATCACGGGCAGCTCGACCACGCCGGGCTCGATGCCGGAACTCCAGGTCCACTCGGCCCTGATGGCGGTGGACTCCTTCGGCAGGGAGAGCCCCCGGGCGGAAATCGCGCGGCCATCGTGGGCGAAGAGGCTCGGCACGTGGACAGAGTACGCACGCGGCGATGGCGCCTCCAACGCAAACGACACGGAGGGCGCCCAAGGTGGAACATAGAGGAAATGCCGCGACGGGCGCATGGAGTCCTCCGCGCGGCGGGCCGGCCACCGCACCTCGAATGCGGGGTCGAAACGGTCGGCAATCACGACCGACGTGCGCAGGGTGGCCTCCGGCGCGACATCCCCCGGGGTGCCCTCCTCGCGCAGCTCGACGTCGCCGACGTGCAAGCCGGGTTGCGAGATGGCCCCGGCGTCATACTCGAGCGTGACGGTCGCGGACTGGCCGGCGCGCAGGTAGATGCTCTCCTGCACGGGCTTGATCCATGGGGAGCGCGACGCGACGAAGTACCGCCGGTGAAACCCGTCGGTGACCTCGCGCGGCGTGTCCGAGGGGAACTTGGCCGTCAGCGTGAACTTCTGCGGTTCGGAGGGCGGCGCGATTCCGCGAACAAAGGCAGCGGGAAAGCTTCCCGCGCCCATGGGGGAGGGCGTGGCCACGTCGATTGCGGAGGGGTCATCCTCGCGCTGGCGCGGGAGGAGCGCGGCGAGGGCTGCGCCCGCCTTCGGCAGGTCCGGCAGGCCCGCTCCCGCATCGAGCGGGGTCGTGCCCTCGGGCAGGGCCGCGGAGGTCACAAGCGCGCGCCTGATCGTGTCGCGCGTCGGCGCCTCGCCCTCCTCACCGAGCGCCAGGCTCGCCAGCCGGGCGCAGAGGCCCGAGGCATACGGGGCGGCCATCGACGTGCCGAAGTAGAGGTCGTTACCCTTCACCCAGGCCGGGACGGAGGACGCCGCGACGCCGGGGGTCACGATGTCAGGCTTGGGGACCTCTCCCCCACGGCTGGAAAAGGTAGCCATGGCCACGTGCGGGAGCTTCGTCCCGCGCGTGTCGCGCATGGTCTCCCGCGGCAGCACGGCACCAATGGCGAGTGCGCTGGGCGCGGCCGCCGGCGTCCCGACGGTCGAGAGGCCGGGGCCTTCGTTGCCCGCGGAGATGCAGGCGACCAGCCGCGGGTTGTCGCGAAGAATCTGCTCCACAGCGCGGTCTATCGAGGAGTCGCCCTCCTTCTCCGCGTTGAGGCCATAGCTCACGTTGATGATCACGGGGACGTCGTGGGTTCGGGCGTACTCCGCGGCATACTCGAAGGCGCGGACCATGGAACCCGAGGATGTTGGCGAGCGCCAACCGCGCCCGTTGCCGATCTTCAGGCTGATGACCTTCGCGCCCGGGGCGACGCCGTTGAAGCCGGGCTCCCCGCCGAGTTCGTGGCCCGCGGCGATGCCAGCCACGTGCGTGCCGTGCGCTCCGCTGTCGAAGTGCAGGGAGATCCTGCGCTCCTCCGGGATGATGTTGACGGCCAGGGAGGTGACGCCCCCATCGCGCGCGCCGGCGCGCCGCATCCGGATGTGGTCCTGCCGCACGCCATAGTCGAACAGCACGGGCTCGCCCTCCAGCGATCCATCGCCGTCGGAGTCGAAGATCGCCGCGTACCGCCGCTCGCCATCCTGCTCCGTGGCGAAGACCAGGATCGGGAACTGAGACTCGCGGCGCCCGTCGCCATCGAAGTCGCCCGCATCGCTGTCCTGGAATGCCGACTCGTCGAGCACCGCGCCGAGAAGCACGGACGCCGGCGCGAAACCCTCGCCGGTGGGAAGTGCCACCGTGATGGCGACGCCCTTCGAGCCGCGAATCACGACTGTGCCCTTCCTCGGGCCGGGTTCCGCGCGCGAAAGGCGGAGGTCTCCCTCACCGGAGAAGTCACGCGCATCGACCACCTTGACCTCGCCGTCGGGCGTCTCGCGCAGGCCTGGGGCGTTCATCTCGACCCCGGTGTCGAGCACGGCGATCACGACGCCGCGCCCATCGGCCTCCGGGTGATCGTCGGCGAACCGGTCGACTCCGCAGGCCCCGAGCGAGAGCGGCGTCCATGGCGGCGCCTCCGCGCGCAAGGGCAACGCGGGGGTTAGGGCTAACGCCAAGGCGAGGGCCGGGAGCTGTGTGGTTCGCATGGGTGATGGAATGTCATGCACCGGAGGGGGGAGGGTAGAAAGTCGAAAGTCGAAAGTTGAAAGTCGAAAGTTGAAAGTCACAAGTCGAGAGGTGAAAGGTCGGGAAGGCAGATGGTCGAGTTGTCGCCAGACAAACCACGAACCCCGATTCCCGATTTACGCGCGGGGGTGCGGGGCGCTTCAAGGTTCACATGTCGAGGGAACGCTCCCTGTTGGCGCTAGGCCTGGCGATGGCGCCGGTCGCGATCCTTTGCCAGGGGCACCGCTTCGGCGTGGGCAACCATGAGATCGTGGTGGCCTTCGCCCGTCGATTGAATGACCCGTCGTTCCTCGCGGGGGATTGGATGCTGGGGACAGCGGTGCCCCATCCTCTGTCGACGGGCCTGCTCGCGGTGCTGATGCGCGTGATGAGCGCGCCAGCCGCATTGCTCCTGTTCCAGATCGCGACGCGCATCCTGCTGATGACGGGCGTGGCGAGGTTCGTCCTCGCGCTCGCACCCCGGTCCGGCCCCGTTGCTGCGCTTTTGGCGATGCTGTTCGTCATACGGGAGCCGCGCCTGGACATCGGCGGGCACTACCTGCACAGCGGGAGTTGGGAGGCTGCCCACCTGGGGATGGCGCTGGCGGTGTGGTCGCTCGCCCTCGGAGTCGAGTGGCTCGACCGCTCGAGCGCGGAGGATCGGCGGCGGGGCGCCGGACTCGCGGGTCTCGGCGTGGGCCTTGCCATCCTTGGGCACCTTTTCGTGGCGCTTCCAGTGGCGGGAGCCATCGGCCTGGCGGCATTGGCGAGGCGGCGGCCACTGCGGGAGATGGTCGTCTTCTGCGGGATGGCGGGCATTTGCGGCGCGGGGGCGCTGATTCCCGCGGCGGCGGGTTTCCTGCTGCCCGGGGCGGGGGCGCTGGGACCGAGGGAGACGATCGCGCTGCTCCAGTGGCGTCATCCACACCATCACATGCCGTGGACGTGGCCGCGAGCGCACATGGCGCAGGGCGCGCTGGCCTTCGCGGCGGCGGCGGTGATCGCAATGCGCGTGCGTGCGCTGACCCTGGCCGTCCTCTCCGGGGTGGTGGCGGTTTCCTGTGTCGCGTTCTGGATTGCGGGAAAGGCGCTCGTCACTCCGGTGATCGCGTTCTTCCAGCCGTTCCGCCAGATGTCGCTGTTCTACGTCGTGCTGGCGGCCTGTGGAGGCGTTCTGCTGGAACGTGGCCTGGACCGCACCGACTGGAAGAGGTTGCTGGGCGCGGGAGTGTGGTCCGGGGCGGCCTGGTTCTTCCGCACCTCCCCCGTGCCGGCGGCGCTGGCGGGGCTCGCGATGGATCCGCGCCCCGCGTGCGGCACGGAAGGCGATCCTGTGCCGGAGCGCCGGTGGCTGCACGGCGCCGCGTGGATTGGGTGCGCGCTTTCGCTGGTGGGGATCGCTGCGCTCCAGTGGAGCCCCGCGGCGCGCGAATTCGCGAACACGCGGCACGGCAACCATTGGCTCGTCTCCTATGATCCGATGCCGGCGGCCCGGCGCGAACTCGCCGGCTGGATCCGCGCCAACACTTCCCCGCACGCGCTCTTTGCCATACCGCCGGACCTCGACCGCTTCCGGCTGATCGAGGAACGCGCCATCGTCCTCGACATCAAGAACTTCCCCCACCGGGGCGAGGACCTGGCTGAGTGGATGCGGCGCTACCAGTTCCAGATGAACGAGCCTTCGACGCTGGCGCTGGACTGGCGCCCGATGAGGAAGACGCGCTTCGCCCCGCGCGCCGGCTGGGTGATGGCGCCGATGCCGGACTACGCGGTCGTCAAGTGCGCCGAGTTCGATCCGGCCAGCAATCCGGGGCGCCTCGTCTTCATCTCCGACTCCTACGCCGTGATCTCGTTCAGGGCGGACGAAACGCTTCCCGCGATGTAGTCGACCTCCTCCGCCGTAAAGTCGGGCGCGAGGGGCAGGGTGACGAGCCTGCGCTCGATGCGGCGGGTCACGGCGAGGTCGCCACGCGACCGGTCGAAGAGCTGGCGCGAGTGCGAGAATGAATCCAGCGGCGGATAGTGGACGCTGGTCTGGACGCCCCGGTCCGCGAGGGCGGCCCGAAAGGCGTCGCGCGAAAGCGCCTCGGGCAGGAGCGCCACGAGGAGGTGCGCCACCGGGAGGTCCCCCGCCGGGCGCGCTGGTTCATCGTGGAACGGGAAGGACAGGCGCTGCGAAATTCTGCCGCGGAGCGCGGCGACGATGGAGGCCGCCACCTCGCGACGGCGCCGATTGGCATCCTCAAGCCTGCCCAGTTGGACCCGTCCGATGGCGGCCCGTACCTCGTCCATGCGCAGGTTGTCCCCGGCAAGCTCGACGTCGTAGCCCGCCGCATGGCCGCGCTCCCGATCCCAGGTCATCGTCGTCATGCCATGGCTGCGGAGCAGGCGCATCTTCGTCGCGACACGGTCGTCCTCCGCGACGGCCATCCCGCCCTCCCCCGTCGTCATGTTCTTGTTCGGGAAGAACGAAAAAGTTCCGACTCGTCCAAAGGTTCCGACCATGCGTCCGGCGCTGCGGCCGAGGAGCCCGTGGCACGCGTCCTCCACGAGGACGATGTTCCGGTCCGCGCAGAACTGCGCCAGCGCGGCCATGTCCGGCGCCCAGCCCCCATAGGGCATCGAGACGAAGGCGCGGATGTGCGGTTCGCGGCGGAGGGCCGCCTCCAGTTCCCCCACGCCCGATGTCAGGTCGCCTTCGCTGTGCACGTCCACGAGGACGGGCTTGAGCCCGAGCCTGAGCGCGACGTTCAACGCCGCGACGAATGTGAGCGCGGGGATTGCGATGGCGTCCCCCTTGCGGAGCCCTGCGGCCTCGTACGCGACCCGCAGCGCGGCCGTGCCGTTCGAGAGCGCCACGGCATGCCTGATCCCGAGCGCCGATGCGAACTCGCGCTCGAAGGCGGCGACTTCCTCCCCCATGGAGAGCCACTTGCCGCGCACGACACGGGCCGCGGCCTCCGCTTCCTCCTCTCCGAGCGTGGTGCGGGTCAGCGGTATGCGCCAGCGTGGAGGGCCTGGGTTTGGCGAGGTCATGAGGGAGGTTGGAGGGGCTGGTCCATGGTTTCGGGTTTCACGTTACGGGTTTCGGGGAGGATGTCCTGTGACCCGGGTCCTGGGGATTGGTTCCAGGCTTCGGAAAGGACCGGAAGCCTGAAGCCCGCAAGCCCGGTAACGCATCGTCCCGGCGCCCTACACTTGGTGGAATCGAACTTTCTTGGGGCGGCGCGCCATCTCTCCCCCGCCTCCGATCGCCGGGACCCAGAATCCACCGATCGACATCCGAAAACTGGCCGAACGGACCACTAGTTCGGGCCGCGGGGACGTCCGCCGCCCTGCCCGCCGCCGGGGCGACCTCCCTGGCCACCCTGTCCCGGCGGGCGGCTGCCGGGTGGACGGCCTCCCTGCTGGCCGCCGGTTGGCGCGCGCCCTGAGGCATTGGGCGGCGGGGGCGCGGAGGTCTCCGCCTTGATCTCGTCGATGTTCGGAACCGCGATGTCCGTCTTCCCGACCGGGAGCGTGACCTTGGGGAGCTCGTACGAGGAGAGCGACTCCGGCGTCAGGGCGGAGCCTCCCGTGATGGAGTATGAGTAGTTGAATCCCGCGGCGAGGCGTGCGCTGCCGAGCTGTGCGACGGGCCCCACTGCGGCGGCGTCACGGGCGCGCGTCGCCGAGGATGCAGGAGCCTCCTGCCCCCCGGATTTCGGAATCACCGCCACGGCGTACAGTCCCTCCATGAGTTGCAGCGCCTCTCCCGGCCCGATCCCCCAGGACTGGTAGGCGTCGAGGTCGAGCTTCCACGAGGTTGGCCCACTGAAGATCACGGTGGCGGGGGTGCTCGAATTGTTGAGCACCTGAATCTGGGCGAGCCCGGAATCAACGCGTCCGAGGTTCTTGGGGAGGGGCAGGTCCAGGAAAGCGCCGGATTCCTCTATGGCGGCGACCTGGGCGTCGAGTTCGGCCTCGGTGCGTGCGGTTTCGGGTGAGACGAACCTTCCCTTGGATTCGACTTTGCCGGCGGCGGTCATTCGCTGCGCGTAGAGGCGTGCGCGCTCCTCCGGCGTGACCCACTTGCCGTCATAGGAGACCATGCCCTTGCCTGCCATTTCACGGCGCTCGGCTTCGGCGGCCGGCATGACTTCGCCGTTGTGGACGGCGAGCCCATGCTCCGCGGGGTCGACCCACTTTCCCTTCCACAGGACGCGTCCGGCCGCGGTCTCGCGCTCGGCCACCGATCCCGCGAGCTCCTCCAGGTCAAAGGAGAGGCGGTTGCGCTTGAAGGTGTAGAGCTGGACCACCTGCGGGAGGGGCCGGCGGTAGCCGTCCTTTTCGACCGTGACGAAGATGGCGTCCCCGTACCGCCCCCAGTGGCTCATGGGGGTGGAGCGTGGCTTGTCCTTGGATTGCGCGTCGAACGCCCTCGGCGGCCAATCACGGAAGGGTTCATTCCCATCGGGGGACCAGAGGACGCGGGCCCCGGGCGGATTCGACTTCACCGACAGCGTGGTGCATCCGGCGAGTGACGCCGCCAGCATGGCCACGAGGATGGCTCTTGGGATGCGAAAGTGCATGTCGGGCTTGTGTCTCGTGCGTGGAGTGGGGGGCACGGGAGACCCGGTCCCTGAAGCGATGCGCCCGGCGCCCGCGACCACGGACTCCCCTGTCAGGTCTCCGCCTCGACGAGGATAGCGCCCTCGTCGTGGCTGAGGATCCGTCCGCAGGAGTCGCACGTCTGGATGGTGTCCCCCTTGTGGACGGTGGCGCGCGCATGGTGGAGGACCTCGAAGTTGCATCCCCCGCAACTGTACTTGTACGCCTCGGGCGTGCCTTTCTTCGCTGCCTTTTCCTCGCGACGGACGACGGGGACGACGGCGCTGCCCGGGTGGCGGCGGTTGGTGCGCTCGTAGAGCTGGCGGGACTTGTCCGGCAGGCCGACGAAGAGTGCGGCGCGGCGTGCGTCGAGCGCCTCAACCTCGGCCTTCTTCTCGGCCATCTGCGACTTGATGCGCGACCGTTCCTTGCGGGCCTCGGACTCGACCTCGGCCCATGCGGCCTCGGCCTTGGCGACCTCTTCGCGGAGCAGCGGCTCGCGCTCGAGTTCGTCCAGGCCCTCCTTCTCGAGCTGCGAGATGCGCGCGCGGATGCCCTCGATCTGCGTCGAGAGCGCGGTGAGTTCCTTCTGGGACTTCACCATGTTCGTCTGGACCTGGTACTTGCGCAGCAGGTCGGTCTGCTCGCGCAGGGACTTTTCGATGCGGCGCCGGTCGAGATGGTGCGTCTCGTGGGCGGACTTGGCGTCGTCGAGCCGCTTCTTGGCGGCGGAGAGCTTGGCCTTGGTCTGCTCCCAGACGATGGGGTAGCGCCCGATCTGGGCCTTGAGCTCGAGGAGCTCCTTGTCGATCTCCTGGATCTCGAGCATCTGCTTAACGTCGGGGACCATGTCCTGCCACCTCACTCCAAGGGATAGGGTTACTCTCGGCACCCCTGTGCATCGGGTGCGCACCAGTCCACGTAGGGTCCGAAGGGAACCCCGCGCTGCCCCATGGGGCAGCGCGACGCGGCTGTCTGGGGGAGGCACTCGGGGATCACGGTGGGACGAGCCCCCCGCGTGATGCCCTCGTGCAGGGCTATTTCGCGTTCCTGTCAGCCCGGCGAGCAACCCAAATCCGGGGGAATTCGCGCGCCGGGGACGCACCTTGGGCCCTCGGCGCACCGGAACTGCGCGCAGGCTCGCGCTCGGACACCAAGCCTTGCCCCGTCGAGCGTGGTCACTCCT
>CAZUCD010000078.1:0-1137 GCA_964618855.1 uncultured Candidatus Sumerlaeota bacterium
CCCTGAGGGCCGCGCCCTCCACGGGCCAATTGGCAAGGCGCCCGTCCGCGAGCACGACCGTGGCCGCGTCGGCGGGGAGGCCGTACACCCCTATGGCATCCCCCGAAACCAGCGCGCGGCCCATCAGCACGGGCGAACCGTCTGGATTGCGGATCGCCTGAAGGGAGCCGCCAAACGTGGCCGGGTTGAAGGAGAGCAACTCGACCGCGAGCGTCGAATTGCGGCGCGCCTCGACGGAGCGTTCGACGCGGACGCCCGGCGCGACCTCGACGCTGTCGGATGTCCTCTCGCGCAGGACCTCCTGCGCCGGGACCCCGGGGGAGCTCGTTGCCGCGAGCAGGAGCAGCACGGCGACGGCCGGGCGCAGGGCTACTCGCCCGGCTTGTTGACGCGCCATTTGTCGTTCACCAGGCCGTACTTCTTCACACGGTTGTTCATGCGGTCCACGGATATGCCTAGGAGCCTCGCGGCCTCGGTCTGGTTCCAGGCGGAGCGGTCGAGGGCCTCGACGACATAGAGCCGCTCAAGCTCGTCGATGTTCACGCCGTCGGCGGGGAGGTGAACGGCGGCGCGATTGGGCTCGGTCGCGATGATGCCGCAGTCGCCGAGGAGCCCCGGGGTCACGCGCTCCCCTCGGGAGCGTATGACGATGCGCTCGGCGATGTTGCGCAGCTCGCGCACGTTTCCGGGGAAGCGGTAGGAGCGCAGGGCGCGCGCTGCGTCCTCGGAGAGGTCGGGCGCGGGGCGCCCGTGCCGCGAGGCGAATCGCGCGAGGAAGTGCCTGGCCAGCGGCAGCACGTCGTCGGGCCTGTCGCGCAGGGGCGGCACATGGACGGGGAAGACGCTGAGCCTGTAGTAGAGGTCCTCGCGGAACCGCCCCGCCCGGATCTCCTCCATCAGGTCGCGGTTGGTCGCGGCGACGATGCGCACGTCCACGCGGATGGTCCGCGTGCCGCCGAGACGCGTGAAGGTCAGCGTCTCGATGACGCGCAGGAGCTTCGCCTGCGTCTCGCGGCTCAGCTCGCCGACCTCGTCCAGGAAGAGGGTCCCGCCGTCGGCGACCTCGAGCTTGCCGCGCTTCATGGCGCGCGCGTCGGTGAACGCCCCGCGCTCGTGGCCGAACAGCTCGCTCTGCAG
>CAZUCD010000078.1:1147-15229 GCA_964618855.1 uncultured Candidatus Sumerlaeota bacterium
TCCTCGACGAACTCGCCCTTCCTGCCCGAGGCCGCGTGCAGCGAACGCGCCACGACCTCCGTCCCCGAGCCCGTCTCACCCGTCACCAGCACGGTGGCGGCTGTCGGGCCCACCTCGCGGATGTCGCGCCGGATGCGCTCCAGCGCGGACGATTCACCGATCAGCTCGAAGGGATCGTCGCTCTTCGCGAGCCTTTCGCGCAGGCGCTCGTTCTCGTCGGCGAGCTGGCGCTGGGCGAGCGCCCGCCGGACGCGCAGCGCGATCTCCGCGCGCCCAGCCTCCTTCGTCAGGTAGTCGCTCGCGCCCACCCGCATCGCCTCGACCGCTGCCTCGACGCTGCCCACGCTCGTCAGGATCACGACCGGGAGGGCCGGGTCGATCCCGTGCTCCGCGCCGGACCGCACGCGGCGCAGGAACTCGAGGCCGTCGATCCCCGGCATGCGCAGGTCGCACAGGACGGCATCGCACCCCGGCGCCAGCCGCAGGCCCTCCTCGCCCCCGGGCGCCACGTCCGTCTCGAAGCCCTCGAGCTCCAGGTTCCTCGCGGTTCGGCGTGCGAACGCGGTGTCGTCCTCGACGATCAGTATGCGGGGCATGCGGGGCCGTTGCCTCCGTGGTTTCGCGGCACGAGGAGCGCGCGATGGCGGTCGTACATCTCCAGCGCGACGCGCGCCGTCTGCGCATGCAGCCTCACCGTGTCCTCCGGGTCCCGCGCGTATCCACCAGCCGTCATCGTGGCGAAGGGGATGCCCCGCGACGCCAGCGACTCGAGGACGAGCCGTTCCCGCTCCTCCATCCCCCGCATGGTGATGCCGAGGGAGCCAAGCCTGTCCTGCTCGTACGGATCGACCCCGGCAAGGTAGATCGCCATGTCGGGCCGCCACTGCTCCACGGCGATGCGCAATCCCCGTTCCAACTCGCGCAGGTACGCTGCATCCCCGCAATCGTCGTCCAGCCCTATGTCCAGGTCCCCGCGCTCCTTCGTCGGGTAGAGGTTCTCCTGGTGGATCGAGAAGGTGAAGATGCGGTCGTCCCCCTGGAAGATGCGCGCGGTGCCGTTGCCCTGGTGGACGTCGGTGTCGATGATGGCGATCCGCCGGCACCAGCCGCGCTCGACCGCGACGCGGGCGGCGATCGCGGCGTCGTTCACGTAGCAGAAGCCCTCCGCGTGGTCCGCAAAGCCATGGTGGAACCCGCCGCCGAAGTGGATGCACGCGCCGCGCTCCGCGGCGAGCCGGACGGCCGCGATGGACCCCCCGGCGCACGCGATGCAGCCCCCGACGATCTCCCGCGAGATCGGCAGCTCGCTCCGCATCGTCCGGGGCGTGTGGCGGTGCCCCCTCAGGTCGGAAAGGTAGGCGGGTTCGAGTACGGAGAGCAGCTCCGCGTCCGTCGGTTGGGGCGCCTCGAGGACCTCCCCCGGGTCCACGAGGCCGGCGCGCTCGCAGGCCTCGCGGTAGCGCCGAAACTTGGAGGTGATGAAGACGTGGGCGCCGATGTCGATCTCGTACCTGCGGGAGTGGACGAATCCCGGCCGCGGGGGCGCTGTTGCGCGCGGCGCCGGGTCCATGCGGCCTAGCGGATCCTCTCCGCCCGCAGCTTGACGACGGCGAGCGAGAGCTCCCCCGTGCGCTCGTCGCGGACCATGCCGAACTCGATCTCGCGCACGCGCGTCGCCGTCGGGTCGTACCCCTCCCCCTGCATGGCCTTAACCTCCATGGAGGCCATCATGGAGCGCGCCTTGGCGGAGAGGATGAAGACGTCGTAGACGCCGGCCTCGGCCGCGGTGGTGAAGGTCCCCTCGGCGGTGCGCGCCGCGTTCAGGAAGTTGCGCCCCGCCTGCGGGGTCACGTGCCGCGTCTCGACCGTGATGCCGTAGCGCGTGCGCAGGACGCGCATGACCTCGTCCTCGTCGTGCCCGGAGACGTCGAGCGTGCGTATGACGCCCTGGGTGCCTCCGTCGCTGTTGAGGATGAACTCGCGCCCCGCGAGGTTGAGCTCGCGGTCGGTGATGCCGCGCGCGAGTTCCTGCTTCTGGGCCGCGAGTGCGGCGGCCTCGTCGGCGAGCTTCAGGCGCAGCTCCGCGAGCGCACCCGCCTGCTGGGCCGAGGGGCGCCAGGACTCGATCGTGTTCCCCGGGCCGGGCGGCGCGGAAACAGTCAACGCCGTGTCCGTCCCGTCGAGGGCCCCCGTGGCGGCGTGCGTGGCAACGGCCTCCTCCCAGGTCTCCCCGGGGGCGACGGCGACGGGTTCCGGCTCTGGCTCCGGGATCTCGACGACGATTTCGATGGGGGGAAAGTCGATGGGGACGGCGGGGACGAAGGGCTGGGCGCGCCCGAGGGCGAGCGCGGCGAGCACGGCGAGCCATGCGAGGGCGCTCGCGCACGCCCCTGCGCTCCGCTCCGCGAGCGTCGGCTCCGGCCTGAGGTAGAATCCCGCGTGCATCCCGCGCGTCACCTTCCCCCCGAATCGTTGCGGCAGGTGCCAGCGCGCACGCAAGCCGGTAAGGTGGCGAAGGGGGGCTGTGCCGCCGTCCGCAGCGTGTTCAGGGGTGCCGCGGGTCGTCCTCCTCGGTGCCCTCCGCGGGGAGGCGCACGGTGAACGTCGTGCCGCGCCCGGGGTCCGAGTCGACGTAGATCATCCCACCGTGGTCGCGGACCTGCGAGTGCACGACCGACAGGCCCAGCCCGGTCCCCTCCCCCGGTTCCTTGGTGGTGAAGAACGGGTTGAACACCATGGGGAGGTTTTCCGGCGCGATGCCGCACCCCGTGTCGGACACGTGGAGTATGACGTGCCTCGTGGCGGATGCTGCGATCTGCCGCCGCTGCCTCTCCCGGGAGGGGTCCCCGTAGCTCATCTGCGGGACGTGCACGCCGGGGCGGTGGTTGATGAGGCCGTGGTGGACGGGGCCGTCGCGCACCTCCGTGCGCACGGTCAGCCTGCCGCCGCGGCCCATGGACTGCCTGGCGTTCGTGAGCAGGTTGATGAGTATCTGCTTGAGGGCATTGGGGGAGATCCGCGCCGGGGGCACCTCGGCGAACTCCGTGTTCGTCTCGATCCCCTGCACCTGCAGGTCCTTCGCGATCAGGCGGAGCGTGCGCTCGATGGTCTCGTTGACGTGGGCGACGCCCTCGTCGCGCTTCGACTCGCGCGCGAAGTCGAGGAGGTTGTTGATGATCTCCTGCACGCGGGAGATTTCCTCCGTGGCGATCCCTATGTTCTCGGCGGCCTCGGCGTTGCCGGGGATGGTGAGCTCGCGCAGCTCGTAGAGCGCGCCCATGATGGCCTGCAGGGGGCTTCGCATCTCGTGGGCGATGCCCGCGGCGAGCTGTCCGATGGCGGCGAGCTTCTCGCTCTGCACGAGCTGGTTCGCAAGCTGCTGCTTTTCGGTTATGTCATCGAACACGACGAGGAGGAAATTGTTTGCACCCTTCTCGGGGAAGATCGGCTGGCCGTAGACCTGCAGCGTCTTGACGCCGCTCGGGAGCTCGACCTCCCAGTGCGCCGACCCAGCCGCGCGCCCGCGCACCTTCATGTCCTCGATGTGCGGTAGCAGGCACTGCCGCAGGCCCGGCCACTCCGCGAGCGAGCAGTCGAACGTGTTGCCGTACAGCTCCCCCTTGCGCAGGCCGGTGATCCCGAGGAACGCGTCGTTCACGAACACCACGCGGTTGCCGGCCATCTCCAGGATCACCAGGCCGTTGTGGAGCGCCTCGACGGTGTACACGAGCAGGTCGTGGCGGCGGTCGTCGCCGGAGCTGCCCCCCCCATCCGCCGAGGGCCGCCTCTGGCGGTAGACGCCCCACCACGCCACGGGGGCCTCCCCCGGTTCGGCCGCACCGAATGTCACCGTGAAGGCGAGGATGTGCCCTGTGCTCGATCGCGCCTGCACGACGGCCTCGGCGCCGTGGGAGATCGAGCCCTTGCCGAACCCGAATCCCCCGAACAGCTCCGCCTGGAGTGCAGGATCGTGCATCGAGCCGAACGTCAGGGCCTCCCCCGTGCCCTCGGCGATGCCAAGCATCGACTCCGCCCCGGGGAGCCACGCCGCGACGGACCCGTCGGCCTTGAACCCCACCACGGCCAGCTCCCCCGTGGCCTCGAGCGCCCGCGCGAGCGTCCTCACGTCGGGCAGGCTGGCGGGCGAAAGGGCCCGCGTTGTCGGGGCGAACCGACCTCGGATGGATGGTGGACCGGGCATTATAGGCTCGAACGGAACTCTCTGGCCGGGGGAGCAAGGGCCGCACCAACGTCCCTCCCCCCGCCGCCACTGTCAAGGCGCGCGCGCCACTCCCTAGCGCCTGAAACCCGAAACCCGCCCCCTCTTCCCCCGGGGACGTCTACCGCGATTTGCGCAGGTACTCCTCGGCACGCGCGGCAGGACGCGCCGCCAGATCCTCCCGGCCGATCCCGGCCAGTTCGGCGCGCATGTCCCTGAGCATGCCCTCGATCACGAGGTCGGCATCCCTGCGCGCGTCGACCTCCCTGTGCTTTGCGGCCTCGGCTTCGTTGCGCTGCGCGGCGAGTTGGCGGTTGTAGTATCCAGAGCCCACGAGGATTCCGCCAAGGAGCAGGAACGTGAGCATGAGTGCGATGTGGCGCTGGCGGCGCGCGGCTGCGGCGTGTCGCTCGGCGGTGGCCACCTCCGCGAGGGCCGATGCGCGCGCGTCCTCTGCAAGGATGCGTTCCGCCTGGTGCCTCGCGAGGGCCAGGTCACCGGAGGCGAGGGCGGCCTCCGCGTGGAGGGTCAGTGCCCGGTCCCGCATGGGCGGCACCTCCGGGTTCGAGGGCCACAGCGCGGCGGCGCGGTCGATTTCCGCCAAGGCGCGGGCGCAGGTGGCGTAGTCCCGGGGCGAGGGCTCGAGGATCGCGGCCGCCGTGGCCGCCACCGTGCGCGACTCCCGCCGGCGACGCGAGCCACCGAGGTACTCCTGGATCTCCGCGTGGAACGCCCGCGCGTCGGCGACGCGGTCCGCGGGCACGCGCCTGAGAGCCCGCATCGCCAGGTCCGCCAGCTCCTCAGGGACGGGCCGGCCCTTCGCCCTGCGGGAGGGCGCGTCCACAAGCCCCATGAGGGCGTGCTTCATCGAGTCCAGCGGCGTGTCGCGCGTATGCGGGTAGGTCCCCGTGAGGAGAAAGTAGAGCGTCCCGCCGAGGAGGTACACGTCGGTCCACGGGCCGACCGACTGCGCGTCGCGCAGGACCTGTTCCGGCGCCATGAGGGCCGGCGTCCCCGCGGGCGAATGGGCGGTCGCGGTGGTCGGGAGCTCCGCGAGCGTCTCGGGCGTGCCGTTGTCCGCCAGGCGCGACGGATCGTGCAGGAGCGCGAGTCCCCAGTCCACGAGGAGCACCTCGCCGAACTCGCCAAGCATGACCTGGGCGGGCTTGAGGTCGCGGTGGACGACCCCGCGCGAGTGCGCGAAGGCAACGGCCTGCGCCACCTCGCCCAGGATGGCAAGGTGCCGCGCGAGGAAGTCGTCCGGGGAGAGCTTCTCCCAATCCTCCGCAATGGCGTTTTCCCATGACATTCCGCGCGCGAACTTCATCGCGAGCATCGGCAGGCCGTCGGAGTCGCGACCAAGGTCGTACACCGGGAGGATGTTCGGGTGTTCGAGGCGGGCCGCGGTGAGCGCCTCGACCCTGAAGGCCCGGAGCATGTTGGAGTCCGGCGAGGCGGGGGCCTTGAGCTTGTCGGCGCGCACGACCTTCACCGCGACGGAGCGTCCGAGGGAGACCTGCACGCCCTCCCAGACCTCACCGACGCCGCCGCGTCCCGCGAGGCGGTTCAGCCTGAACAGCGTCGTCGAACGGTCCGCCAGCCGGACCGGCAGGTCCTGCGAGGAGCGTGGCCGCGCCTGGACCTCCGTCGCCGGCGTCTTCTCCGAACGCCGGCCCGGGATGAGCGACTGCTCGGGCAGGCTCGGAAGGAACACGCGCCCCGCCTGCACCGACTGCACGAGATGGGAGTAGTCGTCCGTCTCGACCTCGTGCGCGGGATGGGGCGTTGGGAGCGTGGATGGCATCTCGGAACCGTGTCTCGGGGGCGTTGACTGGCAGCGGAGCCGGTCCTGCCCGGCGCGTGGCTACGATGGCAAGTTGCATCCTGCCCATGGGCGCCGCCCCGCGCCACCACGGTTTTCGTGCCGCCCGAATCGTGGGCGAGACGCCCACTCGCCCCTGAAACTTGGCCGGGACGACCATGCCACTATGCAAACTGCCCTAGTCCCCGACCTTGCGCGCGAGCGTGACGAGGGAGACCCCAAATGGCAGGTTCACCCGCCGCAGAAGCGCCGCCTCCACGCCCAGCAGCCCCGTGAGCGCGGAGTTCACGGGGCCCGGCAGCCGCACCAGGTGCGCCCGCGCCGTGCGCCCATTCGTCCTTTGCCGCGCGTCCCCATGCAGCATGCGCTCCATCCGCCGGAACGCCACGATGCCCGGATAGGTGAAAGTGATCGCGTGGCTGAACTTGATCGGGCGGAGCCTGCCGTGCCGCAGCAGCGCCCTCAGGGAGCCCTGCGTGTACCTGCGGAAGTGGTGGAGCGCCACGTCATGGTCGCTCCACAGCCAGGGGTGCGCCGGCACCGTCGCCATCAGGCATCCACCCGGCCGCAGCACGCGCTGGAACTCCCGGATCATCAGGTCGTGACGCTCGACGTGCTCCATAAGGTCCAGCGCGAGGATCAGGTCGATGGACCCGGACTCGACCGGTAGCCGCGTGACGTCACCGCGCAGGATGCGGGGCAGGCCGCGCTGGCGGCAGTACTTCAGCGCTGCCCCCGAGAAGTCCAACCCGATGGGCTTCCACCGGCCGAACCGCTCCAGCATCAGGCCCGTCCCGCAGCCCACGTCCAGCACCCGCCCCGGCCGCGGCTCCTCCGGCAGGTACTCGTCCAGCACGGACTCTATGATCCGAAGGCGCCCCTGGAACCACCAATAGCTCTCCTCCAGGGAGTACATCCGGTCGTACTCTTCGCGGTTCAAGGGTTCCCCGATTCCCTGACCTCTATGCCAACGGTCGGGGTGCGGATGAAGGGTTCGCTCATGGAGAGGGCGCGGACGAAGTACCTGCCGGGCGGGATGTACGGCGCGCGACCGACGGGGGCGGTTTCGGCGGGCCCCGTCGGAATCTCGAGACGGCGCGCGATGACTTCGGCGGCCTTGAGCTGCAAGTCGGAGACCATCGGCTGCGTCACCTCCCCCCAACTCCATCCGGTGATCGGTTGGTCCCCCTCCGGATCGGTGGACACGACCAGGTCAAACCTCGCGGAGCTGGGAAAGACGATGCGCGCGGGTCGGCCGTACCTGTTCGAGATGGCCACATCCGCGACGAGCGGCTCCCCCGCGTTGACGACGGCGTTCTCCAGCGCAAAGGTCATGCGGAAAGCCCCCTGGTTGACGGCGAGCGCGCGGCCACCCTCCGGGGGCCCTGTCGAGAGTGCATCCGGGTTCGGGGGCGGAATGGCGGGGATGCCGGGTCCCGTTCCGCCGCATGCGGCCAGCAGGGTCGTGCACAGTGCGGCGGCCCAGCGAAACCGCATCACTGCGGATCCCCCGCAAGGGCGCGCCACGCGGCAAGGTGCGGCGAGTTCGGGTGATGCCCGGCGATCTTCGCGATGGCCTCCCGCGCCTCCCCCTCCCTGCCAAGCCTGCGGAGCGCGAGGGCGCGATAGAATTCGACGTCGTTGGTGAGGCGGGGCTGGAGGCGCTCGGGCAGGGCGATCCCGGCGACGCGCGCGCGCTCCAGTATGCCCTCCGCGTCGGCCTCGTCGAAGTCCCCCGACTCGATCCTGGGGGCGTCGGCAAGTATGGCATACCACGCGTCGAGGGAGACGCGGCGCTCGGCCTCGCGGAGGGATTCCTCGGCCTCGGCGGGGAGGACCACGCCGGAGGCGCGGGCACGGCGGGCGAGTTCGAGCGCCGTGGCAAAGTCGCCGGAGGCGCTCGCGCCCTCGAAGGCGGCGAGTATCTGGCGCCGCTGCCCCTCCTCGAACCTCTCGCGCAGGAGGTCGCCCTCCCGTCTGGCATCCGCGGGGAGTGCGGGAATCGCGGCGAACGCCCCCATCGCGGACTCGTATGCGGCGATGTCCCCCGATGCGACGGCGGCCTCGGCGCGTTGGAGGAGCGGCTTGGCCTCCGCCCGCGCGAGCGCCTCCCGCCGCAGCGCAAGCCGGTCCTCCTCGCCCACGATGCGCGCCAGCGGGGCCGCCTCCTCGACGATCACGCGCACGCGGACGGGCTCCGCGCCCTCGGCGAGGAGCGCATCCGCCTTCGCCATTTCGCGGTCGAGGGTCCCCCTGGCGGCGAGGTGCATGTCCCCTCGGAGGCGCTCGGCATCCTCGCGCGAGAGGGCAATCTCGGCAAACCGGGCGAGGTGGCGCTCGGCGGCCGCGATGGAGTCGGCATTCACGTCCCCGCGGATCATCTCGCGGACCTGGTGCTCGACGCTGCGGCGCAGGGCGAGGGCGAGGTCCGCGCGCAGCCTGCCCGCATCCTCGGCGCTCCCGCCCAGCGAGACCAGCCGCTCCACCTGTTCCTCGGCCACGCGGAATGCGGTCTCGTCAAGGTCCCCGCGGAGAAGCTCCCCGACGCGTTCCTCGACGGAGGCGATCATCTGGCGGCGTGCGGTGGCGATGCGGTCGCGGGTGGCGGCGGTGGGGTTGAGCTTCTCGAGCCGCGCGAGCGCGGCCGCGGCACTTTCGTGCCGGCCCTCGGCAATCATCACGGAGGCCTCGGCGAGCGCGTTCCCCTCGATCGCGGCGATGGCGCGCGTGATCGCCTCGCGGCGGGACGCATCCTCCGGGGAGAGCGACGGGGGCAGGGCGAAGACCTGTTCCGAGGCCGCGGCGAGGTCTGGCTGGCCGAGGGAGTCCCATGCCGCGGCGATCCGGCGGTCCACTGGGGAGGGCATCCATGCCGCCACCGCGAGGCCAACGCTCACGACGACCACGGCGGCGCCTGCGGCCAGGATGATCTCGATCCTGCGCAGGGCGGGCACCCAGCGCGCGACGGCGGGGAGCTCATGCAGGTAGCGGTGCGCGCGCGAGAGCGCGGGGTCGAGCGCGAGCGCCGCCTCCCACTCCGTGCGCGCCTCGGCCACCCGGCCCAGCCGCACCAGCACGGTCCCGCGCAGCACCTTCGCGTCCTCGAACCGGGCGTCGAGCTCCAGCGCGTGGTCCAGCTCGCGCAGCGCCTCGTCGTATGCCTCCCGTTCCACATGGGACGTCGCGAGGTTGTAATGGTGCTTCGCCTTGTTCACAATCAGGCGCAGCATGCGCAGGTCCTGGGCGCAGTGGTAGCACTTCTCGCGGTCGTCGCGGTTGACCGTTTCGCAGGAGGGGCAACGCATGGACGGCGATGTTCGCGGGGCCGCCGCACGGAATGAAGGGAAAAAGTGCGCGGGATGTATGGTAGATACAGGTGGGGCGGTTTGTCAGCACGCGCACCAAGCGGGGGGGCCGAGGGTTCGGCAGGGGTCCTCCATGGGGCCTGCAAGTGCTGAATCAAGCCCTTGAGCCGATTCTTCCGCCAACTGGACCGGCAATTGCCTCACATACTGTGTGCCGACCGAATCGTTGCCATGGCGCAACGGCACGTTGGGTAACCTCGTTGACAGGATGGCTTCGCATGCACACGCTATCGAACGGAACACTGGGGGGCGTTTCCCCCGCCGCGGATCCGCAGGCCATTCTGCGATCCCGCTACGGGCGCGCGCTTCAAGGCAGGGGGCAGCACATGGGGACCAAGCAGGAAACCGCAGTCCAGCGCATCCTCGCCATCGACGACGAGAAGGACATGCTCGACGTCCTGCGCCTCACCCTCGGGGCGCAGTACGACGTCATGACCCTGTCCAACCCGGTCGATGCGTACGAGTTGATCGACCTCTTCGAGCCCGACCTCGTGATCGTGGACGTGATGATGCCGCGCATCACGGGATTCCAGCTCCTGGAACTGCTGCAGAAGAACGCCAGGACGCGCAGCCTGCCCGTCATCATCGTGTCGGCGAAGTCCTCCCAGCACGAGATCAAGCACGGCTATTCGCTCGGGGCGAAGGTGTACCTGACCAAGCCGTTCGAGCCGGACCGCCTGCTCCGCAACATCAGGGCGTTCTTCGAAACAAACGAATCGCAGGGTTCGACCAAACGTCATCCCATCGAGGCGGTTCAGATGCACTTGCAGCTCAAGAGCTGCTACAAGACGGGTGCAGCACGCCTTGCCGGCCCCGCCCTTTCAGAGGACGGGCACGACCTGCACCAGAACATCCCGCGCAGCCACCTGCGCGATCGACTTGACCAGTAGGCCCCCGCGCGACGACCATGAGTCCATGCGCGGGGGACACCTCCCGCGCCCAGAAGGCATGGCCAACATGAACACCACCAAGCTCCTGCGCATCCTGCCGATCCTTGCGGCGGCGCTCCTGCTCCCCGCGTCCGACGCGGACGCGAAGCCCAAGGGGCGCACCCGGCTGCACTATTCGTTCGACTCCTGCGGGGGGTCCGCGGTCGGCGTCAGCTATACGCGCCGGTCGGGGAACTTCTCGTACGGGTTTACCTACGCGACGCCAGTGCGGACGAACTACTCCTACTGCAGCACGCCGACGTACTACTACCACAGGGCACCGGACTGCGGGCCGCGCCGCGTGCGGCACTCCCGCCCCGTCCAGTACGTCGCCGTTTACAGCGAACCGAGCTACGCCTACACGACAACCGCGGCCTACCACGCCGACCCGTACTACTACCGGCCGGTCGAGGACTCGCCGCGCGTGGCGACGTACTACGAGTACAACAGCCGCGGTGGCTCCTCCGTCGGCATCGGGCTGCAGATTCCTATCACGTCGGGTTCGGCCAACCGGGCGCCGCGGGGATCGGACTTCATCCGCCAGAACGCGATCACGCCGACGCGCTCCCGGGCTGCGGACCGGCGCGGCAACGACCGCACCTGGGTCCCCGGGCACTGGGAGAGCGACGGCAGCCAGGGCCGCAAGTGGATCGCCCCCCGTTGGGAGTACAACTGATGGGCGACCCGCTCGCGCAGTGGCTCGCCGCCCGTATCGCCTCATCGAAGCACGCGGCACTCGCCCTTGACCCACCCCCGCGCATCTCAGGCGCGGGTGAGGTCCTCGTTGCGTTCGGCCCGGCGCAGAACGTCGCGCTCTATGCGGCCGTGCGCCACGCGGGCACGTCCATCCGCGTCGGCTTCGCCGCGAAGGACCGATGGATCAACGAGGAGGTCGAGGAAGCCGTCGAGAGCATCGGCGGGGACATGAACGAGTTCATCGAGGAGGGCATGGAGGCCGACGAGGACCTCCAGTTCAAGGTCCAGCACTTCCACGAGGCGGGATGGTTCCACTTCGCCTCCGACGTGAACGGGCCGCAGGGATTCTGCGACACGCCCGAGGGACGCCAGCTGATATGGTACTACCTGGACGGCTATGCGCGGGCCATTCTGCCGGTCATGGCGAAGGCCAAGTAGGGGAAGGGACTCAGGCAGTGGCGGGCGGTGGGTCCGGCGTGGGTGCCGCGTCCCGCGTCATCCGCGCCCAGAGCCAGCCGAGCGCGGGATACGCGATCGCCCATGCGACTCCGATGGCCCCGAGTGCAACCGCGCGCCCCGCTCCATCCGGCATGGTGACCGCACCGAGCTTCGCACCCGCGAAGTAGGCGAGCGGACCGCCGACGGCCCCGAACAGCGCCATCAACGCCCAGCGTCCCTGGATGAAGGACAGGCATCCCGAGAACGTCGTGGCGAACAGCACCCACACCGAGGCGAGCCAGACCGGCGCCAGGCCGTGGAAAGTCTGCTCCGGCCGGAAGGTGAACGTTCCCGCCAACGATTGCAGCGAATCCATGGCGCAGCCAAGCACGACGGCCGACGCCACGAACTGCGCCTCCTCCCGCGGGCGTTCCGATACACCAAGGTGCAGCGCCAGCCCCGCGCACGCAGCGAGGGCCCCCGCCCACGGCAGGCCGTGGCCCGCGCCACCCACGCATGCGAACCAACCCGCGTTGTAAACGAGTGCGTTGACGAGCTTGTAGTGCTTCAGTGGACTGCTCCCGGTGCCAATTGGCCGCATGGGCCAGGGGAGCATCCCGCGTGCCGGGCCACTACGTGCGCGCCTGCCACCTGCGGTGCATCCAAAGCCACTGGCCGGGTTGGCGCCGGATGGCGGCCTCGATCCGCGCGGTGTACTCCTGCGTCAGGCGCACCTCCACCTGCTCCTTCGACTCCCCCTCCCGCGGCGTCGGGTCGATCGGGGGATCGGCGTGCACGATGGCCCTCCCCAACCCTTCCCGGTAGCAGAACATCGTGGCCACGGTCGCGCCGGAGCGCACGGCGAGCCGAGCCGGCGCCAGCAGCGTGTGCGCGGGCCGTCCGAAAAATGGGACCTCGATTCCATCCCCCTTGAGGTTGTGGTCCCCGAGGATGACGAGGCATCCCCCCGCGCGCAGGTGCCGCATGGCGGGCAGGCCCGCCTCCCCGCGCCACACGAGCTTGATCCCCGCGGACTCCCGCAGCCTGCGCAGCGGCTCCGTCAACTCCGCGATCCGGGGTTCCGCCGCGACGCCCATCACGGGCAGGTCCATCCGCGAGAGGAACCAGCGCCCGAGCACCTCCCAGCAGCCGAGATGCGCCGTGATGAGGACGAGTCCCCTTCCGCGCGCCTTCGCGGTGGCGATGCACTCCTCGAAGGTCTCCGGAGTGAGGACCGAGACGCGCCCCGCATCCCTCGCGTTGTCCCAGGCGGGGATCCAGAGGGCCTCCATCGCGACGAGCCCCGAGGCCTCGAGCGACTCGCGCTTGATGCGCGCGCGCTCCGGGGCCGGCAGCTCCGGCATCGCGATGGCAAGGTGGTCGTCGATCCTTCGCGAGCGCGCTCGCGCGAGCGTGAACACGGTGCGGCCCAGCGCCCCGCCGAGCCGCTGCGCAGACTCGAGCGACATCCGCGGCACGATCCGCAGGGCGGCAAGCGCCAGCCGCCACGTCACGCCGTGCCGCAGCCTGCGCAGCCACGAGTCGCGGCTGCGCGCCCGCCTACTCAAAATCCACCGTGATCCAGCGCGGGCGCAGGTAGTCGCTTGAGACGACGGCCACGCCGATGGGCGGGTGCGCGGGCCGCTCCACCACGTCGGCCTTCCCGATGTGCGTGTGCCCGCCGATGGCGCGGCGCACCTTCGGGAAGGCGGCGATCTCGCTCCCCATCGTGAGGTGGCCGAAGTAGGGCGCGCCCGCCGCCCACTCGGGATTGTGGGGCCGCCGCTCCATCTGCTCCTCGAAGGTCGGCATGTGCGTCACCACCAGCACCTCGCGGATTGTGGGATCCGCCTCCAGCGCCTCGAGGTGCGCGCGCACCCTTTCCCGGCACTCGCGCGCCAGGTGCTGGTCGTCCCACGGCCAGTCGATCCGCCATGCGTCCGCCGCATAGCGCGGCTTCCCAGCAACGATCTCCTCGTCCGACTGGTTCAGTTCAGGCGCGCGGGCGCTGTAGTCGTACCACGCCATGCTGCCCACGATGCCGACCCCGCACTCCAGGCGCATCGGCCCGTCCTCCAGCCAGTGGAACCCGAACGAGCGCGTCACCTCGGGCAGCAGCCGCTGGTAGAGGTCCGCCGAGGACTGTCCCGGCGCCGTCCAAAGGTCGTGGTTCCCGGGCAGCACCGCCACCGGGCACTGGAGCTTGAGGAAGCACGACAGGCACTCCTCCCAGCAATGGACCGGGTTGCCGAGGTCCCCGGCGAGCACGACGAGGTCCGGCCGCTCGCGGTCCATCCCCGCGACGAGCCGCCGGATCGGTTCCGGCCCGCAGCTCTCGAGGTGCAGGTCCGACGTGACGATGACCCGCATCGCGACTCAGCCCTTCGCTGTCAGCTTGATCAGGTGGTAGCCGAACTGCGTCTTCACGGGGGCGGAAACATCGCCGACCTTCATGGAGTAGCACGCCTCCTCGAACGGCTTCACCATCATGCCCCGTCCGAACGTGCCGAGGTCCCCGCCGTCGCGCCCGCTTGGGCAGGAGCTGTGCTTCTTCGCCAGGTCCTCGAACTTCTCCCCCGCGTCGATCTTCGCCTTCAGGTCCTGCGCCTGCTT
>CAZUCD010000078.1:15329-16721 GCA_964618855.1 uncultured Candidatus Sumerlaeota bacterium
CGCAAAGAGCGCAAAGGAGCAGCAGGAGAACCCACGGAGCACGCCCACCCTCCAAACCGCCCCTCCGGCGCCTTTCCCTGCGCCCTCTGTGCTCTCCGTGGTGAAGGTGCCTGTCGCCCCATCGGTACGTTCCGTGGGCGTCGTGACCCTTCCGGCTTTTCTTTGCGCCCTTTGCGTCCCCTGCGGTGAACGAGTTGTCCCTGTCGTCCGCTGCTACTCCCCGTAAAGCGACCACTCGCCCACGCGGGCGTCCGCGGTGCCGGCCCACCACTCCGAGAAGCCCGTGATTCCGGTCACGACGATGGGGCTCACACCGGCGGCAACCGGGTGCGCGTCCGCAAAGCTGCCGGACTCGAAGCGAAACACCGTGTCGAACGGCGTCACGAGCCCATCGTCGCTGGCAGGGTCGATGGACCATGTCAGCGTCGCGGTCCCGCCGTTCAGAGCGCCCGTGATCGAGAGCCGTTCGTCAATCAGTCGCGCCGCGTCGAACGGAGCGCCCGGCGTCGCGTCCCCCGTCGCGCGGGAAACCGTGACCGTGACCGGCGGCGTTGCGCCGGTGATCTCGATGCCGACATTGAGCGACGCGGTCATCGGGAAGACCGCGGCCCCATCACCCGCATATGTGACCGAGTAGTTGCTGTTCTCCGCGTCGTTGTAGAGCACGACGGCGTCCGCGGAGGTCGGCGCGCCCTCGGCATTGCCCGCAACGTCCGTCGCGACGGTCGCGAACTCGTACGCACCATCGGCCGCGTCCCCCGTGGCCGCGGGCGTGTGCGACCAGGCGCCGCCGGTCACCGCTCCGGCATCCGTCCAAGATCCGCCGGGGGGCTTCACGAAGAGCCGCACCGTCGCGACCCCGCTCCCGCCGGTGTCCGATGCCGAGTAGGTCCCCGTCATCGCGCCGCCGACCTGCGTCGCGCCCTGTGCGAGCAGCGCGGACGCGGGCGCCTCGTCATCGGGCGTGTAGGTGATGTACTGCGTCCAGTTCTGGTTGGTCTCGACGATGTCCGGGTTCGAGAGGTCCGGCGGCATGGGGCCGAAGAACTGCGTTAGAGTGAAGCCCGTGCCCGCGGCGCCGGCGGTGTAGCTCGGCACGGCAGCCCGCGTGTCCACCTGCCACGCGGCCCAGTACGTACCCGCGGGCAGCGAGAGCGCCGCGGGTGTTCCAGCCGAAATCGGCACGACAAGGTCGGCGTCGTCGGCCGTGTTCGCCACGACGCCCGACTCCCAGATGCGCCGGCGCGGCGAATCGTTGTCGTAGAGCGCGAGACGCACGTTCCCCGCCGCCTCGTGGCTGTGGAAACGCATCTCCGTCACCGCCCCCCACTCCGGCATCGTGAACCGCGTCCCCTTCAGGAACGACCGCTGACCCTCGTCCGTGCCGACGAG
>CAZUCD010000079.1:0-16575 GCA_964618855.1 uncultured Candidatus Sumerlaeota bacterium
CGGAGGATGGCTTCGTCACCGAAAGTGGAGAGGGCACGCGCACACGCGGGCAGGCCAGCATGCGCGACGCGCAGGCCGTTGTCGGGGACGACGCGGGGAACAGGGCCCGCATCGCCTACCTGAGTTTTGACTTGGGGTCGCTCCCCGAGGGCGCGGCGATCGAGTCCGCGCGGCTGCGCGTGACCCGTGGCAACCAATGGGGCAACCCGAAGGCCCTCGGCCCGCTGCTCATCGACGTCATGGGCGCCGGGGGGGTCGAGGTCCCCGAGTTGGATGTCAATCAGCTCAACGACAAGGACGGCTCGAAGAGCTCCGCCGGCACGCTCCCGATCCCCACCGAACGGGGTGCCTCCGCGGAGGCGGAGATCGACGCAAAGCTGCTGGATCCCAAGGGCGCGCCGCATGTCGGGATTCGGCTCGCATTCAGGGACGCGTCCAACGGGAACAAGGCGCAGGACGCGCTTTCCCTGTACATGGGTGAGGCTTCGCCCGCGCAGAGGCCGGAGCTGATCGTGAGCGTGTCGCGCACAGTCCCCATCCCCGCACCTCCGGGCGACCTGCCCGGGGAAGTGAAGGAGCTCGTGCTGTACTCCATCGGGGAGGACGACGCGGAGTTGATCGAGTCCGCGAAGGGAAGCGGTGTCGGCGGGAGCGCCCAGCGCGGCTCCCCGACGATCCTGGTCGGCGACGGCGCCCGGGGTCAGCAGAGCAAGGCGCTCCTCAGCTTCGACACCTCGACCATTCCGCAGGACGCGCAGATCGTCGGGGCCTCGCTGCGGCTGTATGGAACGCGCGTCTCGGGGAGGCCGGGATCGCTCGGGGCGCTGTTCGCCTCGATGCGCGCCGGGGGACTCGGCGCGGAGTCAGCCCTTTTTGGGGAGGCGAGCGCGGGGGAGTCCTCGGACTTCCAGGTGCAGCCGCACCTGGACAACGTTGTAGAGTTTCGGGCGGCAGCGGCGCGCGCCGACATCGCGGCGGAGTTGCACCCCGTCGCGGCCGCGATGCTCAGCCGCACGGGGCCGACTCAGTTCGTCGTGCGGTACTGCAAGCCGACCAACGGCGACTCGATCGCCGATGGCGTGACGATCGCATCGGGGGACTACGGGGCGGACTCGCCAGCGCGGCCGCGACTCGTCGTCCGCTACCGCGTGTCCGTTCGCGATTGACACCCTGCGACGATGCGCGCTGCCTTCACCGCAACAGCATCAGCAGCAGTATTCAAATTTCACCAGGAGTTCCCCAGATGCGTCAGCTTCTTGCAACCGTGGCTGCGGTTGCCCTGCTCGGCTCGACCGGCTGCGTCTTCAAGAGCAAGGTCAACCTCGGCGAGGTCGCCAGCAACGTCGGCTTCCACAATGTCACGACGGGCGACGGCACCTTCGAGAACTACAAGGCCGTGAGCTACGAGCGTGCCTCGGAGCTCGGCATCGGACTCGGCGTCTTCGGGCTCAAGCTCATGGAGCTCTATCCCGCGATGACGAACGAGGGCCTGCTCCAGGATGCCTGCGAGCGCACGAAGGAAAAGGGCGCGAACGCGATGATCAACGTCCGTCCGCAGTACACCTTCTTCTTCGGTTTCATCATCGGCGCTTACTGGGATTCGACCGCCGGCACCGGCATCGACTACAAGGGCTGATCGAAGTCACACCTCGTGCCGGGTGACCACACGGTCACCCGGCACCCGATCACCCCGCCACCGGGAGAGGATGGCGGGCTGATTCTCTGCCGTCTGATGCGCCCTATTGGCGTCCTTTCGACACTCGGTTGATGTGTCAGGAGGAAACACGTCCGCGCGCCAACCTGTCTCTTGAGTTGTAGAACATTGATTTTCAACCACTTGGGGTCTGGAAAATCCTCATTTTCAGGGCTCCATTGCGGTTGCGCTGGGTTTCGGCCTCCCTTCCAATACCGGTGACCCAAGCGCACTCAGGTGCCCTTGGGATCTCCCTACGGGCCACCGAATCATGACCATGCGCTCCCGCGAACAGGTGCTGCTTCTCGAGGATGTCGAGAAGTGCGAGAAGGACGTCGTCGAGGCGCTGCTCGCTAGGCCTGACGGTGGACACGCGACCATTCTGATCAACTCGGGTGGTGGATCGGTGTATGCCGGACTTGGCATCGGCACTGTCATCCGCCACAAGCGCCTGCACTGCCATGCGATCGTGCTGGCGGATTGCTCGTCCTCGGCGCTGCTCGTCTTCGCGGCGTGCCAGACACGCGAGGTCGCGCCGCACGCATCCTTCCTCTTCCATCCGATGCAGTGGTCGAGCGATGACCGCTCACGCCTCAACGGTGCACGCAGTTGGTCCGAGGAGTTCCAGCGCGTCGTGTCCGTTTCCGAGGATTGGCTGGCCGAGCTCCTCCCCATGCCCAAGTCCGTCCTTCGGAAATGGATCCAGCAGGAGAAGTACATCACCGCAAGCGAGATGATCGAGCGCGGGCTCGCAACGCCCCTGGCCCTCCAGTCCACGAAGATCGTCGCTGTGCCGCGCCCGGCGAAGGCGCGCACCGCCGCCAAGTCCTCCTCGCGCACCACCGCGCGCATCCGCAAGGTGGGCTGATCCGCCTCGGGCATCGCAGCCGCATCGGGCGGGGCAGTGCCGTGGTTGCCGGGCCGCAACAGACTCGACAGCCGGTGCAGGCCGCGGCAATCGTGGCACCTCGGGATTGGGTCGAAGTTCGTGTCCGCCCGCACGCCCCGTTCACAGCAGGCCGATGACCGATGATTGATCCGGCAAAGCACACCTTCGACACACTCTGGGGCCACGAGGCCCAGAAGGCGTTCGTGCTGGGGCAGTTGTCCTCGGGCCGGCTTCCGCAGGTGCTCCTGCTCGAGGGGCCGCACGGCGTGGGCAAGCGCTCGTTCGCCCTCGCCGCTGCGAAGGTGATTCTTTCCGCATCGCGGCGCCTGGGCGCATCGGAGGCCGTCGCGCCGACCCTCCCGAAGGCGAAGCGCCGCAATCCCGATACTGAACCGTCCGACGATCTCTTCGCCATGAGGGGGGATTCGGCTTCCGACCTATTCGCGTCGGAGAGCGATGAGCCGGACCTGTTCGCGTCCGCCCCGCCCGCAGCACCCGAGCCGCCCCCCGAGCCGCCGCATGTTCTCTCGCCTCCTGCGTCACGCCGGGAGGAGCCGCTGCCACGGCCCCGCTTCGCGGGGCTGCACCCGGATGTCTGCCGCCGCGTGGAAGCCTCCTACCCGGTCTCCTACGACTCGGATGGGATGCAGGAAAACATGGCCCATCCCGACCTCTGCATCGTCGAGCCGTCCGGGAACTCGAAGTCCATCCTCGCGGGGCAGATCGACGCGCTCCATCGCATGGTGGGACTGCCGCCCATCCAGGGGGATTGCCGGCTCGTCCTGATCTTCGGCATCGATACGATCACGGCATTCGCAGCGAACTCGATGCTGAAGCTTCTGGAGGAACCACCATCCGCGCTTCGGTTCATCCTCGTCACGGACAACCCCGGGAGGACGCTGGCAACGATTCGCTCGCGGTCCTCGCGCCTGACCTTCTTCCCGATGAAGCGTGCGGAGATCGAGTCTGCGCTGATCGGGAGGGAGGGGCTCGCGCGGGACGTGGCGGCCGTTGCGGCGGCGCTGTCGCAGGGCCGCCCGGGCGTCGCGCTGCGGATCGCCGCCGGCGGGGTGCTGCAGAAGCGCAGGGAGCTATTCGAGGCGCGTCTCTCGCTCGAACGGCTGGGGCTGCCGGGGCTGCCGGGGGCTTCAGCCCGCGTGCTCGCGGCCGGGGGCACCTACGAGGAGTCCCTTCTGTTCCTGATGACATTCCTGCGCGATCGCGTCGTCTTCAGGCATGCACCCGGAAGGTCCGAGTTCCTCGTGAATTCCGACGTCCCCGACCTGCTCGGGGCGGGAACCGCATCCGACGGCCAGTTGGACGAGGAATGGGATGCGTTGCTGCTTGCCCTCGCGGAAGCGCGTCACCCGTTCCTGCCAAACCAGCAGGCGGCGATGGAGTGCGCGCTGTGGCAGTCGGCGTGCGGACCTGAATGACGGCACCCCGGGTACTTCTCGCACTCGATGTCGGGGATGCCCGGATCGGAGTCGCCATCTCCCGGAGCGGCATGATCGCGCAACCCCTCGGCACCATCGAGCGCGAGTCGCGCACCGGGACCCTCGATGCGATCGAGTCCATGGTGCGGGAGCATGGAGTGACGCAGATCGTCGTCGGGCTCCCGGTGCGGGAGGACGGCGTCGAAGGCACCCAGGCCGCCAAGACACGGACGTTTGCAAGGTCCCTCAAGAGGCGCCTGCCTACCGTGCGCCTTGCGTTCTTTGATGAAAGGTACTCGTCGGTCGAGGCGGGAGAGATCTCACCCACCGGGCACCTCGAGCGCGGCCGCATCGATAAGCTTGCCGCCGCCGTCATCCTGCGAGACTTTCTCGCCCGGGAGTCCCGGACGCCCGCAACCCGCGATGGGGAGTCACCCCGCAATGATCCTTGAAACCTGGCGATGGGGAGCACGCCCCGCAGTCCTGCTCTCCCTTCTCCTGCTTGTCGGATGCGGCCTGTTTGGGCGGAAGTCCTACATCATCCCCGAGGAGAACACGGCGGCCGAGCAGTTCTCCGTCGCGGCCGTGCAGGAGAAGCGCGCGCGCGGCACGCTCGTGAAGGCCACCAAGGTCGAGGAGTTCAGGAAGGCAGTTGCCGCCTATGACGCGGTCATCTCCCGCTTCCCCTCCGACCAGCAGTACGTCCCCGCCGCCTGGATCGCGAAGTCCGAGTTGTGGTACCTGATGGGCAGCGAGGATTCGTCGAGCTACGCGCGCGCGCTGGCCGGGTTCCGCATGGCGGCGGACAAGTACGCGGACCAACCGGACATACGCGCCGCGGCGCTTTGGGGGCTCGGGCGAACCCACGACCAGTTGGCGCGCGAGCGCGGCGACACGTCAGCCGGTAGGACGAGCCAGCAGAACGCGCAGACAGCCTACAAAGCCATCATCGACGAGTTCTCCAACCACGAGGACCCAGCCATACGCGCCCTCGCGCAGCAGGCGAAGCTCAGGTACCGCATCGTCCGCTAGCCCCCCCCGGGGGACCGGCATGCCGGACTCCGCGGATTGCCCGGCATCATCTGCCCTCCACCACACCAAGGACCCAGCCCATGCCCTCCCCCACCGAATCGCTCGCCGCCCTCGGCCTGACGCTGCCCCCCGTCGCGAAGCCCATCGCGGCCTACGTTCCTGCTCGGCGCGTGGGCAACCTTGTGTGGACGAGCGGACAGCTTCCCTCCCGCTCGGGAGAACTTGTCGCCAAGGGCCGCGTTGGGATTGAGGTCACGCCGGAAGCGGCCAAGGAGGCAGCGAGCATCGCGGCGCTGAATGCGGTCGCGGCCGCGGCTGACGCCGCAGGGGGAATCGACCGCATCGCTTCGGTCGTGCGGGTTGGCGTGTTCGTCGCCGCGGGTCCGGAGTTCCACACGCACAGCGCGGTTGCCAACGGCGCAAGCGAGTTGATCGAACGGATCTTTGGCGAGGCGGGTCGCCATGTCCGCGCGGCGGTCGGCTGCCCCAGCCTGCCCATGAACGCACCCGTCGAGGTGGAGATCCTCGTCGAGGTCGCGCCGTGACCGCAGTCTCCGCCAAGCTTGATATCACGCGCGACGTCTGCCCGATCACGTTCGTGAAGACGAAGCTCGAGCTCGAGGACCTCGCGCCGGGAGAAGTGCTCGAGGTGCTCATCCGGGAGGGCGAGCCTCTGGAAAACGTGACGCGTTCCTGCGCCGCGGAGGGGCACCGCATTCTCTCCCGGGAGCCCCTGCAGGCGCCTGTGTGGCGCGTCCTCATCGAGTGCGGCGGGCGCTGACGCCGTGAAGTTCACGAGCGAACAGGTCGAAAGATATGCGCGCCACATCATCCTCCCGCAGGTGGGCGGCAGGGGGCAGCGCAGGCTGCTGGAGTCGCGCGTGTTCGTGGCCGGTGCCGGTGGACTCGGCTCACCGATCATTCTCTACCTCGCGGCCGCGGGTGTCGGCGAGATCGCGGTCGCGGACGATGACGTGGTCTCGCTGTCCAACTTGCAACGGCAGGTCCTCCACTCGACGGGCGCGCTGGGCAGGCCCAAGGTGGACTCGGCGCGCGAGGCCGTGGCCGCCCTAAACCCCGATGTCCAGTTGGTTCCGGTTCGGGGGCGCATCACGGAGGCCAGCGTCTCCGGGATGATCTCGCGAGCGGACGTCGTGCTGGACGGGAGCGACAACTTTGAGACCCGCTACCTGCTGAACGACGCGTGCCGGCTGGCGCGCAAACCCCTCGTTTCCGGCGCAATCCTGCAGTTCGACGGACAGGTGACAGCATTCGCGAACGACGGCGGCGGGGACTCCCCATGCTACCGCTGCCTGTTTCCCGAGCCTCCGCCGGCGGGGGCCGTGCCCAATTGTCAGGAAGCCGGGGTCTTTGGCGCCATCGCGGGAATCGTCGGCTGCACGCAGGCGGCCGAGGCGATCAAGATACTGCTGGGCATCGGCGAGCCGCTCTCCGGCAGGCTGTTGCTCCTGGACGCGCTCGCCATGAAGTGGCGCGAGGTCCGCGTCCGACGCGACCCGGGCTGTGCGCTTTGCGGGGACGCCCCGACAATATCCCGAGTCGCGTCCATCGGCGCCGTGGATACCTGCGAGGGGAGGCCGGGCAATGGTTGACCTCATGGTCGTTGGCGCACACCCCGACGACGCGGAACTGCACGCCGGGGGATTGATGGCGAAGTTGTCGCGGCGCGGGGCGCGCGTTCTGCTGGTGGACGCGACGGCCGGCGAGTTTGGAACGCGCGGCACCAGGGAGGAGCGCGCCGAAGAGGGAGCGGAAGCCGCGCGGATTCTCGGCGTACAGCGCGCCTGCCTCGGCCTCCCCGACGGCTCCGTGGGCGCCGACCCGCAGTTGGCCATGCGGGCCTTCGTCATGGCCATCCGCGAGCATCGCCCCGCAGTCGTCCTAACGCACGCACCCGGCGACCATCACCCCGACCACCAGGCGGTTTCCGAGGCCGTCAAACGCGCGACGTTCATGGCGAATGTGCTCCGCTACGACACGGGGCAGGAGCGGTTCGCCCCCCGGAAGCTTTTCTACTACTGGGGCCACCGCCATCAGCCACCGCCGCCAAACTGCTTCGTCACGGACATCACGGAAACGTACGAGACCAAGGTCGCGGCGCTGCGTGCGCACCGCTCGCAGTTTCACAATCCCGGCTACGAAGCCCCCAGCACGTTCGTCTCCAGCGAGCAATTCTGGCGGGCGGTCGAGGCGCGCGCGGCATACTATGGCTCGCTCGCGTGGGTCCGGTATGCCGAGGCGTTTGTGCCGGTGGACACCCTGCACGTGGACGACCCCCTCGCAGCGATGGGGCACGCCGTGGACCTGCCGTCTTGAACTCCGCTCCGCCGCGCCCACCGACGCTGCTCGCGATCCGCGGCCCGCTTACGGGCGCACGGCTGGAGTTGGCCGGCGACCGGTTCGTCATTGGGCGTGGCCGCGAGTGCGACCTGGTGCTCGAGGACGGCCTCGTCTCGCGCCAGCACGCCGCCATAGTCCGCCAACGGCTCGGCTGGGGCATCGAGGACCTCGGCAGCGGCAACGGCACTCGCGTGAACCGCCGCGCCCTCAGCGGCGTGAAGGCCCTCTCGCCAAACGACGAGATCGAGGTCGGCGGGTCCCTGTTCCTGTTCGACTCGGAGTTCGACCTCCAGAACGCGGAGTTCACGGACCGCAGCGTGTACTTTGCAGGTCCGGGGGAGGAGACGATCGAGGTGGGCGCCCGGGGCGCGCAGGTCTCGTCGCAGGAGGCTAGGGATGACGTCCCCGCGGACTCCCTCGACCTTATCGTGGGGCTGGGCAGGTTGCTGGAGGCGGAGGGCGCCTCGTTCGGGGAGGCGCTTCGCGGGGCCACGGAACGCCTCGCGCGCATCTTCCGTTCGGACGTCGCGATGCTGATGCTCTGGGACACGGCGGGGGCGGCCCTTCGGCCGGCAGCCGTCGTGGCCGCGGGAGACGTGATCGCCGACAGCGCCACCCTGCGGAGGGTTCATGCGGAGAAGCGCGCGCTGCTGATATCCGACCGGCCCAACCTCGCCGCCCACCCTGCGCCGGGCGCGCCGCAGGTTCCGCCCGTCCGATCGCTCGCGGCCGCGCCCATTCTGGCCGAGGGAAACGTCCTGGGCACGGTCTCAGTGGAGCGGTTCGAGCTCGACGCGTACAGCCTCAAGGACCTGCGCATCCTGCAGGCGGTGGGCGCGCTCCTGGGTGTTTTCATCGAGGCGCGGCAGCGCATGGAGGCGCAGCTCCTGCGCCTCAACTACCAGCGCACCGACTCGCCCGTCGTCGGTTCGAGCCCCGCCTTCCGCCGCATGATGGAGATGGTCCACCGGCTTGCGCCCACGGCCGCGACGATCCTGCTCACGGGGGAGACCGGGACAGGCAAGGAAGTCCTCGCGCGCGAGGTCCACCGCCTCTCGCGCGAAGGCGCCGAGGGGGGACCATTCGTCGCCGTGAACTGCGCTGCCATACCCGAGACGCTCTTCGAGAGCGAGCTTTTCGGGCACGAAAAGGGATCCTTCACGGGGGCCATCCGACAGCAGCGCGGCTTGATCGAGCAGGCCAACGCGGGGACGCTCTTCCTCGATGAGATCGGGGAGCTATCGCTCGCGATGCAGCCCAAGCTGCTGCGCTTCCTCCAGGAAAAGACCTTCCAGCGCGTCGGCGGCAACCGGCAGCTCCGCGCCAACGTCCGCCTGGTGACGGCCACCAACCGCGACCTTGCGGCCGAGGTGAGGGCCGGGCGATTCCGCGAGGACCTCTACCACCGTATCGCTGTCCTGCCGATCGCCGTGCCCGCATTGCGCGAGAGGCGCCCCGACATTCGGCCACTCACGGAGCACTTCCTGCGCATCCACTCGAAGTCGGTCGGGCGCGAGATCGCAGGCATTACTGACGAGGCGGTGATTGCGCTCGAAAAATACGAGTGGCCCGGCAACATCCGCGAACTCTCGAACTGCATCGAGCGCGCCGTGCTTCTGTGCGAGGACAGCATCCTCCTGCCGCGGCACTTCCACCTGCCGGGGGGAAGGCGCGGGGAGTCCACGCCGGACGCCCGGGGTGCGGGCGACCTGCGGCCGCTTGCGGACGTCGAACGCGAGCACATCCTGCGCGTCCTCGCGGCCTGTGAAGGCAACCAGGCGCGCGCGGCGGAAATGCTCGGCATCCACCGCAACACGCTGCACAAGAAGTTGGAGGAGTACCGCATGCGCGCGGGGGCCTGACCGCGGCCGGCATGCGTCAGGGGAGCCGCAGGTCGCCGCTCTTGCCGCCCGTCTTGGACCGAAGGCGGACGCCCTCGATCCTCATGTCCTTCTGCAGGGACTTGCACATGTCATAGAGTGTCAGGAGCGTGACGGAGACCGCCGTGAGCGCCTCCATCTCGGCCCCGGTCCTGTCGCTGACGCGGATCGTGGCGCGGACGCGTGCGCCGCTGGGGCGGGAAAGGGGCTCGATCTCGATGCCTATGCCGGATGTCGCAATGGGATGGCAGAGCGGGATCAGGTCGGCGGTGCGCTTCGCCGCCAGTATCCCCGCTGTGCGCGCTACGGCGAGGGCGTCGCCCTTGCCGAGCGTGTTGGCAAACAGCGCCGCGCGCGTGGCCGGCGCCATGCGGATCTCGCCCTCCGCAACCGCCTCGCGAGGGGTTGTCGCCTTCGCTGACACATCCACCATGTGCGCCTCGCCGCGTGCGTCCAGGTGGGTCATGCGGGCGGCTGGGCGCCTCACTCGGACTCCATCGCCACGATGTTCGCCTTCAGGATCGCGAGCACATTGTTGCGCAGCTTCACCCAGTTCTCGGGCTTGTAGCCGCCCGTGGCATTCGTGAGCAGCACGGCTGTCGTGCGCGACTTCGTGTCGATCCAGACGATGCAGCCCGTGTAGCCGGTCTGGACAAGGTAGTGCCCCGGTTCGGCTCCGTCGGTTGCGAGCGGTTCCTTGACCGGAGACTCGATGCCGCCCGGGGTGCGCCAGATGTCGATGCCGGGACGGTCCACGGCGGGCGCCTTGGTCGTCTCGCCGTAAACGAGGTCGGCCAGATGCCGCATGTCCCCTGTGGCCACCGAGGGGACGGCCATCAGCTTGTCGAAGTACATAGCGACCTCACCCGCGGTCGCGAAGAGCCCCGAGTGCAGCGGCGGGAAGTAAGGGACCTGCGCCCACCCGGCGGCGACGGGATCGTAGGGCTCGCCGACGAGGAAGGATCCGTCCGCCTTGCGGCCGCTGACGGCGATGCTCGCGCCAAGGAGCCCGCGGTCGGGATGCCACGTGAACCCCTTGATGCCGAGGGGCTCCCAGAAGCGCGCCCGGATCTTCAGTTCCATCTCCCCCCCGAGCTTCTTCCCGACCATCGAGGAGAGGATCATGTACCCCGTGTTCGAGTAGAGGTCGTACGTCCCCGGATAGGCGGAGGGCATCTGCCTGCCGAGTGCGCCGATGAGGCCGTCGCGGGCGATGTCCGAGATGTCGATGTTGGAGGAGTAGCCGGCGCGGTGCTGGAGTATCTGCGCGATGGATGGGGTGCCGCCCTGGAGTTCCTGAACGTCGTTGACGAGGCAGAGTGCAGCCGGAAGGCCCGCCAGGGGCTTCGTGAGTGAGGCGACGTCGAACAGGGTCGAGCGGCGCACGCGATCCGCGCTCTCGCCCATGCGCTCTGTGCCCACGGCCCGCTCGTACACGGGGGAGCCGTTGCGCCGGACCGCCAGCACGGCGCCGGGAACCCACTGCTCCTTGATCGCCTCGTTCATCGCGAGGTCCAATTCCTCAAAGGTGCCCGGCTGGAAGCCCGTGCGGTTCACCTCTGCGGTGACGGGCAGGCTGAAGGCCTCGGGCCTTGCCCGGCATCCCGTGAGCGCTGCGAAGGTGGCCCCCAGCAGGAGGAACGCGCCAGCGCGCGGAATCAGCCGCTTGATGGCACCAAGAATGGACTGCTTGCCGGCAGTGGTCATGTCGGAAAGTTCCGGTCCTTTGAGTGATGCGCAAGAATTGGAGTGGGTGGCCGACTGCGGGCGAGAACTTTTCGCAGGAGCGAGTTTTCCACAGGCTGTCCCATTTGCAGTTGACACTGTTGCGCGCCCGGGCGACGGCATGATGGCTATCGTCGCGTCCAATCTCGGCGATCAACCACGCCCCGGGCTCCCGCTCCCTGTGTTGACGGCCCTGGCGAATCCCCTGCGGAGGGTCCTTCCCCCCATGCTCGACATTGTTCAGCGCCTGGAAGAACGCACGGAGAAGCTCATCCGTGAACTTGAGGGCTCGCGCGTATCGATGCGCCAGCTCGAGGTCGAGGCCGACGGCCTGCGCATCTCCGCATCCGACCGCGACCGCCTCGAGGCGGAACTCGCAAGCGCCCGCGGCAGGATCGCCGAGCTTGAGAACGACACCATCCTCCTGCGCCGCGAGCGCGACTCCCTGATCGAGGAGCGCACCCGGTTCGCCTCGGTCGAGGCCGAAGGCAGCGCCCTGCGGGAACGCATCGCCGAAATGGAGGCCGCACACCACGGCACCCTCGAACAGGTCCGCGCCGAAGCGGAAGTCCTTCGAAATGAACTCGATGCGGCTCGCAGGGCCGGCGAGGAGACTGCAACCCAGTTCAGGGACATCGCGGGGGAACTCGAGGAGCGCAGCCGGGCGCTTGAGGCCACGGGGGCCCGCGTTGCCGAACTCGAGCGGCGCCTGGCGGAGTCCGGCAATGCCGGGGAGGAGATCGAAAAGCTCACCACGGAGAAGGGTGCGCTCGAGAAGCACGTCCACGACCTGCGCTGGCGCCTCGGGGAACTGGAGTCGGACACGCAGCGGATCGCCGCCCAGCGCGACCACCTCTCCGGGGAGCGCGAGGGCCAGATAAAGCACATCAACGACCTGCGCTGGCGCATCGGCGAGCTCGAGGCGGAGTTGCGTCGGACCGAGGAGGCGCGCGCGGGGCACTCGGAACGTGCCGCCGCCGCTGAGCGCAACTCGCGCGAGTCGCGCGAGTGGGCGACGATGGTCGAGGCGGAACTCGCCAAGATCACGGGCGAGCGCGACGAACTGGCGTCACGGCTTCAGGAAGCCCTGGCGACGGCTGGCACGGCCAGCAAGGGGGAAATCGCCGAGCGCGACGAGAAGATCGCCGCAATGGGCCGCGAGAACGAGGACCTGCGCCTGCGGCTGAACGAGTTTGTCTCCCGCGACCAGCGCGCCCGGGAGCGCCTTGACGGACTCATCAGCAGGATCGAGAAGGCTGAAAACCTCATCGAACAGACGGAGCTCGCCATCCATGGGGAATCGTGAGAAACTCACTGTCCGGCTCGCCGGGCACGACATAGCGATCACGGCCTCCCCCGAGGAGGCGGCGCACGTGGATCGCGCTGCAAAGCTGGTGAACGAGCAGATGGAGGCGCTGCAGAGCCGTGCCGGGGGCCTGATCACCCAGCAGAAGACGGCGCTGATGGTTGCCTTCCAGAACGCGTTCGACCTGAGCATGGCCGAGGAGGCGATCGAGGAATCGCGCCGCCTCAGGGCCGAACTCGAACGCCAGCGCGACGCCATGGCGCGCCTCGAAGGGCTCCTGGGCAAAGTGGACGACGCCCTTACCTACTGACGGAAGTGCATGTGGTGGATGGCCCGCGATCGATCGCGGGCCATTCATTTTATCCTGCCCGGTCCGCCTACGCGCCCGCCGCGGCGCCGATGCCCTTCGCACCCAGGACTCCCACGCCGAGCGCCAACGTCCCGATGAGGATGATCGCGCCCAAGAGCGCCGCGTAGGATCCGATGACGAGGTAGCCGTCCCGCCGGATGCACGCAGCGCCGAGCAGGATGATGCCGAGGGCCGGAAGAGTGTTCATCAGCGGAATCCCGGGGGTCGGGATCGCCAGCACCAGCGCGCCGAAGATGAAGCCCATCCCGACGACCATCCTGCCCATTCGGCCATTCACGAGAACCTCCAGCCTCGGGCGCGAATACCGCCTCAGGAAGCTGGTCAGCGACCCCAGGAATCGATGCAGGTAGTCGTAGAGCGTATGCGGAATGGCACAGCTCAGCGCCCTTTCGCGCCACTTCGCCAGGGTACCCGTCCCCTCCTCCTCTTGCCGGCCGCCCGACTTCATAAGCCGGAGTCCCGCCAGTGCGATGAAGACGGACGCCGGCGCCGAGATGGGTCCGAGGCTAAAGGGCGCCAGGAAGGGGGTCGCGACGATGATGCAGCCAATCGTCGATGCATCCGGGCCAAGGGGCTCCACCAAGTGCCTGATCTGCACTTCCTCGCCCCGGCGCACGCGTGCGCGCGCCGCGCGGATCACGCGCAGAATCAGCCGCTCGCGTTTGATGGGGGGATGATCCCCAGGCTCAGGGTGGCCGTTCGTCATGGTGGGGCGAAGGTGGCGCGCGCTCGCGCCGCAATTGCAAGTAATGATGGAACGGGGTGACTCGCGATGGCAAGCGCCGCGAGCGCCTTCCCGTCGGGAAATCAGCCTTGCACGCACCGGGCCATCTTGGCTTTGCCCTGAGGACAGGCACGGTGTGGGCTCTTTACGCACGGGGACGGACCATGCGCCCCAACTGTGGCGCGTGCTGACACAACCATGCCGCGAGAATGTGCGACTCGATGAAGTACCGCGACTACTACGAGATACTCGGAGTCTCCCGCGACGCCACCCCGGAGCAAATCCGCAAGGCGTTCCGCACGCTCGCGCGCAGGCACCACCCGGACGCCAACAAGGGCGATCCGCAGTCCTCCGAGAAGTTCAAGGAGATCAGCGAAGCCTACGAGGTCCTGAAGGACGAGAAGAAGCGCAAGCTGTACGACCAGCTCGGGCCGGACTGGAAGTCCGGCCAGGATTTCACTCCCCCGCCGGGCTGGGGGGGACGCGGACGCGCACCCTACGCCCGCACCTCGTCGCAGGGAATGCCGGAGGGCTTCAGCGAGTTCTTCGAATCCCTCTTCGGGGGGGCCCGCGCCGGGGGATTTCGCGGCGGTTTCCCCGGGGGCTTTGGCGGATTTGAGTCGGGATTCAACGGTGGGCACCAGGAGCACGCTCCCGAAGCAGAGAACGAGATCAGCGTCCCGCTGGACAAAGTGATGTCTGGCGGAAAGGTCTCCCTGCGGATCGACGATGGCTCCGGCTCACCCCGGGGGATCGAGGTGACGATTCCCAAGGGGATTGGCGACGGCAAGCGCATCCGTCTCTCCGGTCAGGCGCCGGGGGGCGGGGACCTCTACCTGCGGATTCGCATCGATGCCGGCAGGTCCCGCGTCGAAGGGAGCGACGTCATCGTGCCGCTCCCGCTTGCACCGTGGGAGGCCGCGCTGGGCGGTGCCATCCAGACCACCACGCCGGAGGGCGAATCCATCACGCTGACGATTCCACCCGGCACAAGCACGGGCAGGCGTCTCCGGCTGCGTGGCAAGGGCCTCAACGCGGGGGATGGTGCGCGCGGAGATCTCTACTACGAGGCGGCGATTCAGATGCCGAGAACGCTCACGGACCCGGAGCGCGCACTCTTCGAGAAGCTGAAGTCCGAGAGCACCTTCAACCCGAGAACCGGCGCGTGACGGCCCACGAGGGGAGGTCCTCCCGGAGCACTCGCGTCGATGTACGTTTCGAGCGCGCGGGGCTGCCCAAGGGGCGGGCGGAACTCGCCCGCGCTTGCAGGAGCTTGGTGGCCGCCGTCGCGGACGCGATCGGCTACAAGGATGCCGCAGTCAGCTTGCTTTTCTGTTCTCCCGGGGAGATGCAGCGCCTCAACGCGCTCCATCTGGGAGAGGATCGTCCCACGGACGTGCTCAGCTTCCCGGCGCAGCGCCTTCGCCCCGGTCGCATCTCGCGCGGGGTCGAGCACCTGGGCGACATCGCGGTTTGTCTCCAGTATGTCGCCACGTCCGAGAATGTCGCCCGCCGCGCGATCGCGGGGGAGGTCGCGCTGCTGATCGTCCATGGGATGCTCCACCTCGTGGGGCACGACCACGGCGCGCCGGAAGCCAAGCGTGCGATGTGGGCCGAAACGCGCAGGCTACTTGCACTGCCGGAGGCGCGTGCGCTCGCGGCGCTTTGGCTCGGGGTCGCGCGTTGACGTCGGGCCCGTTCCGCGCGGGGTTCGCGGCGCTCCTCGGCAAGCCGAACGCGGGGAAATCCACCCTCCTGAACGCCATCCTCGGCGAGCGCGTCGCGGCCGTCTCTCCGAGGCCGCAGACGACGCAGCGCAGGCTCGCCGGCATCGTCAACCGCCCGGGCTTCCAGATCGTCCTGGTGGACCTGCCCGGGATCGTCGCGCCCGAGGACCCCCTCCGAACCGTGCTCTGCGAGAACATCCGGTCTGGCAGCGAGGGAGTGGACGCGCTCGTCCACGTGATCGACGCGGGGGACAGGTTCCCCTTTGATCCGGAGGTTCAGGAAGTTCTGGCGGCAATGCGCGTCCCCAGGATCCTGGCGGTCAACAAGCTCGATGGGAGGAACCGTGCACGGTCCGCGAACGACGTCGTGGCAAAGCTCGGCGACGTCGTGGACGCCACGCGGTACTGCGAGGTCGTGGGCATCAGCGCGCTTGAAAATCGTGGAACGGAGGAACTTCTCGCGGCGGTGGCGCGCATGATGCCCGAGGGGCATGCGCTCTACGACGAGGAGCAACTCGTCGATGCGAACCTGCGCGACCTTGCGGCGGAGATGATCCGCGAAAAGGTCTTCGCCGTCCTTCGCGACGAACTGCCCTACGCCGTCGCGGTCACGATCGAGGACTTCCAGGAGCATCCGCCCCCGCGCAAGTGGGTCATCCGCGCAACTCTCCACGTCGAGCGCGACAGCCAGAAGTCGATACTGATCGGCAGCGGCGGCGGCGTCCTCAAGTCCATCAGCACGGCGGCGAGGAAGGACATCGAGCGCCTGTGCGGATGCGGCGTGTTCCTGGAACTCTGGGTCAAGGTGAGGCACAACTGGCGCCGCAGCCCGAACGACCTGCGGCAGTTCGGGATTTCAGAGCCCCGGCGCGGTAAGCGCTGAGGCACCTGGCGCGCTCCAGCACGCGCGAACAACCCGGCCCGAGTCGCCACCGCAACCCACCAGCACCGTGTTGTCGCGCCCCGCGGAGAGAGAGACGGGGAACCGCAGGGCACCCGGCGGAGTCACCCCGATGCGCTCCCCCCCCGCGTCGAACACGGCCACGCGGTGCTCCGCCGTCTCGGCAACCCATATGTTACCCGTCGCGTCCACGGCGATGCCTTCCGGATTGATGAGTCCGTCGAGAAGCACATGCGGCTTCATTGGGCGGATGGGCGTGTCGGGGTCGAAGGGAAGCCCCAGCACGCGCCCTTCCGCCTGCATGGTGACAAGAAGTTCCCGCCTGCCCGGATGCCAGGCGATGCCGAAGGGAAACTCCCCGACCGCGGGAAGGAGGGCTCCCGGTTCCAGGCGCCCCCCGCGCACGCGCAAAAGCGTCATCTCGCCGCGGAAGTGAATCACCGCAAAGAGGGCGTCCCCGTCGGGCGAAGGCAGGCGCGCCAGGTTCCAGGGGGCGGGGACCTGGATGGAATCGGTGGTGGCGCCGGCCGA
>CAZUCD010000080.1:0-16569 GCA_964618855.1 uncultured Candidatus Sumerlaeota bacterium
GAGCCATGAACTCCGGACCCCCCTGAATGCGATACTCGGGTTCGGCCAGCTCCTGGAAATGGACGAGATGACGGAGGACCAGCGCGACAACATCCACCAGATCATGCGGGCGGGCAGGCACCTCCTGGCCCTCATCAACGAAGTGCTGGACATTTCACGGATCGAAACGGGGACGCTTTCATTCTCGCTCGAGCCGGTGCCGCTCGCCGCGGTCGTCGCCGAGTGCATCGACCTGATGCGGCCCGGCGGGCGGGAACGCAACATCACCATCCAAACCACGGGGATACCAGCCCGCCAACACGTGCTTGCCGACAGGCAGCGGCTGAAGCAGGTCCTCCTCAACCTCCTGTCGAACGCCATCAAGTACAACCACGATGGCGGGACCGTGGGCATTGCGATCGAGGCCATGCCCAACGGCTACCTGCGCCTCACGGTCCAGGACTCCGGACCGGGCATCCCCGCGGACAAGTTGGGCCGCCTCTTCCAGCCATTCGACCGGCTGGGCGCGGAAGCGAGCAATGTCGCGGGAACGGGCCTCGGGCTGGCCCTCTCGCGAAGCCTCGTCGAGGCCATGGAGGGCAGGCTCTGGGCCGAGAGCACCGTGGGATCGGGCTCGCGGTTCCACATCGAGCTGCGGGACTCCCCCTCGCAGGTGGAGGAGTCCCCCGACTTGCCGGAGGCCGGGGCCCGCACGGCTGGGCGTGCGGTTCGCGGGACGGTCCTCTACATCGAGGACAACCTCTCCAGCATCCGCCTCGTGGAGCGGCTCGTGTCGTCCCGACCGGGAGTGCGTCTCATCTCCGCGATGCAGGGAGCACTGGGACTCGAGATCGCCCGGCACCAGCAGCCCGACGCGATCTTCCTGGACCTGAACCTGCCCGACATGCACGGCACCGAGCTGCTCGAGATGCTCCGGACCGGTCCCGCCACGAGGCCCATCCCCGTCGTCGTGGTCAGTGCGGACGCCTCCCCCGCGATGCTGCGGCGCGTGCGGGAGATCGGTGTGCACGAAAGCCTGCCGAAGCCAATTGATGTCAGGCGGTTCCTCGACGTGCTGGATGCTCTCCTTGCTAAGGGAGCCGAGGATTGACGCTGGCGCTCAGCGGCGCCAGCGCCACACTTCGAGCACGTCCGTCGAGGACAGCAGCTCCGCCCTCGGGTCGTTTGCGAAACGCTTGCGGGCCGCATCGAGGTCCAACCCCGTCGTGCCCGCCTGCGGAGAGAGCAGGATGAGGTCGCCGGGCTCTAGGGGGGCATCCGAAGCATCGCCCGAGAGTGGCACGTAGCGGTCCCTGTGCCCGAGGTAGGGCCCAAGTCCCGACTGGGTCGCGATCGCCACTGTCCTTGGGGCGTCGACATAGGCTGCAAGCTCCCGACGGAGTTCACCCGACCGCTTCATCTTCGCGATGTTTCGCCACTGCTCCACGTAGGCATCGCCGAGAACCCACGAGGCGGCGCCGACCACGAGGACCGCCCCACAGGAAAGGACGGCGCCACGCCGTGACTCCAGCCAACCCGGAAGCGGCCGGCCCAGCAGCACGCCCATCCCGTGGATCGCGGCGACTATCAGTAACGCGGAGGACTGGTCGTCGTAGTGGTACTTCAGCGAGTACTGCGCCTCGTGAAGCGTGGCCAGATTGACGCCAACCAGAGGGAGGACGGCGGGCAACGCACGCCATCCCGCCATCGGAAGCAGGCCGAGTCCGAGCAGCAGCAATCCCACGTATAGGACCTTCTTCCCCGCGTCGGCAAATGGCCCCAGCCGGTCCATGTGTCCCCAGTCCTCCTCCCTGAATGCCGGCATGACGACGCCGAAGATCAGTGCGCCCGCGAGTCCCGCCGCCACCGCCGTGCCCACGGCAAGCCTGAGGTCCCTGAGCACCATCCAAGCGTAGATCGCCAGCCCAGCGACCGAAGCCACGGCGAGTTCCTTCGTGCACAGGAGCACCGCGACGCAGAAGCAGTACGCCAAGCGGTGCCCCCGGTGCATGGCAAGCAGCGCACCCAGCACCAGCGGGACGCCGAGCGTGCTTGGGTGGAACTGGAACATGTGGGCGCGCACCAAAGGTCGGTAGAGGAGCATCAGGAGCAGCAGCACGGCGAAGGCACCCTGCTGTTCCCGGCGAGAAAGTCCCGAAGGCAGGATCGAGCGCGCAAGCGACAGCACGAGCGGGAACGCCGCGGCGACGGCGGCCGACTGCAGCGCCAGCAACCACAGGGGTGTCGCCGAGATGAGGTAGAAGGGCGACGCGACCGCCGTGATGGGGGAGAAGTGCTCGCCAAGGTGGTTCCGGCCCAGCACCCCGCTGTGGAAGCCGTTCCCGTGGGCGATGTTCCAGGCGACGTTGCTGTAGATCCCAGTGTCGTAGTCGTTCAGTCGGAACCGGCGCTCCTGCGCAAACTTGATGCTGAACAGGAACGCGAACGCACATGCGAACAGGACGAACGAGGCGACCCGGGTGTGGCGTCCCCGCGTCGCCACCTCGACGGTGGGGGAGAAGTCCGCCACCAACGACTACTTCTTTTTTGTCTTCGCCGGGGCCTTCCTTGCCGGGACCTGCTTCGAGGTGGCCTTCTTCGCTGCCGCGGGCTTCCTTGGGGGCTTTGCTGCCGTCCTGGTGACGACTGCCTTCGCCTTCGATGCGGGCTTCCCCTTCGCCTTGGCCGGCGCCTTTTCCGCCCGAGCGCCGCGCGGCGCCTTCAGGATCGCCTCGTAGGTGGCGATGAAGTCGGGCACCGTCGCGCGCCGGATCACTTCGGCGATCACGTCGAGGGCGAGGTCCTCCGCCTTCTTGAAGCGGATGCACGACTTCCCCATGTCGAGCTTCTTGCCGGTCTTTGCCCATGCTTCGCGGAACCACTTGCCGAGCGCGGGCTTGCCCTGGCCCGGCACCGCCCCGTCGAGATAGACGCACATCAGGTAAAGCGACATGTGCCCCTTCTGGGAGGCCAGGCCCGCATACGGAAGAGGCATCCTCGGATCACAGTGGTATCCGGGTGGATACACGCTGTGCGGGATCGCGTACCCGATCATGCCGTAGGACATGCGCTCCTCGATGCGCGGATCGAGGTTGCTGAGAAAAACCCTGCGCACGGCCTCGATGGCGGTGCGGCGATCCTCGGGCAGGCTCGCGAGGTATTCTTCGACGGTGGCGGCTTTGCTTTGCATGCTCGCAGGACTCCGATTGGCTGGCGCGGTGGTCAATCCGAACCGGGACGCGCTGGCGGTGGCGCTAGACGCGTTCGATGGCTCCGGTGGCCACGTACGCGGCGGATCCGTCCGGCAGGCGAAACCGCACGTATCCGCCGGAGGGCTCCTCCGTCAGCGTCACGGTCGTCCCCGCCGGCAGGACGAGCAGCTCCTGGGCCGTCGGCGTCGGTGCGCTCAGCCCACTCGTCTTGTCCCTTAGCACGACCGCCTCTGCGCCGCCGCGTCGCCAGCGCTCATTGCCGAACGCGGTGCCCCCGGAAATCAGGACGAACACCGATGCGTACGCGACCAGCGACAGGTAGTGGGCCCGCCTGTCGGGATCCGGCGTGCTCATGCCGCGCCACAGGAAGACGCTCCCCGCGACGAGGAAAAGGTCCATGACCACGACCCAAAACACCGGGGACGTGTGCGTGAAGAGAGCCTCGACGACCACTGCAACGAACGAAGGCGCCTCCGCCGCGGAGGTGGGGGCGATGATGCGGAGCGACCGCACCGCCCGGTCGTATCCCGGGTCCAAGCGCAGGGCCCGTCGATAGTAGAGGACGGCCTTTCCAATGTCGCCGAGCCTGAATGCGGCCGCGCCTGCGTTCCCGAGGACCGCCGGCGTTCCATGCCCTGCCCGCGCGATTCCCTCATACATGTCCAGGGCCGAGGTGTAGTCCCCACGCTCGAATGCGCCGTTGGCCTTCTCCTGCCGCGCGCGCGCCTCCTCGAACGTCATGCCCCCTTCCGCCCGGACAGCGCCGGCAAGGAAGCACACCGACATCGCCAGGCACAGGAGCCATGCCGGAATCCTTGCCACCCTTGCGTTCGTCACGACCTGGCACCCCCACGTGCGAGCTGGACCAGAACCGCCTCCGCCTCGTCGAGGTCGGACTTGCGTCGGTCCGGCGAGTCCGCGACGGGCGAGAAGCGCATCTCCTCTGCCTGCGTGGCGACCCGGCGGAACCTTCCGAGCGTCTCCCCGTCGATCCCTGCGCTGCGCAGGCCCTCGGCGGCCTCGTCTATGGTCAGCCCGAGCGGCGGACGCGCCAAAGCCGCAGCGGCGCCCGACATGATCCCGCGCGAGAGGGACGCATAAAAGTCACCCTTCTTCGCGGCGGCGAGGTTCCCGCGCGCCTCACGGAGGGCTGCGTCCGCCTGGCGCTTCCACTCCCGGGCCTTGAACGATGTGCTTGTCCTGTCCACCGACCTCGAGCGGATCGAGATTCCGCCAAGAACCAGCGCCGTCAGTGGCGGCAGGGCCTGCAGCGCCCAGAACCACCACACGGAAAACACGGACGTGCCCGTCCCGCGAGGATCGTCGCGGCGAAGCGGCGCCTTGTCGATCCAGTCCACGTCCTCGCCCACCTTGCGCGCGCCGCCGCGATTGCCGGCGGGATCCACCGCGGCCGCTCCCTCGCCCTGCTTCGGCGAAGTCTCGATCGCAATGGCGCTCGTCTGGGTCGGCTTCACGTCGACCTGGAACGCGGTTGTCTTCTTCAGGCTCCATGTGCCCGCCTTTGTGTCGAACACGGCGATGGCAAGGGAAGGGATCGTCTGCATGCCTGCGGACCGGGCCTGCATGATGAGCTGGAACGTGCGGCGCGTCACGAGCGCCGAGCGGCGCTCGAACATCTTCTCGTCGCTCGTCGTGTCCACTGGGAGGAACCCGGCGATGTCAGGCAGCTTCGGCGGCGAGATCGACGACAGGTTGGCCTCCCCCTCAAGGCCGATCGTGAGCGTCACGGGGTCGAGCTGGGGCGCCTCGTTCCGGTCCACCGCCGCGACCACCTTCACGTCACCGATGACCTCGAGGATCGCGCCCGCGGGCGCCGGAGGCAGCGACTTGACCTCCGCGGTCTTCTCCCGCGACCTCAGCACCGCCTGCAGGGAGCGCGGCTGAAGGAAGGCAAAGTCGTCGTCGAAGCCTCCCGCACCGCGGTTCTTGGTCGGGAGCCGCACGTAGAACGTCGGAAGGCTTAGCGTCGCGGTCCCGCCCTTCATGGGCACGTACCACTGCCTCGATATGAGCGCGCGCTCGAACTGGGCGCCGTCAAACTCGGCCTTTTCCCAGGCGAGCCCGGCGCCGCTCTCCCATTGGTCGTTCTTGCGAAGGAACACGAAATCCTGCCCGGGCTTTGGGTCGTCCACGCCGAGTGCCACCGGCGCCGGCAACTCCGGGGCCCGGTAGAGGTAGACCTCCACCGGGACCACCTGCCGCGACCAGATCGACTGGGGCATCTCCGCCCAGATGAAGTACCGCCCCTCGAGCTGGCGGTTGATTTCGGCGTAGTCCGTCTTCGCCGAGAGTATCCTTGCGTTTCCCGTGTCGCGCGCCTGGCCGACGATCGGGTTCGTCGTGTAGGTTCGCTCGCCGATTGTGTAGGACGCGGAGGGGATCCTGAAGTCGCCGGGCTTCACCACCGTAAGCGTCCAGGTCCAGGTTTGCGCGACCCGGACAACGCCATTGATGATGTTTTGCTCTGAGAGAGTGGCCGGGCTGCCCTCGACCTGGAAGACGCCCGCCTTAGCAAAGTCCGGCGGCTGCAACGAGCCCCCCCGCGCCCCGTCGACCCTTATCGAGAACCGCACGCGGTCGCCCACCATCGGGCTCTCCACGTCGAGCTCGGCCGTGACGTCGATCGCGCCGGAGGTCTCCTGGGCATGCGCCTGCCGCGATGGCGCCAACGACGCCATGAGCGCAAGAAGCGCCAGCACAATGCACGGGAGGAGTCCCCCCCGGGATCTCTCTACCACGGTTTCCCCTTCGGGTTCGCCTTCGGGTTTCGGCCCTTCGTCAACCGGATCTTCTCGCCATCCTCGAGCATGTTCAGGAGCTGGCGCGCCTCCTCAGGGGTCATCTTCCCCTGCTTCTCCCCATCCTTGGGGTCCTTCTCGTTCTGGCCCTCCGGCTTCGCATCCTGCTCCTGGCCCTTCTCCTCCTTGCCGGGCTCGGGCTTGTCCTCGCGGGGCTGCCCCTGCTGTTGCTGCTCCGGCTGCTTCTGCTCCTGCTGTTGCTGGCCGTCCTGCGGCTGCTCCTGCTGCTGGTCCTGATTGTCCTGCGGTGACTGCTCCTGCTGCTCGGACTTCTGCTCGGGGGACTGGCTCCCGGAGTTTTGCTGCTGGTTCTGCTGCTGCTGGTTCTGCTGTTTCTGCTCGTCCTGCTTCTGGTCGTCCTGCTGCTGGTTCTGCTGTTGTGGCGGCTCCACGGGGAGCTTCCGCAGGAAGTCCTGGACGAGGGCGCGGTTGTGGGGCGCCTCCTCCAGGTCGGAGGAGGCCAACTCCGCGCCGCGGAACGCGTCGAGCGCCTCGATGGCGCCGAGGATTGCGGCCTTCTTGTCCTGCTTCTTCTCCAGGGCTTCGCGCGCCTGCTGGAAACGGACGACTCCCTTGTTGTAGAGCGCGCGGGCGCGGAGGTTGGCATCCTCCCGAGCAAGGTCGGCCGCCGTGTCGAAGTAGGCGACCGCATCCTCCGGACGCTCCTGTTTCGCGGCGGTGAGGCCGAGGTTGAATGCCGGCGCCGCCACCCCGGGATCGAGCAGCCGTGCGCTCTCGAAGTCGTGCTCCGCGTTCTTCAGGTCCCCGCCGGTGTACAGCTCGTTGCCGCGCCGGACGAACGCGGGCAGCTTGTTGCCCCAAGAAAACGGAAGTTCCCCCGGGGGCGGCGCGACCTCCGCCGCCTGAGGTTCGCCAATCCTGGAGGCCGGCGCGGGCGCAGGCGAGATTCCACCCTGCGGCGGTGCCGGCGGCGCGGACGCGGGCTGTGCGGGCAGGCTGCACCACATCAGCGCCGACATGATTGGGACGAGTGCTACTCTCATGCGGCTGCCTCCAGTTCCCCCGCGGCGCGCACGCTGGCGCGCGACCGGCGCTTCTCACCGATCAGCGACTCGGCGACAAGCAGGAGCACGGCGAGTCCGAGCGGCCACTGGAACCGCTCCTCGCGCACGATCCTGCGCGAGGCCGCGAGTTCGCCCTTCTGCAGGGAGTCCAGCGAGTCCACAAGCGGCGCGATGTCGAAGCGCTTGCCGGGTTCCATGATGTAGGCCCCCCCGCCCGTCTCCCGCGCGATGCCGCGCAGCGCGTCGGCGCCCAGCCGTGAGACGACCTTGACCCCGGACTCGTCCTCCATGACGGCGCCCCGCTCATCGCGCAGCAGCGCCCCCTGCTCCGAGCCGATGCCGATGGCGTAGACCACGATGCCCGCCTTCGCGGCCTCGCGCGCAACCTCGATCGCGCGGCCACTGTGGTCCTCCCCATCGGTGATCAGGAGGAGGACCCGCGATCCCTGCCCGGCCCGGCGGAATGCGTTCGTCGCCGTCTCGATCGCGATGGCGAGGTCGGTGCCCTGCGTGGCGATCGTCCTCGGGTCGGCGTCGCGCAGCATGTCGAGGAACACGCCGTAGTCGGCGGTCAGCGGGCACTGCACGAAGCCGTCACCGGCGAATGGGAGAAGTGCCAGCCGGTGCCCGCGGAAGGTGTTCACCAACTCCCGCACCAGCGTCCTGGCCGTCTCGAGTCGGTTGGGTGCCATGTCCGTCGCCAGCATGGAGCGGCTGACATCGAGGGCGACGACCAGGTCTATGCCGCGGCGCTTCAATTCCCGCTCGCGCGTTCCCCAGTACGGCCGCGCCGCCGCGACGATCGAGAGCGCCAGTGCTGCGAGCAGGAGGAGGCCCTTGTGGAAGCGCCGCTGGGGCGAGACGTCGGGGCTGATGACGCCCCAGGTCCTGCGGTCCGCAAATGCCTCCATGCGCAGCATCCGGCGCCTTCCGGACCATATCGCCGCGAAGACGAGCACAGGCAGCAGCACGAGCAGCCACAGCACGCGCGGTTCAAGGAAGCCCATCAGGGAAGCCTCCTCAGCACGAAAGCGCGGAAGAGGACCTCGAGGCCGAGCAGCATGAGCGCCGGCATCCATAGGAGGTGGAAGCGCTCCTCGAAGTCCGAGGACTCGTCCACCTCGAGTTCCGTCTTCTCCAGCTTGTCGATCTCGGAGTAGATGTTCCTGAGCCCCTCGGTGTCACGGGCGCGGAAGTAGCGGCCGCCTGTCATCTCCGCGACCTGTGTGAGCGTGCGCTCATCCACGTCGGCGGCGATCTGCTGGTACCCGACGATGCCCCGCGGGGTGGTCCGCGGCACGATCGCCGGGCCCTCTCCGCCGATGCCTATCGTGTACACGCGGATGCCCAGCGCCTTGGCGGCCTCGGCGGCCTGCAAGGGGCCGATCTGCCCGCTGTTGTTCACGCCATCGGTCAGCAGGATCACCACGCGCGAGCGCGCTTCGCTGCCCGACAGGCGCTCGACCGCCATTCCGAGACCCGTCCCGATGGCGGTCATGTCCCCATTGATGATGCCGTTCTCGATGCTCTCGATGAACGAGGTGACGACATCCCTGTCCAGCGTGGGCGGGCAGAGGACGCCTCCGGACTTGCCGAACAGGACGACGGAGAGCCGGTCCGAATCGCGGCCCTTGACGAACGCGACGGCGGCTTCCTTGGCGGCCTCCAGGCGATTGGGCTGGAGGTCGATCGCCTGCATCGAACCGGACACGTCGATGGCGAGTGCAATGTCCACCCCTAGGGTGCGCACGCTTCGCTCGACGGTGCCGAGTTGCGGCCGCGCGAGCGCTGCGATGCCGAGCGCGAGCACAAGTGCGCGGAGGGCGGGGAGCGCGGACTCGAGGCGCTGGCGCCACGTGGGCCGCAGGTCCGCAACGAGCGACAGGTCGCTGAACATGATCGCGGGAATGCCGCGACGGCGCGCGCGCACATGCAGCCACAGCGCAACCGGGACCAGAGCCAGTGCCGCAAGGACCCACGGATGGGCGAACCGGAAGCCGATGTCCGTCATGCAGCGGCCCCCTGCGCGGGCTGTTTCTGCACCTGGTTCGCAAGGGCCTCGCGCTCGCGCTCCTTGCGCGACGCCTCCGCATCAAGGAACCGCCCCGCCAGATCGCAGTCGGAGGATGCGATCTCCCGCGTGAGCTCCAGCCGGGCAAACTTCGCCATTGATGAGCGCATGAAGAGGTCGGGCAGGGGAGCGGCGCCGCCGTGGTTCGCGAGGTCGCGTCGGATGAACCGAACCGTCTCGTCGTCGGTCATTTCCAGTGCCGGAATGCGGAACTCGCGCTCCATGTACCGGCGCATCAGCATCGAAAGCGCCGTGTAGTGCTGCTCCGGGCCGTCGCGTGCGAAGACCTCCATGGTTGCGAGGCCGTCCAGCGCGCGCCTTGCCTCCTCCAGGGGGGGGAGCACGACTGGGGCGGGCGCGGCCGCGGGGGCGACCTTCCTGCGCGAGAGCAGCCAGCCAATCAGCGCCAGGAGCCCCACCAGGAGCAGGAATGCCCCCGCAATCGCCAAGTTTCGCCAGGTCCAATCGAAGGGCAGTTCCGCCGGCGGCGTCAGGTCCCGCGCTTCACCCTCGGGGACGACGGGCGGCGCGACCTCCAGTCCCAGCACACCAGCCTCCAAATCCTCTGTCCGGCCGTCCGCATACTTCAGCTTCACCTTCACGGGACCCACGGCATGCGTGCCGTCCTTGAGGGGGCGCACGCCCGTGCGGAAGTCCCTGCCGTCGAACTCCACGGGCTCGATGTAGGCCGTGGTGGCGAGTTCGTCGGGAATGGAGAGCTCGATCTGCTCGGGCGCATCCCCCCCCGAAAGGACGATCCGCGCGGGGATGCGCTCGCCCACCTCGCCCTTCGTCGATTCGAGGACGATGGAAACCCGGGTCTTTCCCGTGGTGAGCGTCCCCGTGGCGTCCTGTGCCCACGCCGGCGTCGTTGCGAGGGCCAGCGCGAGGGCGAGGAGGGCGCGGAGGAACGGCTTCATCGTCCGCTCCCGATGCGGGCGGCGCGCTGCTCGAAGAACGAAATGAGCGGCCGCGCAAAGTCCCCGTCCGTGGACAACTCGATGTGGTCGATCTTGAGCGACCGCAGCTCCCTTCGAAGCCCATCCCTGCGGCGAAGGGCGCGTGCCTCGTACTCGCGCCTCACCCGGTGGCTCGACGTGTCCAGCGATGCCAACATCCCGGTCTCCGCGTCCTCCAGCGTCAGCACGCCGACGTCGGGAAGCTGCATCTCGCGCGGATCCGTGATGGAAACCGCGATGAGGTCATGCCGCGAGGATGTGACGGCGAGCGCCCGCCCCAGGCCGGGCTGCTGGAAGTCCGAGAGGAGGAAAACGACGGCGCGTCGGCGCTGGAGGCGGTTCAGCGCGGTCAGCGCACCGGCGATGTCCGTCCTCGGCCGCTGCGGCATCGTCATCAGGTCGCGGAGCACGACGAGGCCGTGTCCCCTGCCCTTGCGCGGCCGGATGTACTTCTCCACCTCGTCGCTGAAGAGCATCAGGCCGACGCGGTCGTTGTTCCTGATCGCGGAGAATGCGAGCACCGCCGTCACCAGGGTCGCGAGTGGTCGCTTCCTGCGGACCACGGAGCCGAAGAGCGTCGAGGCCGACATGTCGACGGCGAAGATCACCGTCAACTCGCGCTGCTCGACGTAGCGCTTGATGTACGGAAAACCCGTCCGCGCCGTCACGTTCCAGTCGATCGCCCGGACGTCGTCACCAGGCTGGTACTCCCGCACCTCGTTGAACTCCATGCCCTGTCCCTTGAAGACGGCGAGGTACTCGCCCGCCATGACATTGTTCACCATGCGCCTGGTCATGATCTCCAGGCGGCGAACATCTGCGGCGTTCTCCAGCAGGTCAGGCAGCGGCACGGCGCGGGCGCCCCCTCACGGCACTTCCACCTGGTCGAAGATCTGCTTCACCACGTCGTCGCTGGTCATTTCCTCCGCCTCCGCCTCGTAGGTGACAAGGATGCGGTGGCGGAGCACGTCGGGACCGATGGCCTTCACGTCGTCGGGGATGACATGCCCGCGATGGCGGAGGAACGCGTGCGCGCGCGCGGCGGTCGCGAGCGCTATGGTCGCGCGGGGACTGCCCCCGACCTGGATGACCTTCTCGAGCGGCTGCCGCTTTCCGTTCGAGCCGGGGCCATGGAACTTGAGCCCGCGCTTGTTCGGGTCGCGCGTCGCGAGCACCAAGTCGAGGATGTACTCCTTCACCTTGTCGTCCATGTAGATCTGGTCCACCACGAGGCGGGCGGCGCGGAGCGATTCCGGGGTGATGACAGCCTTGATGCTGGCGACGGCCATTGAAGCCGCGGAGGAGGATGCCATGCGGTCGAGGATGCCCCGCTCCTCCTCCCGCGAGGGGTATCCCACCTTCAGCTTGAACAGGAAACGGTCCACCTGCGCCTCGGGGAGGGGATAGGTCCCCTCCTGCTCGATGGGATTCTGCGTGGCGAGCACCAGGAACGGGTCGTCGAGCTTGTACGTCTTGTCACCGATTGTGACGTGCCGTTCCTGCATGGCCTCGAGGAGGGCGCTCTGCACCTTCGCCGGTGCGCGGTTGATTTCGTCGGCGAGGACGATGTTGGCGAAGACGGGCCCGAGCCGGGGCTCGAACGACTGCTCCTTCTGGTTGTAGATGAGCGTGCCGATCAGGTCGGCAGGCAGCAGGTCCGGCGTGAACTGGATGCGCGAGAACTTGGCGTGGAACGTCGCCGCCAGGGCCTTGCAGGTGAGCGTCTTGGCGAGGCCGGGAACACCCTCCAGCAGGACGTGGCCATTGGCGAGCAACCCGATCAGAAGGCGTTCCACCATGTGGCGCTGCCCGACGACCACCTTGCCGATCTCGGCCTCGAGCACCTCGACGAACGAACTCTGCGCTGCAACGTCGCGCGTGACCTGCGCTATGTCCACGGACATGGCGTGGCTGCTCCTGTGCGGTTGATGGTGTGTGGCCCTACTCGCCGTACTCGATGATCGCGAACATGTTGGCGCCCTCGCGCTCGTAGTTCGCCGTAACGGAACCGTCCTCGGAGAGCGCCGCGGCCTTCGCGAAGTCCCGCTTCGTCTTCACCTGCTTGCCGTTCACGCGAAGCAGGACGTCGCCGGGGCGGATCCCTGCGAGCCAAGCTGCGCTGCCGTCCTCGACTTCCTCGACCAGGAGCCCGCCTTTGCCGCGCATGGGCGCCAGTGTCATTCCCATCGTCCCCTCGTCCTCCGAAGGCTTCGCGATGGCGAGTTCGGGCTCCGCGGCCACGGGTTCGGGCAGGCTGGAAAGTTCCTCGTTCGTGGGGCGCGCCATCAACTCCGTCTCGATGGTAAGGCGGCGCGAGTCCCCCTCGTCGTTGAGCCGGACCACGTCGAACTTGGCGACCTGGCCAGCCCCCTTCCCCGCTATCGCGCGGAAGAGATCCTCCGTGGAGGCGGTCCCCTTGCCGTCAACCGCAACGACGACGTCCCCCGCGGCAAAACCCGCGCGGTCGGCAGGCGTCCCGCGCTCCACCCTCTCCACGATCACACCCGAGTAGTCGTCGATGCCGTAGCGCCGCGCGAGCGCCGGACGCATGGCCAGCGACTGCATCCGGATTCCAAGGTAGCCGCGCTCGACGCGTCCCTTCGTGGAGAGGTCGTTCGCGATCCGCCTGATGTCGTTCGAGGGAATGGCGAAGCCGATGCCCTGCCAGTAGCCGCTGTTGCTCGCAATCGCGTTGTTTATCCCGATCACCTTGCCGTCCAGGTTCACGAGCGGCCCACCGCTGTTGCCCGGATTGATGGTCGCCGTCGTCTGGATCAGGCTCTGCAGGCTGACGCCGCTACCGAGGTACCGCCCCTTCCCGCTCACGATCCCCTGCGAGACCGAGTTGTTGAACTCCAGCGGATTGCCGAGCGCCAGCACCCATTCGCCGACCTCCACCGCGCTGGAATCCGCGAGGGGGATGGGCGTCAGCTCGATCCCCTCGGGGACGTCGAACTCCAGCACCGCAAGGTCGCTCAACTCGTCTCGCCCGATGATTCGCACCTTGCCGAAGTCGATCCTGGGGCCCTCCTCGGGCACAGTTCCCGTCTCGCCCACGGATGCCCGCGAAAGCGACGGATCGAGCACCAGCGACACCATCTCGTTGTTCAGCGCGCGCGAGACGACGTGGGCATTCGTGACCACCGTGGCCTTGCCACCGGAGACCTGCGTGATGAACCCGCTGCCGGAGGAGGAGTGGAACAGATTCGGGTTCCCGGGCCGGCCGAACCGGGCCATGAACTGCATCATGCTGTCGAAGGCGGGGTCGTTCGGGTTGGTCAGGAGGCGGGCCGTGTCCGGGTCGCGGATCGCGACGCTGACGACGGATGGGAGCGCCTTCCGTGAAATGTCCACGAAGGTGCGCGGCGTCAGGGGCTTGTCGGAGGACTGGGCTTCGGCGCGGGTGCCGAGGCAGACCACTGCAAGTAGAAGGACCGGGACGGCTAGTTGTCTGAGGCGCACGGGGTGGAACCCTTTGCTGCGCGTCCGCGGAGGGATCGCGCCGGGAATTCACAGGCTTTCACAGGGAACAAGGATTGTGCCGGAAGAGAGTCAAAGCGATTCCCCCGCGACCTCCGCGATTTCCCCAAAATACGCGGGATGCGGCGACCGGCTTCAATTCCCGGGCGGGTCGAAAACTACGCGTGTAGAACACAACTCGAACCCGGGTGCGCAGTCGTGTCGCACCCGCAGTCCGGCCGGCGCTATTGGTTCCAGGCGTCCCGCGCGCTCAACGTTTCCCGCTGCGTCCCCTGGTCGCCATCATAGCGGAACGTCACTTCGCCCTTCTTCGGATTCACCGCCTCGACGGTGATGCGGATGGACTTCCGCCCCACGGGCATGACAAGCACCTGACCGAGCTCGACCGTGTACTCCTCCTTGGACCGTTTATCCGTGAAGCTGACGATCTTCTTGGTCACGGCATTGATGGCCCAGTTGCTGGTGGCATCCTTCAGTCGGGGGTCGGGGGGAGGTGTCGGCACGGGCGTGGGCGGCACCGTGGGCTTCGGCTTCAGCGTCTCGAAGAGGTTCTGCTGGCCGAAGTTCGGGTAGTTGGAGTCCTCGGCGCCGGACGTGTCCACCGTGCCCGGGGACGATGCCTCGTCCAGCCAGGCTATGCTCTCGTGCGTGACGACGGGGATCTCGGGGCGGGGGAGCATGATCGCGACCCCGAGCGCCATCACGCCCGCAAAGAGTCCGGCGTTCAGGTAGACAACCTTTTGTGCGTCCATCCCTAGAACCCCCTGCTGCGGCGGTTGCGCCGGGAGTTCGCCTGGTCCGGCACGGGCGCGATTCGCGAGACGTTAATCCTCGCCTTCACGAAGTCGTTGTCCAGCGTCCCGCGCATTTCCAACTCGCGGATGATCAACCCGTTGTTGTGCAGCACGCGCAGCAGACGGGAGACATCCTTCGAGGTGTTCTCGATCTTGAGGTTCGCGGACAGCAGTTCGTAGTCGTCGACGTCGGGAATGGACGTGATGCGCGTGGGATCGATCGAGGGATACGGGAACCCGGCGTCCGTGCAGAGCTGGGCCAACTGGTCGGAGAAGGCAAGGTCCGGGCGCCTGTCCTCCGTGCTCCTCGGCAGGCGCGCCTCGAGCTGGTCGTACTCCGCGACGATCTCGGATGCGCGCTCAAGCTGGGACCGGTAATCCTCGAACTGGGCCTGGAGGGCGTCGACGTCGGCGAGCGCGACCTCGTCCTCCATGGCGGTGCCCTCCCCGCCAACCAACTGGAAAACCGTGAAGAGCACCACAGCGGCGATGGCGACCAGGACTAGCCGCTTCTCGTTCGGTTTGAGGTTGTCGAGGACGCCCATTCTATTTGCGCTTCCTTCCGTCGCCTGCGAACTGCGCAAGCACCGTGAACTCGTACACAATGCCCTCGCGGCCGCTCAGTTCCGTCTGTTTCTGGTCCTTCACGTTCACCGAAGCGAACAGGGGCTTCCCTCCCACGGACGCCGCCCGGAGGTAGTCCACGAAGCGCGTCAGGTCAGGGATCGACAGCGTCATCCCGGAAACGGTGACGGAATCCTCCGCCACGTACTTGACCTCGCGGAACGTCAGTTTGCCGCCGCTCAACTCTGATCCGAGTTGGTCGTACGAGGAGAGCGTGTCGAGCACCTGCAGCGCGGAGGAACGGTCGCTGCGCAGGCGCTGGATGATGCGCACCTTGCGTTCCTTCTCCTTCAGCTCCTTCACGCGGGGTTCCATGACGGCGATGGACTCCTCGTGCGACTTCGCCATGGCCGCGGCGTACCGGTTGTTCGCATCCCAAAGGAGGAATCCAAGGATCGCGCCGATCAGGACCAGCGTGGCCGAGACGGTCAGCAGGACATTGCGTTCCTGCGCCTGGTACCGCGCGACGATGTCGGCAGGCAGCAGGTTGATCCGCTGCGGCGCCGCCTTCCGCAGGTCGATCCGCTCCTGCATGATCAGCAGGCATCCATGAAGCGAGGCGAACTCGACGAGGCGCTCCATCTCGGCCTTCGGCAGCGTCGGCGCGGGGGCGAGCTTCGCCAGCGGGTTGAAGACCGAAACCTCGATGCCAAGTTCCCCCGCCAGATGCGCATCCATGCCGCGGATCATCGCACCCTCCCCGCAGACCATCATCCGCACGGGGGGCGGAAGCATCGCCTCCCGCGCCGCAAACTCGCACGTCCGCCGGACCTGCCCCGCGAGCTTGTGCATCCAACCGCGCACGATCTGGCCGACGTCTGTGAAGGTGCCAAGCTCGACGGCCTCCTCCTCGTCCTCGGACTCCATGTCGAACATCAGCGCCTCGGGCTCGTTGAGGTTCAGGCGCATGATCTGTTCGTGGCTGACCCTTCGGCCAGGGGCCACGGGGACGCCGAAGCTCTTCATCTCCTCGAGCAGCTTCTCGTGGACTTCCTTGTCCACGCTGGAGAAGGGCGTCGGTCCCTCCATCAGCAGGTTGCGAAGCGTCGCGAGGCCGTACATGACCGCCCGCGTCGCGACGAGGCGTCCCTTGTGAACGATCGAAATGTCCGTGTGGATCTGCCCGATCTGCAGGAGGATCACGGGGTCCTTGGTGGCGTCGGCGGGGGACTGGGACAGATAGGAGTGCACGAGGGCCACGGACGACACGCCGGCGAAGACGGGCTCGAATCCCCCCGCGGCGATGTACTCCGCGCCCTGCCTCGCCACCGCCTCCTCGGTCGCCGCAAGGATGACGTCGCTCCCCTCGACGCCCCCGATGGCGAGCAATGCGTGCGAAATCACGTGCTGCTCGCGGTTGAACGGGATGTGCTTCTCGGCCTCGAACTGGACCATCCCCGCGATCTCGTCGGGTGAGGATGTCGGGAGCTTGACCGTGCGTGCCACGCAGTACTGCTTTGGCAGGAGAATGCCCGCGTCGCACTGGGGGAGGTTTTCCGCCGCCTTCAGCTTGTCGCGCACGCGCGAGAGCCGCATCGCGATCCCGTTTTGGTCCTTCCCGAGATCCGACAGGTCCACGGAGATCGCCCGCTCGACCTGAACGGGC
>CAZUCD010000081.1:0-16515 GCA_964618855.1 uncultured Candidatus Sumerlaeota bacterium
GAAAGACGTACCGGTGAAATCCGGGCTTTGTGCGGAGCGCAATGCGTGCGGAACCGTCCAGCAGTCCGCGACGCTCCTCGTCTGAGTTCTCTTCGTCCTCGCCTTCAAACAGCGTTTGCCCATCTTGGCGCGCATCAGTTCCCGGTGTCCGGAACCCCGTCCCCGCGAACGCATCGATGTAGGCGGTGCGAAAGCCGGTCTTCTTAAGGGCCGTGCAATATGCCTCGAGGTACCTCTCGAGCACTTGCAGCTTGGTATTCGTCCAGCTGCCGCCAAATGAGTGGTCGCGTGAGTCGATCATGAACAGTATCGCGAGAAGTGGATCAGTCAAGATAGCCACCGACTAGGGGTGTCGTCGGGGCGGTGCGTCGGCGCAAGAGATTTTCGTCTTTTCTTCGCCCTTCCGCGACGCTTCACGCATCCCACTGTGCCGCGTCGGGGATTCTTCCCTCCGACGAGAGTCTGCTCCGGTGCCTCTTGTCTCTGGAGCGGCTCGCCCTTGTCTCCTCGCGATCTCTGCGGGCGCGTTGGTTGAGTCGGGGAGGCTCTTGGTTCTTCGGATCGCGTCGGCGGTATGCTCGTCGCCAGGCGGCGACGAGCAAGGCGGGCAACGTTCTTGAGTCGTCTTCGCGTACCTGCTTCGACAAGCAATGCATAAAGCAGAACCGCGCAAAGCCATTACTCTTCACCTGCTTCCTCAGCGGGTCTTTCTCCTCACGGATCGCGCGGAAGGACACACAGTGCGGGGGTGTGCCGTCGAGGTCGCCCTCCTCGCGAAACCGGCGGACGACGACCATGAGAGTCGGATGTCCCCAAATCCCGCAATCGAAGGCACCGCTCTCTGATTCTCGGTCCGCAAGGGAACGAAGCAAAGTCGGTGCGCAATTGTGGCACTTACCTTTGACGCCTCAGTGCCGTTGCGGATCGGGGGCGCTTCCCCACTCCTACTTCAGCATCTCCCCCAGCACGCGCTTCAGGTCGTCGCGCTTCACGGCGCCCTCGCGCAGGACCTCGAAGGGTTCGATGAGGGCGCTGAGGACTGTGCTGGCGCCGCCGACGGCGCAGGGACCCGCGTCCAGGACGCAGTGGACGCGGCCCGCGAAGCGCTCGATCACCTCGGCGGCCGTCGTGGCAGGCGGGCTCTGGCCCTTGGCGGTGTTGATGACCGCAAGAGGGCGCGACATCATCATGAGGAGCTGGAGCGCCACGGGGTCGGCGGGGACGCGCACGCCGATCGAGGGCGAGTCGCTCACGTTGGGCAGCACCGTCGGGCGCCGGTGGAACAGCACCGTCAGGGCGCCGGGCCAGAACTCGTCCAGCACGCGCTCCAGGGGCCCGGGCACCTCCGTCACGAGGTTGTCCAGCGCCGACGTGTCCCCGATCAGCATCGCCAGGCTCTTCTTCGCCGGGTCGTGCCCCTTCAGCTCGATCAGCCTGCGGACCGCCTCGGGATTGGTGGCATCCGCCGCGAGCCCATACACCGTGTCCGTGGGCATGGCGATCAGGCCGCCCTCGAGGAGCACGAGCATCGCGTGCTCCAGCACGTTCACGTCGGGATCGGCGGGGTTCAGCAGGAACACGCGCGTTTCCACGTCCTGTGGAACCCTTGCGCTGGTCGTGTCGGATGGTTCCTCGCGTTCGAGGACGCGCTCCATGACGGCAACGGGGACGGCGGGCCGCTCGGCGGTGGCTTCCTTGTCGGGCGCGATGGGGGCCGGTGGCGGCGGCATGGGCGGGGGAGGCGGGACACCCGGCTGGCGCGCGGCGCCGTTGCGGAGCTTGGCGGGCCGGACCGCCGTCGGGGTTGGCGCGCTGGGGGAGATCGCCCCGCGCGGCGTGTCATCCGCCGGGCTGCCGGAGCTTGGCGTCACGTCCGCGAGCGAGGAGTCCTCCGTAACGGAACTCGGTTCCTGGGGCAGGGGCGTGGAGATGAGGTGCCCGGCCTCCCCGGCGCGCATCGTGGGGCGCTCGACGAGCACGGCGCCCGGGCGGATGCGCTCCGTGATTTCCTCCGGCGGAATGGGGGTGGACTCCTCGGTGCCGGCGTCGGTCTCCGCGTCGGCGAGCGCGGGTCGCGGGCGCGGCGCCGTGTACTGCGGGTCGCAGAGGTCGGGGTACTCGTTCTGGAGCTCGACCAGGAACCTCTCGAGCTTCTGCGCGGCGGACATGCGGCGGTGCGCGAGCACCTCGCGGAAGCGCGGGTGCTTGAGCGCGAGGATCTGCGTGGCGAGGATCGCCGCGTTCTCCGACGAGTTGATGCCGACCGTGGCGACCGGGGTGCCCGGCGGCATCTGCGAAATGCCCAGCAGGGCATCCTCCCCGCGCATGGGCGTCGCATCGATTGGCACGCCGATGACGGGAAGGGACGTGTGGCATGCGACGATGCCGGGGAGCTGGCCGTTTCCGCCCGCGGCGGCGATCAGCACCTCGATCCCGTTCTCGCCCGCCGACGAGGCGAACTTCGCCACCTTGTCCGGCATGCGGTGCGGGGATGCGATGTCGAACACGTAGGGAACGCCCATCACGCGGAGGGTCTCCAGTCCCCTTCGCATGACGTTGAAGTCCGAGCGGCTCGCGAGGATGACACCGACGAGGGGCTTCGAGTGGGCGATGCGCGGCATGTCCAGCCTCCTCGGACATTCATCTGAATGCGCGAGCCGTTGCGCAAGGTGGGAATCTCCCCCTGGTGCCCGGTTCCCGGGCCGCGGATTCATGCGGCGGCCTGATGTTTGACCTTCCGCCCGCGGGTCCCGGTGCCTTCAATGGCCGTGTGAGCGAACCCCGCACCTTCAGGCCACCCATCCGCCGCAGGCGGAGCGAGCACTCCCTCGTCGAGCAGGTGCGCGCCGATTTTCGAATGGTGCTGGACAACGATCCCGCAGCCCGCGGCCCCTTTGCCCCGCTCGAGATCATCCTCACCTATCCCGGCTTCCACGCCATCGTGCTCCACAGGCTGACGCACAGGCTGTGGCACATGGGGATACCGCTGCTGCCGCGGGCCATGTCCATGCTGTCCCGTTTCCTGACGGGGATCGAGATCCATCCGGCGGCGCGCATCGCGGGCGGGTTCTTCATCGACCACGGCCACGGCGTGGTGATCGGGGAAACGGCGGAGATCGGCCGCAACTGCGTCCTGTTCCACCAGGTGACGCTCGGCGGCACGGGGAAGGAGCGCGGCAAGCGCCACCCGACCCTCGGCGAGAACGTCGTCGTCGGCACGGGGGCAAAGGTGCTCGGGAACATCACCCTCGGCAACAACGTCTACATCGGCGCGAACTCGGTGGTGCTGCGCGACGTGGCGGACAACTGCACCGTGGTGGGCGTGCCGGGCCGCGTCGTCATCCGCGATGGCCGCAAGGTCTCCTCCCCCGGCGTCTCGCTCGACCACATCCACCTCCCGGACCCCGTGCGCGACCGGATCGTCCGGCTGGAGGAGCGCCTGCGCCGCGTCGCGCGCGAGGCCGGCGTCCACGAGTTCGACGGCGACACGAAGTCCACGGATGCCGACTGGGGGGGGGAGAACATCTAGCCGCGCGCGTCGACGCCGCCCTGCGGGCCACCCCTCGGGCGCCCCCAGGCGAACTGCGCCACGTCCCTGCGGGCGATGATCCCGGCAACCTCGTCCCCGAGGATCCACCGCGACTTCCCCCGGCGCACGCGCGTGCGGTACCCTCGCCAGTCCTCCGCGTTGAGGACGATGAGGTGCTCGCCGCCGGTGCGCTCGAGCACGTTGAGCACCTCGAGGAGGTTTGCCCCCGCCGAGATGGCGCGGGGCACGGGCCGGGCGATCTCGCTCGCCACGATGATCGTGGGCGCGGAGGCGAGCCCGAGGGTCTGGCGCACCTCCGCCAGCGTGATCAGCCCGCGCACCCGCCCGGCATCGTCGATCGTCAGCAGGCAGTCGCCATCCCCTGTCGAGAACTTCTCCAGCACGTCGAGGAGGGTGGCGTCCTCGGCCACGCGGGCCAGAATCGGCTGGGCGAACTCCCCGGCCTCGCGCCCCGAGAGCGAAGCCATGCCGCGGAACCGGGAGCGCTCGAATCCCTGCGCCAGCAGCGTCTGCTCGTAGAATCCCCCCCTTGATGCCTGCCGCGCGAGGAGCGCCGAGGGCGCCACGGCGGCTAGCACGGGCAGGATCACGTCGGGATCCCCCCCGGAAATCTCGAAGATGATCACGAGGCCCATCAGCGGCGCCTGGAACACGCCGGCCAGAACGGCCCCCATTCCCGCGAGCACGTAGAGCGTCGGCGGCGAAACGACGCCGCCGAGGGTGAGGTAGGGAACCACAGTGCCGAAGGCCGCCCCGGCGGCCGCGCCGATCACGAGGGAGGGCGCGAACGCCCCGCCCGGTGCGCCGGACGACACGGTGATCATCGTCGCCAGCAGCTTCGCCACCACGATCGCGAGGAACACCGGCTTGAACAGCACCGTGCGGAACAGGGAGGATATCGCACCGTATCCCTCCCCGCCAACCTGCGGCACCAGCAGCGCGATGCACCCGACGAGCGCCCCGGCGAACATCGGGGCGACATGGCTGCGCCGCATCCACTCGGGCCACATCCTTCGCGCAACGCCCATCCCACGGCAAAAGCAGATCGACACCAGGCCGCAGACGACCCCGAGGGCGAGGAAGACGAAGTACTCCTCGAGCTGTCCCGGTTTCGCCGCGTCGAAATCGCGGGGCACGAGGAGCGCCTGGTCTCCGAAGAAGTAGTGGCTGACGGCGGCCCCAGCCACCGCGGCGAGCACGATCGGGCCGGCGGACCCCACCACGAGGTCGGCCACCACCACCTCCAGCGCGAACAGGATCCCGCCGAGCGGCGCGTTGAACACGGCGGCGATTCCAGCGGACAGCCCGCACGCCGCGAGCGTCGCGACGTTCACTCCCCGCAGCCCGGCCAGCCTCGCAAGCCAGACGCCCGTGATCGCGCCGATCTCCGAGATGGGCCCCTCGGGCCCCGCCGAGTGCCCCGACTTGATCGTCACCAGCGACGTCAGCGAATGGACCATCGAGCGCCAGTCGAGCCGCTTGAAGTCCCCCGTCGTCAGCGTCCGGATGATCTCGGGCATGCCGTGGCGCCGCGCGCTCCGGTCTTGGATCGCCCAGAGAATCAGGCCGATCACCGCGCCCCCGAGCGCGGGGAGGAGCAGCGTCGCCAGCGCCCGCGCGCCCTCGGTCCCCTGCCTTTCCGGTGAGATCATCCAGGGCAGCTCCCAGTGGACGGCGGCCCGGTAGCCGGAGGCCACCAGTCCCGAGACGAGCCCTATGGGCACCGCGAGGAGCAGCATGCGCCGCTCGGCGGAGGGGAGCCACTCGCGCAGCCACCGGCGCCAGAGCTTCACGCGGGTCCGCAGGGAAAGCGCGTCCTCACCCGGGGCCGCGGCGACCAGCGTCCCGGGTCGTTCGGGAGGCTCCTTCATGCCGGTGCTGGCTCCGCCGGCTGGCTCATCGTGTGGGGAGCGGCTCGACCTGCACGTCAATCACGCCGGCGTCCAACGGGGCGATGGCGGCGAAGGACGCCCTGCTGAGGTCGATGATGCGGCCGCGGTGGCCCCCGAAGCGGTCGTTGATGCGGACGGTGACGCTCCTGCCGGTGGCGGCGGCCGTGACGCGAACCCGCGTGCCGAACGACAGGGATGGGTGCGCCGCCGTGAGGGCATCGGGGTCGTAGGGCTCGCCGCTGGCCGTCGGGCGGCCGCGGAAGTCGTCCCCGTACCATGACGCCTTGCCGCGCTCCGCGGCGGGCGTCGGGATCACGCGCACCTCGGGGCGGCTTGGCTCCGGTGATCCCGCGCAGCCGCACAGGGCGGCGACGGCGAGCACGATCGCGGTTGGGAGGCGCAGGCTCATCGCTGCAAGTCTCAGCACGCAGCCCTCCGCCGTTCAACCGGAACGATGGAGGGGTGCCGGGGCCCCGCCCCCCGCATCTACTCGACCCCGTACATGCTCCAGTCCGCGATCCCCGCGTCATTGTTGCCGAAGTACCAGTCGCTGAACGAGTCCGTCGCGAACTGGATCGTTAGCGCGTTCGAGTCCACCGCGATGGGCGAGAAGGGCGTCACGACGCCAGCCTCGTCGCGGAAGGCGGTGTTGACGTCGGACTCCGCCAGTCCCCCGAGGAGCGCGGGGTCGTAGCCGAACGTTACGCTCGCGAGCGCGAACCCGAATCCTGCGGCGCCGACCGAGAGCCCCTGGTCGACAAGGCGGTGCGGGCCGAGCCCCGCCGGCGCGAGGTCGCCCTCGAAGCGCGAGACCGTCAGCGATCCCGAACCCGTGACGCCCGTGAGCGTCACCATCACGTCGAGGTTGGACTCCATCGGATGGACGGTCGTCGTGGCGGCATCGACGGCGGCCGTGAACGGACCGTTCTCGACGCCGTTGTAGAGTATCGCGACGTCGCCGGGGTCGTCGCCCGAGGGCGGCGCCTCGGCGTTGCCCTCCGCGTCGGCGGAGACGGTCGCGAACCGGTAGAGGCCGTTGCCGAGGGATCCGGGCAGGGAGGGCGTGTGCGCCCACGATCCCCCCGTGACGGGCCCGCGGTTCGTCCATGCGCCGCCCGGCTCCTTCACGTGGAGCTCGACCGTCGCGACACCGCTCCCCGTGCCGTCGTCGGCGGTGAAGGTGCCGTGCAGTCCCGTCGCGACCTGCGTCGCGTCGTCCGTGGAGGCGACGGAGACGGGCGCCTCGAACTCGGAGCCGCGGCCATTGAGCGGCACGTCCCGCACCGGAGCCGCAGTGTCGTTCGAATTGATGCGAAGCACGGCGGTCATCGGTCCGTATGCGGGGGGATCGAAGGTGACCGCACCCGAGGTCGAGTCCCCGACGTAGTACGTCCCCGCGGCAGGCGCGGGCGCGGCCGCGAAGGCGCCCTGCGCGTCGTTCGCAATGGCGGCGGAGGATATCGTAAGCCGTCCCCAACTCTCCGGATAGTCGTTCCCGACCTGCACGGGCACGGGTGCGCCCGGGCCCGCGTCGCGGTCGCGGACGCCAAAGTCGATCGCACCGGGCACGACCGCCGAGACGATGTCCACGCCCGACGACCAGACGTCCCGCCCGGCGCTTGCGCGCTGGCCGGCGATGACCCAGAGCCTGTTTGCGTGCACGAGGCTCGTGTGGAGCTGCCGCGGCTGGAACGCCCCCGCGCCGGTTGCCTGTGCCCACGCGATGCCGTCCGCGCTCGACCAGATGTCGTTCCGGCGCACCCCGTCGTTGCCGCCGATCACCCACAGGCGCCCGGCGAAGGTGGCCGCGCCGTGCTGCTGCCTGCCGCTGAACGCCGCGGAGGCCGTTGCCTGCGTCCAGGCCGACCCGTTCGGGCTCGACCAGACATCGTTGAGCTGCGACCCGTCGAATCCGCCGACGACCCACATCTTGCCCGCGTGGGCGGCGACGGCGTGGCTGTAGCGAGCCGAGAAGGGCGCCGCGGCGGTCTCCTGCGACCACGAGACGCCGTCGGCGCTCGACCACACATCGTTCAGCCTCGTCACGCCCCCGTTGGCGAGGCCCCCGATCACGTACATGCGCGCGCCCAGCACGACCGCGCCGTGCCTGTACCGCCCGGGGAAGGCCGCCGCTGCTGTTTCCTGCGTCCACGAGATTCCGTCCGCGCTCGACCACACGTCGGAGGTCGCCGTCGCCCCGACGAGTCCCCCGATCACCCACATCCTGCCGTTGAAGGCCACCGCCGCGTGCGACTCCCGCGCGCCGTAGCCCCCGGAGGCGGTCTCGCGCCTCCAAGAGACGCCGTCGCTGCTCGACCATGCGTCGTCGCGCCGTGCGGTGTCGAAGCCCCCGAGTATCCACATCCTCCCGCCGTGGACCACGCTTGCGTGGGCCAGCCGCGCGGAGAACGCGCCCTCGCTGGTGGCCTCGGTCCATGCGGCGCCGTTGCGGCTCGTCCATGTGCCGGACGACAGTGAGGCGGCGGTCCCGCCGAACAGGTGGAGGCGGCCGGCAAAGGCCCGCATCCCCGCCGCGCGGCGCGCGCTGAACGCCGCGGACGGGGTCGCCTGCGTCCACGACGCACCGTCGGCACTGACCCAGGTGTCGTTGGCGTCGGTCCCCGCGCCGGCTCCCGTCAATCCCCCGGCGAGCCACATCAGCCCGTCCCAGGACTCGAGAGCCGCGTTCTCGCGCACGCTGAACCCCGCGGCCGCAGTCGCCTGCGTCCAGCTCGCCCCATCGGTGCTCCACCACACGTCGTTCCGCCGCGCCGATGCGTCGGAACCCGCCACGACGTACATGCGCCCGCCGTGCACCACGGCGGAGTGGTTCGTCCTGGCCGCGAATGGCGCGGCCGCCGTGACCAGCGTCCACGCCACGCCGTCGTCCGAGGACCACACGTCGTTGCGGCGGGAGCCGTCGAATCCGCCGATCAGCCAGAGCTTCCCCGCGTGGACCAGCACCGCGTGGCCCTGCCGGGCCGAGAACGCCGCGGAGGCGGCCGCCTCCGTCCACGCCTCCCCGTCGGCGGAGCGCCACACGTCGTTGCGCCTCGCACCGTCGTTTCCGCCGACAACCCAGAGTTCCCCGTTGAAGGAGGCCCCGGCGTGGGCCTGGCGCGGGGAGAAAGCCGCGCGGCTGGTCAGCTCGTCCCAGATGACGCCGTCGTCCGTGGACCAAACATCGGAGCTCGCCGCGCCCTGCAGGCCGCCGAGCACCCAGAGGCGCCCCGCGTGCACCACCGTCGCGTGGAACGCGCGGGAGGGCGGGGTCGTCCTCCCCGCGCCGCGCCGCCATGCGGTTCCGTTGGAGCTCGACCACGTGTCCGGGAGTTGCGCGGTCGAGAATCCGCCGACGACGCGCAGCTCGCCCCCATGCTCCAGCGCCACGTGGGAGTACCGGCCAACCCACGGGGCGGACGCGGTCTCCTGCTGCCAGGTCGCACCGTCCGCGCTCGACCACACGTCGGACCGCGCGCCTCCGTCCCACCCGCCGAGCACCCAGAGGCGCCCTCCCTGCACGGCGCATCCGAACGTCTCGCGCCCGGTGAACCCTGCGGCGGCGGTCTCCTGCGTCCACGTGATGCCGTCGCTGCTCGACCAGGCGTCGCTGCGCCTGGCACCGTCGAATCCGCCGATGACCCACATTTTTCCCGCAAAGGACGCGGCCTGGTGGTTCTGCCGCGCGGAGAATGCCGCGGATGCCGTCGCCTGCGTCCACGCGATCCCGTCGGTGCTGGACCAGACGTCCCCGCGCCGCGTCCCGTCGAAGCCTCCCACGACCCACATCCTGCCGCCGTGGACGAAGCTCGCGTGCGACTGGCGCGGCGGGAATGCCGCCGCCGCGGTCTCCCGGGTCCACGTGATGCCGTCCGGCGTGGACCAGACATCGTTCCTGAAGGCCCCGTCGAATCCCCCGATCACCCACATCCTGCCGTTGAAGACGACGCTGGAGTGGTACTCGCGCGGCGTGAAGGTGGCGGACTGCGAGGACTGGATCCAGGTGTCCCCGTCCGTGCTGTACCAGACGTCGTTGCGGCGGTTGCCGTCGCTGCCGCCGATCACCCACACCTTGCCGAGGAAGGAGAGGGCCGTGTGGCGGTAGCGCGCCGCGAATGCATGCCCCTTGAACCGCAGGCGCGGGACATCCGTCCACGAGCGGCCATCCCCGCTGTACCATGCGTCGCCGAGGCGCACGCCGTTGACGGAACTCGCGCCGCCGATCACGCGCAGGCTCCCCCAGTGCGAGACCGCGGCGAGCCCCTCGCGGGCGCCGAAGTCCGCCGCGTTCGCCTCCTCCGTCCACGCTGCGCCATCGAGGCTCGACCACACGTCGGCGCGCCGGGCGCCGTCATCCCCGGCGACCATCCACAGCCTGCCGGCGTGCGAGGCCAGGGCGGACCGGCGGCGCGCGCTGAAGCCCGCGCCGGCCGTCGCCTGCGTCCACGCCGCACCGTCCGTGCTCCACCAAACGTCGCTGCGGCGGGAGGTCCCGTCGAACCCTGCCGCGATCCACATCCTTCCGCCATGCACCGCGGCGCCGTGCTGCGAGCGCGCGGCAAACGCCGCGCCCGCCGTCGCCTGCGTCCAGGACGTCCCGTCCACGCTGGTCCAAACGTCGTTTCGCGGCGCGCCATCGTTGCCGCCGATCAGCCACAGCGAGCCCCCGAACGAGAGCAGCGCCGCGTCCCGCCGCGCGGAGAACGGAGCCGCGGGCGCCTGCGTCCACGTGGTCCCGTCCGGGCTCGACCAGACGTCCTTGCGCAGGGTGCCGTCGAATCCCCCGACGACCCAGAGCTTCCCGGCGTGCCAGGCCACCGCGTGGGACTCGCGCGGGGAAAATCCCGCCGACGCCGTCGCCTGCGTCCAGGTGCTCCCGTCCTCCGAGTGCCACACGTCCGACAGCCTGCCCAGCGCAGAAGCGCCACCGACGACCCACACGGCGCCCCCGCCCGCAGCCGCCGCGTGCCCCTCCCGGGCGGGGGAGTAAGGCGAGCACGCCGGATCGGGATGCGAGTCCATCGGACGCCACGTTTCCCCGGTGTCGGCAGGGGCGAGGTTGGCGAGGAATGTCATCAGGCCCGCGATCGCGAGCATCAGTCGGCGCATGGGGGGGGCACTCTCGGCGGCCCATCCCTGGGGGACATGGGGACTTCGGGCGGGCCGACCGGCATGGTCGCACCGCGCGCGCCAGAGGTCAACAAGCAGGGACCCAGGGGCCGGCCCCCGCCCGGAAGGACGGCCCGACTTTCGCCGGGCGGAGCGGAAGGCATCCTCGGTGCCCCGAATCCGTGCCCTCAGCGGAATCGGTGGCGAAGACAAGGCTGATCAGCCCGCTTCGCGGTAACCAGCACGCCCCGCCGACTTTCATTTCCGTGCGATTCCCGCTTGGCATCCCGACGGAGTGCTTTAGTATGGCGGAGACTTGCCCAACTGAAACGGCCCACTTGATGTCGACGATCCCCGACAGCGAAGGCTCCCCTGCGGCTGGAAGCGACAAGCGTTCCGCCCCCCAGGTGAAGCCGTTGCGTTCCGACGACCCGCGCTCCGAGACGATGAAGCGCTTCTTCAGGACGCACAACTACGACCTGATGGGCGAGTTGGGCAGGGGCGGCATGGGCGTGGTCTACCTCGCTCAGGACACGAAGCTCGGGCGGCGGGTCGCGCTGAAGACGCTGACACCCGACCGCCAGCGCAAACAGAACAGCATGATGCGCTTCGAGCGCGAGGCGCGCACCTTCGCCGCCATCCGGCACCCCCACATCGCCAACCTGTACGAGTTCTCCGACGAGGGGGACTACGCGTTCCTGGCGCTGGAGTACATCGAGGGCACCGACCTCGAAACCGAGCGCCGCCGCCGCCGCAAGTGGACCCCCGTCGAGGTCGCCCGCATCATCCGCAGCCTGGCCGACGCCCTCGACCATACGCACTCCAAGGGCATCCTCCACCGCGACATCAAGCCCGGCAACATTCTCATCGAGCACTCGACGAACCGCGTCGTCCTCACCGACTTCGGGCTCGCGAAGGGCAACAACGACATCACCCTCACCGCGAGCGGGTACGCCGTCGGGACGCCCGCATACATGGCGCCGGAGCAGATCAGCGACCAGTTCAACTCCCGGCCGGACGGTCGCGCGGACCTCTTCGCCCTCGGCACCGTCGCCTACGAGATGCTGACGGGTCGCCATCCCTTCATCGGCGCCGACGACATGGCCACCATGCGCGCCATCGTCCAGAAGCAGGCGCAGTCCATGCGCGAACTCGATGCAGCGATCCCAGCCGAGCTCGAGAAAGTGATCCTCCAGGTCCTGGAGAAGGCGCCCGACAAGCGCCCCGCCACGGGCAAGGTGCTCGCCCAGGCCCTCGACGAGTTCCTCGACATCGCGAGCGGCAAGGCGCGCGTCTCCCCGGTCCCGCCCGCGCCCGTGACCCCCGCCCCCGTCGCCACCCCGACCCCCGCGCCCCAGCAGCACGTCGCGACGTCGGAGGCGGCGAACTCCCGCCCATCGCCCGACGCCCGCGCCGCCGGCACGGGGCTCAAGCCCGCGCACCTTATCATGATCGGCGTCGGCTGCCTGGTCGCCGGCATGCTGATCATGGGCATCCTGGTGCTCCTGCTGAAGTAGGCGCAGGCGGGTTTCGCAGGCCATCCAAGAAACCTTGACTTTGCAAGCCTAGGGTTCGCAGATCGCCACACAGTCGCGCCGACGCGTCGCGTCCTCTGCGGAGACGACACATGCTCGTCGAGTTCAGCATCCAGAACTATCTCTCCTTCAACGAGAAGGTGACGCTCAGCCTGGTCGCGTCATCAGACTCCAGTCTTCCAGATCGGTTGATTCGCAACGCAGGGGGATCAGGATTGGACCTCCTGAAGGCAGTGGCGATTTTGGGGGCAAACGCCTCGGGCAAGTCGAACCTGCTGCAGGCGATCACGTTTGCTTGGCACGAGGCTGCGCATTCAGGACCTCGAGGGCAGGCAGGGGCGGAGATCGAGCGAATCCAGTTCGCCCTTTCGGCCACATCAGGATCGGCGCCCACCAGATTTGCCATCGTTGTAGTCGGTCGACTTGGCATCCATCGGCTGGAGGTTTCCGTGGACGACGAGCGCTATCTCGAAGAGAGGTTTTCGACGACCTCGTTTGGGAGGAGGGAACGCGTTGTGTACGAGCGTCGATTTGACCAGTCGTCCAAGAAGTACGACTTTCGAATCGGCAAGGATTGGATGCCGCACCTAAAGAAGATCGTCGGACTCGTCCGCCCAAACGCTTCGGTTGCCTCTGTGGCGGCCTCGTTTGGGTCTGAGCTCTTGGGCGATTTTGTCGCTGTGCTCTCCAGGATGATCGAAATCGAGGCGGGGGCACTGGACGATGACACAACCGCGATCCCTTCTGACCTGATAGAGTCTGAAGAACTGGCCGACTTCGCTCGTATCGCAGACCCTCGAATGAGAAGGATTCGACGAAACAGGGATCGGAGCGCAAAGGACGCCGGAACACCTCAGGATCTCTCGTTTCACTACATGGGACTTGGCAAGCGCGACGCACCCATCGAAGTCGAGATGCCGCAGAACTGGGTGTCCGAGGGGACGCTGAAGATGGTTAGATTCTATGCCCCATTCATCGCCTCCCGGAATCACGGGGCATTGTTGCTCATAGACGAGTTGGAGTCTCACCTGCACCCCCTTGTGTCGCGGGAAGTCCTACATCGCTACTTCACAGCCGCAAGAGCCGGAGGCGGAGGGCAGATGATTTTCACGACCCATGACACCGAGCTACTCGACACCTCCCTTCTCCGCCGCGACCAGGTCTACCTGATCGAGAGCGATGATCGCGGCGCCTCTCACCTGACTTCAATTTGGGACTTCCGAGAGGACGACGGGAGGCAGGACTGCAAGGAGGTAGACGTGCGCGCGCGCTACCTGGCTGGCCGTTACGGCGGAATCCCGATCGTTGACTAAGGCTCGAGTGACGCCCGACCGCCGCTACCAGAGAGGTCAGCCCGAGCGCTCAACGCAACCGCGCATTCTTATCGTGTGCGAGGGTGAGACGGAGAAGAGCTACTTCGAGGCCTTTCGCCATGAGCGCGGCCTGAACTCGCTAAGGGTCCTCGTGGGAGGTGTGCCGCGCAGCGCGGTGAGGCGTGCGCTGAAGGAGCGGGAAAGCCACGGACCAGCAGGTGAGTATGCGATGATCTGGGTCGTTTTCGATCGCGATCAGCACCCAAACTTCGAGGATGCGATTGAATCGGCACGCAAGAGCGGCGTCTCCGTCGCCTGGTCGAATCCCTGCTTCGAGCTATGGCCGATCCTCCACCGGAGTGATCAGACTGCTTCACTGACGTCGGAACAGGCAGAGAGGCAATGCGAAGAACTGTTCCCCCAATGGCGCAAACCGAAGGGCCTGTACCACTTTTGTCTCCCGGACGAACGCAAGGCATGCTCTCGTGCGAAGAAACTCAGGCAGAGGCACAAGCTGAATGCGAGTCCTGAGTCCGAGAATCCTTCGACTTCGGTAGATGTCCTTGTCGATTTTCTCAGGCGAGTCGCCGATGAGCACGAGTGAGCGTCCCCTGACCTTCGGCCGCGTCCGCTACAAAAGCCGCGCCCCGTCGTACTGCCAATCGTACGCGAGCCGCCCATCGCCGTAGAAAATCAGCGTCCGGATGTCCTCGGCCTCCCCGCGGATCGTCAGGCAATCGGACAGGCAGAGGTTCTGCCCCCCCACGTCGTACACCTCCGCACCGTGCAGGAGCGTCATCAGTAGGGTGCCGCGCGCGCGGACCCAGTCGCGGATGGCCGCGATCTCCCCGTCCGCGAGGCCGCGCTCCCCGACATAGGAGGACGCGCCCTCGTCGGACGTGAGCCTGGGCCGGCGGATCGAGCGCGCCGTGAGCTGCTCGACCTTCGACTCCCGGCAGAACGACAGTACCTCGTCGAGCCGCTCCGGCGAATCCACGCAGCCACGCTGCATCATCACGCACAGCCTGACGACGAAGCCAAGGCCGTGCAGGAACCGGATCGTGGCCGCCAGGTCCGGGTAGTCCTCGTGGTAGACGGCCCTGTTGTCGCCTTCGCGCACGCCGACTGTGGAGATCGCGATCGTATTCAGGCCCGCGCGGTTCCAAGCCTCGAGGGCCTGGAGGTCGAGGCCGCGCACGCGCGAGCGCCCGTCGCGCGCCAGCCGTCCGAGCTCCAGCGCGTTCGTCTGCAGCTCGATGAAGGGGAATTGCCAGCGCCCCAGCAGGTCCAGGTAGCGGGTGATCTCCGCGGGGTAGAGCGTGGGCTCCCCCTTGCCGGTCATGAGCACGGTGGTGGTGCCGGCCATCTGGGCGAACCGCGCCGCCTTGTCGAAGTGCCGCGTGTTGATCTCGCGCGAGGCGGGGATTTCGTCGAACCCGGTCATCTTGCTCACGCAGAACGGGCAGCGCGCATTGCACGCCCGCGTGCCGACGACGATGCTGAAGGTCTGGATCCGCATGGCATCCTAGGAATCGCCCGGGATGCGAAGGGGGGCAATGCGGGTGTGGCCAGGAAAGTCTGGGCGGCCGGGACGAAGGCGTCTGAGTCTTCGACGCGTCCTGGTGACGTGGGACCCGCCAGCCCAACCCCGCTAAACCCTAAAGTCCAAGGGCCATTTTCTTTCAATGTGCGCAGACGATGAGAGTTTTGGCCACTTCTCTTTCAACCTGCCTCAGGGATGAAAGAAATCCTTCAATGAGTTTCGACCTGCACCGGCAACGCTAACCGGTACGCGCAGGCCCGGTTCCTCACGGTCCCCCGGGGGTTTGGGACTCCTTAGAGTGCGACATGCCCGTTGCCCTTCTTTAGTGAACCTCTCGCATAGTTCCCCCATCGGAATTCGACGAAGCCATGCACCGTCCCCACGGGCGCACGACGCTCGACCTTATCAGGCTGCCCCAACGGACCGCCCAGCGACGCAGGCGCAAGTGGCACATCCCGCTGGAGGTCGCGCGCCCGCTCCTCGCCTTCCTCACGATCATTCTGATAGGGCTGCTCGGCACGCTCGGCTTCCACTTCATCGAGGGGACGAGCTACTTCGACGCGTTTTACTTCACGGTCATCACGGTCGGCACGATCGGCTACGGGGAACTGCCGAACATGACGACCGGGGGGCGCATGCTCGTCATCGTGCTCGTCATGCTGAGCGTGCTCCTGCTCTCTTTCGCCGTCGCGAGCCTCACGCAGTTCCTCGTCGGCGGCACCATCGTCAACATCATGGGGCTCAGGAAGATGACGCACGAAATCGAGAAACTCTCGGACCACTTCATCGTGTGCGGGCTCGGCAGGCTCGGGTCGACGATTGCGCTCCAGCTCGAGAAGTCGGGGAAGCCGTTCGTCGTCGTGGAGCCGAACGAGGAGAAGTGCCGCGCGGCCCAGAAGCGGAAGTGGTTCGTCGTGCAGGGCGACGCCACCATCGACGAGACCCTCGCCGACGCGGGGATCGAGCGCGCCTCCGCGCTCATCGTCGTCACGGCGGAGGACGCGATGAACACCTACATCATCCTCAGCGCCAGGACGCTCTCCCCGACCATACGCATCATCACGCGGGCCGTCGGCGATGGTGCGGAGAAGCGCCTGCGCCTGGCGGGCGCGGACCAGGTTGTCTCCCCCATCGAGCGCGGCGCCGTCCACATCGCGCAGACCGCGCTGCGCCCCGCCGTCGTGGACTTCATCGACCTGGCCGCCACCGGGGCCGGCGACACCTTTCAATTGGAGGAGATCCTGGTCCCGATGATGAGCCCGATGACGGGGCGTGCCTTGCGCGACCTGCAGATCGCCAGCAGGTTCGAGGTCATGATCGTCGCGATCCGCCGCGCCCACACGGGCACGGTTGAGTTCAACCCGCGCGCCACCTCGGAGTTTCACCCGGAGGATGTGCTGATCGCGATGGGGAGGCAGGACAACCTGCTCGGCTTCGAGCGCGCCCTCAGCGGCGCCCCCGCGCCGTAGGCCCCGGTCGCCCGGGGGAGGAAGCCGGCGATCCCGGGAGGTCTCTCACACGGCGGCGGGACGCCGCCCCCCCGGGCTCATTGTTGCGGCCCCCGGCCTCTGGT
>CAZUCD010000082.1:0-16401 GCA_964618855.1 uncultured Candidatus Sumerlaeota bacterium
GCCGATGGACCGCGCTCGACCCGACCGGCTACGCGGGGGGCATCGAGCAGTACGCCTACTGCGCATGGAACCCGGTCAACTTCGTCGATCCGCTGGGGCTTGCGCCGGGAAGGGACAGGACGGACCCGGCGCGCAGGGTGGGACCGATGCGCGTCGGCGGCATGCCGATGATCGAAGGGCGCTGATAATGGGGGAAGTGGCGGAGAGAGAGGGATTCGAACCCTCGATACAGGCCTTAACCCGTATAACGGTTTAGCAAACCGCCGCCTTCAGCCACTCGGCCATCTCTCCGCAGCGGATGGGGATGTCACCTGCTGGGAGCCCGCCGGTCAAGGAAAACGACCTCCGTGGACCGAAACCCTTCGGTTTCGACGGGCTTCGTCTTGACGCATACGGGCGGCATGACCCTTTGTGGACTGTCCCGCGCATCGTCCCCGAGGACCATCGATGGCCCCCCGACCGAGGAAAAAGAAGCGCGTTACCATCACCGACGTGGCCCTGGAGGCGAAGGTCTCCATCGCGGCCGTATCGCGCATCCTCAACAACAACTACGATGGCTTCTCCGCCCGGGAGGAGACGAAGGAACGCGTGCTTGCGGCGGCGAAGGCGCTGGGTTACCGGCCGAGCCGTGCCGCGATCAGCCTCGCCACCGGGCGGCACAACGCCATCGCGCTCTGCTTCCCCTCGCACGAGGCCGACTCGCAGCCGATCGCCGTGGGCTCCATCGACCAGGTGTTCCGGCACTTCGAGCTCATGCTGGTCATCAATGGCATCCGGCGCGCGATCGAGCCCGAGCGGCTCGACCTGATCCTTGTCCCGGCCCGCGCCGACCACCGCCACGACGAGTTCGTCCTCCAGCTCCAGGACAAGGTCGACGGCGTGCTTTGGATCAACCCGGAGGACGAGGGGGAGACGCTGACGGAGATCATGCAGTCGGGGCTGGCGCTTGCCGTGGTGGGTTCCTCCCCGATAGCCGGGAACCTGGTGAACGTGCGCGCCGACGAGGCCACGGCCGGCCGCATGGGCATGGGGCACCTGCTCGTGCGCGGCGCGAAGAAGCTGCTGATCGCCGTCCCCTCCGAGCGCACGAACGAGGTGGGCATGAAGGAGCGCATCGAGGGCGCGCGCCGGGCCATCGCGGACTACTCGAAGAAGAACCTCGAACTGACCACCATCCAGCTCCCGCTCGAACCCAACCGCGCCCGCCTGATGGTGTCCGAGCACATCGAGAAGCACGGCATCCCGGAGGGCATCCTCACGCTCGGGGGCCACTTGCCCTTCGTCATCCTGCATGAGCTCTACCGCCGCAACTACGACGTCCCGAACGACGTGCTCCTCGTCGGCTTCGAGGAGAATCCGCTCTACATGGTGAACTCCCCCGCGATCACGGGCCTGCGCTACCCAACGGAGCAGATGTGCCACGAGGCGGCGCGGCTGCTGCTGGAGTTCATCGACACGGGGGAGGCGCCCGGCGCCGTGTGGAAGACGCCGCAGCTCATAGCCCGAGCCTCCTGTCCCTAGCCGGCCCCCGGCCCCCGATTTCCGACCCCCGATTCGCGATTGCCGAATCGGGAGTTTTTTTTTCTTGCCGTTGTGCGGCACGGCTGCTGGGAGTCGGGGAACCACCAGGACGCTGGCCCCCGTGGCGGGGCGCTCTTCGGGGACCTGGGCGGCAAGGGGCCATCGGGCTCCTTCTGCCGCGAAAGGAGTGGGACCATGAAGCTTCGGACAGCAGCCCTCAGCATGGCGATGTTCGTGACGGTGGCGCTCGCGGCGGGATGCTCGAGCGCGCAGAAGGGTGCGGCGGCGGGGGGTGCCCTCGGCGGTGTCGCCGGCGGCGTCGTCGGCCACAACGTGAGCGCGATTGGAACGGCGCACGGCATCGTGATGGGCGCCGGCGGCGGTGCCGCGGTCGGCGGGCTTGCCGGCGACGCGTACGACCAGGTCAACAAGACCGACCAGGAACGCGAGATGCAGAACCTCCGCGCGGAACTCGCCGCGAAGGAGGCCGAACTCGCCAAGCTCCGCGAGGGTGCCGTCTCGAACGACGCCATCGCCGCGCTCCAGGCGGAGAAGGCGGACCTCGAGCGCCAGATCGCGGACCTCACCCGGCAGAACGGGGAACTCTCCGCGCAGGCGCGCGAACTCGCCGACGCGAAGAACAAGCTCCAGTCGCTCAACTCGGACCTCGCAGGGCAGAACGCGAGCATCCGCGACCTCAACAACCGCCTCGGCGCCGCCAACAAAAAGCTCGAGGACGCGCTCGCAGAGCGCGACGCCGCGGAGCGCGCACGCCAGGCTGTCGAGGGCGAGCTCCGCGACCTGCGGGGCGAGATCGAACTCAAGAACCGCCAGCTCGAGGATGCCCTCAACAAGGCCCACGTCCTCCAGACCTCCATGGACAACAAGGCCGCGGAGATGGAGGCGCTGCGCAAGCAGCTCGCCGACATGAACGTGAAGCTCGAGGAGACCGCGCGCGGCATCACGCTCACGATCGCCGAGCAGCTCCTTTACAGGCCCGGGCGCGCCGAGCTCAGCGAAGAGGGCCAGGCTCTCATCGCCAAGGTCGGCAACATCGTCCGCACCAACTTCCCCGGGCGCGAGGTCGTCGTCGAGGGGCACACGGACAACCAGCCGATCAAGAAGTCCGGATGGAAGTCGAACTGGGAGCTCGGCTCAGCCCGCGCGCTCTCCGTCGTACACGCGCTCATCGACAAGCAGGGCTTCGATCCCTCCCGGATTTCCGCCCAGAGCTACGGCGAGCACCGCCCGGACGCGGACAACTCGACACTCGAGGGCCGCAAGACCAACCGCCGTTCCGTGATCGTGATCCTTCCGGAGAAGATGCCGCTCCAGAAGGAAATGCTCGCGAGCGGCACCTGAACGTGATGACCGGTCGTGTGGGCTTGGGGGACGGGACGGCAACCGCGCTTGCGGACTCGCCGATCCCGTTCCCCGCGCCCACGCGGGCCGGACGAGTCCTCGCCTGCCTCCTCCCGCTCCTGGTGTGCGGGGGGTGCGCCTCGAAGATCCGCCCCGTCGGGACCTGGGGCGGCCCCTCCACGGGGTTCGCCGCCGTGAACACGAAGCACCTGCGCGTCGCCGTCGAGGACGCCCAGGAGGCGACCTGGGCCCCGTTCTACCCCTCCCCTGCGCAGCTTGCCGTCCTTCGCGCATCGAACAGGGAATACACCATCCCGTCCCCCGCGGTCTCGGGCCTGGATCCATCGACCAGCCGCCCGATGCTGCTCGTCATCGCCGAGCCGCAATGGGCCGCCCCCCTGAAGGTGGACGCCGACGACCGGGCCGAGATACAGTTCGTCCTCCGCGAGCGGCTGTACCGCTACGCACTGCGCGCCTACCCGCACCCCGTCCGCGTGCGCTGGGCGTACGATCCGCGCGACCCCCTCACCCGCGAGAACCGCGTCGTGACGCTCGAGTCCCGAATCACGGACCTGGGCAAGGGCAGTGGCCTTGCGCGCTATCTCCTCGGATTCGGCATCGGCTCGACTTCGGTGCAGTTCGAGGGCGAGTTCATCGAGGGCGTCGAGGAGCGCCGCCGCCTTGGCGCATTCGTCGTCCGCACTTCCCACGCGGGCTACAGCCAGTGGGGCATGAACCCGCAGGTGTACCTCGCGTCCTATTGCGCGAAATACGCGGTTGAAACCGGAGTCTGGAGCCTGATGGAGCGGCTGCCGGAGCACCTGCCCGGCGCCGTCACGGCCCCGGCGCACGAGGATGCCGGCCTCAGGATCGCCGCCACGCGATAGGCCGCGGCTCAGCCAGGCAGAACGATCCGGTAGTAGGGCTTCTCCGTCCCGCACAACTTGCACTCAGCCCCCAGCTCGTCGCGCCAGCGCAGGCCGAGGGCGCGCTCGTGCTCCCGCCCGGCGTCGTCCAGCAGGATCACGCATCCAGGGGCAAGACGTGCGCGGACGGCCCCCATGAGTCCCGCCCGACCCCCGCGCGTGTCGCCCGGCGGGCCGTCGCACACGACGAGGTGAAATGCGTCGGGCACGCCCGTCTTCGGAAGGCTGTACCAGTCCGACTCGCCGTGGGGGACGAGCGACGCGTGATGGAGGCTTACCGACTCGATGCCGGCCGCGCGCAGCAGGCGCTCCGTCTTCGCGCCCCAGTCGCGCGAGCTCTCAAGCGACAGGACCGTCCGCCCCGTCCCCTGCGACACGACCCCGAGCAGCAGCGTCGTCAGGCCGGAGCCGCACTCGAGGATGGGGCCCCGCGCGGCGAGCGACTCTGCGACCACCGCGCGCGCATACTCGTGCAGGGCGGACCATCCCTCATTGGCCCACAGCCGCACCAGATCGCCGATGAGGGGACTCCCCGGCTCAAGGGACCGCGACGGGTCGCGCGCCAGGACGGAGAGCGCCCGCATGAACTCCCGTTCCCCGTCGTCGAGGTGAACCTTCCCCGCCGGGGCAAACCTGCCAAGCATTTCGGAGAAGAACCGCCGCATGCTGTCCCGTCCGTGTCGGATGCTCCGCACGACTCAAGTCCCGGGCCAAACAGGCCGGGGTGGGGGAGGCCGCGAAACCCCGTTTCCCGCGCGCGAGTGGCGGATGCGCGCGGGAGGGCCGTGCAGTTCCTACAATCCGACCTCCGGGATGGGGGGAACGATTTTCTCGATGTCCTTCTTGCGCAGCTCCATGCTCCCGCCGCGTTCGAGCTGAATGATGACGCCCTCGCCGCGAACCTCGGTGACCTTGCCCTGGATCTGGCGTCCCGAGCGCAGCATGATCGTCCGCACGACGGGTGCCGGCTTGAAGGACCCCTCCGGGGTCGGCGTCGGGATCGGCGTCGGGCGGGTGAATCGAATCGGGGGCTCCGGCGTTGGCGTCGGCTGCGCCGCCTTCTCGATCACGATCGTGGGGGGCGGATTCTGCATCACCGCGAACTGGCGGTTTTCTGGGGTGCCTGTGAGGGGAACCGCCGGCAGCCGCAGCCCCGGGCGCCCCGTGTACACGTTGATCGGCAGCGTGTTGTAGAAGCCCGCGTTCTGGTCGCGGGTCGGGCTGTCGTAATGGTGCAGGGCCGTGCCGATTCCGCGAGCTCGCACGATGCGGTACTGCTGCATGAGCGAGTCGGTGAAGTTGAGCTTCCCGGAGAGCGAGATGATCGGCCGCGCAGCCCCGCAGTTGTCGTTCATGAACCGCGCCCAGAGCTCCAGCTCCCGCAGGTTCTCCGCGTCCTGCCGCTTGTAGTAGCGGACCATCACCTGGTCCACGAGTCCCTCCTGCGCCCAGCCGACCCAGTCCTGCAGCCGGTCGTTGTAGGTCGAGGACTGGATCCACTCCTCCCAGTTTGCCGGGGGCGGGCCGTCCGCATCGACGACCACCGTGAATGCCATGGTCGGGAAGACTTCCTGCACGCGCGTGCGCAGGTGGCGGAGCGTGTCGGTGAGCTGTGCGCGACGCCATGCGCACCAGGTCGGGTCGTCCGGCGGGGGAGCCCCTGCGCCGCCTACCGCCGCGCGGAATGCCTGGATCGCGCCCTCGCTGTATCCCCAATCGCGGCCCGGGTACCACATGTCGTCCAGGACCACGCCGGTCGGCCGCGTCGTCTTGATGATGTCGATGAAGAGCGCGACGAGGTACTCGCGCGTCCCGGGATGGCCGGGATCAAGGTTGATGACGCTGCCGGAGGACTCGCGCTCGCCCTTGGCGTTGATGTTCGCCATGGCGGGGGCCACCCCAAGGGGGGACTTCGGCGGGGGCGTCTTCCCCATGAGGGCATTGTGCGCGGGCATGACGTGAATCCACGGGTGCAGCTCGACGCCGGCCGGAAGCGAACTGCGCAGCGTCCCGAGCGGATTCCCCACGTCGGCCCGCAGGAACGGCATCGGGGTCTCCAGCTCGGACTTGTAGGCCAGCCCCACCAGCGTGCGCGTCTCGGGGTAGACCTGGTTGAACTCGCCCGCGTCAATGCGCTGCAGGAGTTCCCCCACCTGCACGGGGTCCTGGAACCCGGGTCCGGTCGAGAGTATCTCGATCCCGCGGATCTCAATCTCGCTCGGGACCTTCTCCGCGAACGCCGAACCGATCGCCAGTGAGGCGATCGTGACGGTCAGCGCGAACTGTTTCAGGCGGGATGCAATGCTCATTGAGTGTTCCTCTGCGGTATTCGGTCAGGTTGGCATTGGGCGGCAGGGGCCCGGTCGATCTCCGATGGGACTCCATCACGCGCAGGCGTGGGGGGTGTCCTCAACTGAAACGGCGCGCAATCCGGGAGGAAGTTTGGTCCCGCGGCGATTATTCGACCCAAGTCGGCGCCCACCACATCCCATGTTCTCCGCCCCGGATGGCAAAGTTGGGGATGACCGGCACCGGCGACCGAAACTACGGGGGCGCGAAATCCCGCATGGACGGCGGGGGTTTCGGGACCGCCTCCGTCCGCTTGGAATCCGCCTGCCTCCTCAGGTCCCCGCCCTCGGACCACCGGCCCTCGGCGATCTCCCGCAGGAGTCGCGGCGGCTCGTCGCTTGCCGGATCCAGATTGGCCCAGGCCTCGATCTTCTCGCGCGCGGAACGGTGGTTTCCCACCCGCAGCAGGGCGAGGCACTCCCCGCGCGTGGCGTGCAGGTCATTGCGGTTTCTGCGCAGGTAGATCTGGAACGCGTTCAGGGCCTCCAGGTAGCGCCCGGCCTCCATCGAGGCGAAGGGGCGCTTGAGCGCCTCGGGCTCGTTTGAGAGCCCCTCGAGGACCTTGCCGAAGGCCATCGCGAGCGGCTTCTCGCGCAGGAGCGCGGCGAGCAGTTCGTCGCGTCCGTCGAGGACCTGGAGCGTGAGGTGGATCGCGGCGGGCGCCCTCAGCAGGCTCATCGTCCACAGGGTGGCCGTCAGGGCGCGGCGCATGCCCCCGGATCCCTCGAACCCGAGCAGCGCCGTGCTCGCCTCAAGCGCCCCCATCCAGCCGCAGTCCCTCACGGTGAAGACCGCAAACACGAACATCTGCGGAAGCGCCACGAGCAGCCACATCAGGAAGCAGGTCAGCGCGAGCGTCAGGCCGGCCACGGCCGCGGGGTCGCCCGTCAACAGCGACGCCACCACCCATGCGGAGAATCCGAGGAGTGCGCAGACCAGCCCCATCCCGACCGACCAAGGCACGGTGTTCAGGAACCCGACCGTCTCGAACGCCCGGCCGAACTGACGCAGCGCCCCGGTCGTCGGCGGGCGTCCGGTTTTCCGCGCGATGGCCACAAGGCGGAATAGCGTCAGCGATGTCGCTGCGAAAGAAATCCCCACGCCAGAAAGCGCGACCAGCGCGCCGAACTGCACGAGCAGGTTCGTCCCCGCCTCCCCCGGATCCGAGAGCTTCACGCCAAGAAGCAGCAGTCCCCCCCCGATGCCGACCATAACGACGGCGACGACGACGCCCAGCGCGCACACGGCCGCGAAGGAGGCCGCCAGCCGCGGCCCGACGGAACGGCCAAACTCCCGCGCCTCGACGATCTGGTCCTCGAGAGTCCGCGCCTTCGTCACGTCGTACAGGTCGGCGAGCGCATCAACCCGCTTCGGCCTGCCCACGATGAAGCGCGTGATCCACGCGAGCGCCGCCACGGCTGCGCAGGCTACCGCCACCGCCGCGGGCCAGGTCGCCTCCTCGCCCAGCACGTGGAGCTTGGCCGCCCCCGCCATCCCGGCGAGCGCCCCGAGCGCTCCGATGTCGCGCGCGATCTGGAGGGATTCCTCCCGCACGAAGTCCCCCGGTCCCACGCCGTCCCCGCGGTGGCGCGAGAGCCATCCCCCGAGACGCCGGTCCACCAGCCACAAGCCGAGTGGAAGGCAGGCCCCGAGCATCAGCCCGGGACCGAGGTTGGCCGGTGCGTCGAACGGGGCCGCAGCCCCCACGACGACCAGGGTCACCCCCAGCACCATCAGCAGAGTTCTCACCAGTCCCGGACCCATCGACCTGCGCCTCCGCCAGCGGATTCCAGCGCGGGATCAATCCCCCCGGCCGGCACCGCGGTGCTTCGAATACGTTTCGACAACCACCTGTCTGATTAGGTCGCAGTGCGCGGTCCACGTCAAGTTGGCGAGTGCGAACTCCCTCGCGCGCCGCGCGCACGCATCGCGCGCCTTCTGGTCCTCCAGCGCCTGCCGCAGCGCGTCCCTCAGCGGCCCCTTCCCGTTCCCGGCGAACATGAAGCCCCGGCCTTCGCCGATCTGGTAGGGAACGTCCGCAACGCCGCGGGCGACCACGGGGCAGCCGATCATCATCGCCTCCGAGATCGATATCGGCATCGCCTCCCCGTAGGACGGGAGGACGAACAGGTCCGAGGCGGCGAGGAGCTCCTGCGCATCCTTGCGGAACCCGAGGTAGGTCGTGTTCGCGGGAAGGCTCTCGGCGATGCGAGTCAGCCGTGGGTGTTGCTCGTTCGGGTCCTGCGGGCCGACCAGCACGAGGCGCGCCTGCGGGAACTGCCCGGAGAGTTCCTCCCACACCTCGAGGAGTTCGTGCACCCCCTTGCGCTGCACGATGGTGCCTATGAAGAGGAGGATGCACTGTTCCGGCGGCCAGCCGAGCCTCTCCCGCAGTTCCTCGCGCCGCTCGTGGAGCTGCGCCAAGCCCTCGTCCACGCCGTTGGGGACGACGACGCTGCGGGTTCCTGCGGGAATCGGCGCGTACAGGCGCCAGCCCGCCTCAGAGTCGAACAGCAGCGCGTGGGCGCACCGCAGGATCACGCGCCGCTTCATCCGGAACGCGAAGCCGCCCCCCCAACCCTCCTTGATGTGCCATACGATGGGCAGGCCCGCTCGCGAAGCCGCGATGCCGGGCAGCACCTGCACCCCGCAGTTCACGTACACGAGGTCGGGCTTCGTGAGGGCAAGCAGCTCGCGCACTCGCCGGAAGTAGCCCCACTTGCTCCGCAGGAGCTCCGCCCGCGAGACCTCCTGCGCTTCGCTCAGCGCGCGCTCGATGATGCCGGCCCGGTGGACCTCGATCCCCGCCGCGACAAGGTCCCCCTCCAGCGCCGACTCCCCGGGCAGGATCGCGATGCAGTCGCGCGGCTCGAACGGCCCGCGCAGCAGCAGCCTCTGCAGCCACAGGTTTCCACCCGAGGGGTGGACGCTGTGGAACATGAAGGCGATGCGCGGCGGCCTCATGCGGGCGCGTCCCCCCTCGCATCGCACGCGCGAAGCGTCCACGCCCCGAGCCCGATGATCCAGCCCATCAGCAGGTAGGTCCGCGTCACGCCGAACGTGTCCTGGAGGAACTGAGACACGAGGTGCTGGACGAGGAGCGCAGCGAGCAGCGCATGGAAGTTCATCGCCGCCGTGTCGCCAGCCCCCTCCGCCAGCGATCGCGCCCGCCAAAGTCCCAGCCCGAGCGAGGCCATCAGGAGAACGTACAGGACCGCCCCGATCGCACCATACTCCACCAGGATCTGAACGTAGCCAAGGTCCACCGTGTACGTCCTCGTCCAGTCGTCCTGCATGATGACCGTCTCGCCGATGGGCCGGTACTCGCGGTACACGAACTGGAAGTAGTTGTGGCCGATGCCGGTCATCGGATGCTCGGCAAGCATCCGCCACCCCGTGATCGCCTTGTCGTAGCGAATCCCGAGCGACGCATCGCGGACGGCGGAGGTGGCGGTCGCGAACCGCTCGGAGAGCTTCCACCCGACGAGGGGTGCGGCGACCAACGCCCCCGCCACGAGGGCGAGCGCCAGCTTCCTCCGGTGCTCCCAGCGGCACAGCGCCACGAACACGACCAACATTGCGCCGAGGATCACCGGAATCTGCCGGTTGAGCGTCAGCAGCGCCGCGGCGAGCTGGACCACGCAGGTCGATGCCGCCAGCGCCCCGTCGAAGATCCCACGGCACCTCGTCAGGAGCCACAGCGAAACGAACCCGCCCCAGCAGCAGTTGAACCCGAACTGGATCGCGTCGCGCGCGATTCCGTTGATGCGAACGTCGTCGCGGGGAAAGGGCCTCATGCCCCAAAGCACGATGTCCTGCCGCAGCACGAACTCGGCGAACCCCACGAGCGTGTGCGCCGCCGAAACCACGGCGATCGACCAGAGCACCGTGGCCCGCCATTCCTCCCTCCAAGACGCGGCCGCCGCCGCGAAGGCGATCACTAGGTAGTAGGCTGGCTGGACGAAAAACGTGCCCCCCGGCGGGAGCTTCACCAGCGCCATGCCGAGGATGTACGCGTGGAACGCCACAAGGATCGCCAGCGCGACCGACAGACGCGGCCGCCACCGTCCGAGCGCGAACTCCACCGCGAAGGACGCGAACAGCAGCAGTGCCAGCGCGCGGTTCAGCGACACCGGCAGGCCCGGGACCTTGATCTCCCCCCCGAATGCCGTCGCGAAGTACAGGGGCAGGATGAACCTGCTGCCTGCGAAGGCCAGCAGCACCGCCGCCGCGCCCCCTCCCACGAGGAGCAACTGGTCCGAACGGACGAACGCCAGCGCAGCGATCCCAAGGAGCAGGCCCGCGCACACGATCGCCCAGTAGGCGACCGCCCCCCGCGGCAGCCCGGGCAGGGCCGCGCCTCCGCCCCCATCCCCGGCGCCCATCATCGCGCCCCCAGCCACGCCGCCCAGTGCGAGCCCGGCTCCACCCTGCGCGCGTCGAGCCGGTGCCGGAACTCCGACGGGTCCACCAAGTCACCACCGAAGTGAATGCGGCATGGAGCCGACCCCGCCGCCTTGCGTATGCACGGAAACAGCTCCGCCTCGGAGAAGAACACCCGCGCCACACCACGCGCCCGGATCAGCTCCGCGAGCGGTCCTGTCACCGCATTGTGCCCGGAGGTCACGTCGTCGATCGGGCGGAAGAAGAGGAGGTCCGTGATCTCCGGAAACCCGAGCGAGACGATGTCGGCCTCCGCGGCCGCATCGAAGCGAACACCCGGCTGTCCCGGGACGAGGCGTGCGACGATGGGACGCGCCCCGAGCGGATGCCGCATGGGCTGCGCGTGGACCAGCTCCACGAGGAGGTCGGCCCCTGTCACGGGTCTTGTTCCTCCGGCTGGTCGGCGCGGCGCCTGAGAGGGTCGGGCCGGCCCGTGCCCATAGCCTCGCGGAGGCGCAGGAGCACCTCGCGCTGCGGTATCGTCTGCGCGAGTGGCACCATGCGCTTGTCGAGCGCCCGCGCCTCGTCGGCTCGCCCCGTGGCCAGCAGGCACCGCGCGCAGAGCATGAGCGCGGGCAGGTCTGGCGCGGGGTCGCGCATCGCCACGCGCCGCTCCAGCCACGGCAGCGCCGCCGCCGGGTCGTTGAACGTCTCCAGGATCGAGGCTCCCGCGATGTGCAGCACCTGCGGGTTGCGGGACGCGAGCCGCGACAGTTCCTCCGCAAGCGCATCCGCCTCCGCCGGCCTCGGCTTGGAGATGCGGCGGAGCAGCTCCATGCGGATCGCCATCACGGAGGGCTCCGGTTCGCCCGCGCTCGCGGGGACGTACTTCGCCAGCGTCTCGAGCGCCGCGTCGTACTGGCGGACGCGCGCGGAGAGCATCGCGAACGAGAGGTACAGGTCCCGTGCGCTGACCTCGGCGGACTCGGCCTGGGTGCGGCTCAGGGCCGTGAGCGTCTCCCGCGCCTCCTCGTAGGCACCCGACCGGATCGCCGTCGTGGCGAAGGCAGCCGAGTAGCGCCTGCTTCCGGGCACCGCCGCATGGATCCGACGCATCAGGCGGTGGCCGTTTGCATGGTCCCCGAGGGCCAGGTTGTCCAGCACCTCGGCGAAGAAGATGCGGTCCAGCTCCGCCGGCATGAAGTGGTTCATGAGGCCGAGCAGGCGCACCATCTCCTCCTCGTCCCCGCGCGTGCGCCGCTTGTCGAGCAGGCGGAAGAGGAGGGGGTATGCGTCGGCCTCCGCGGGATTGAGCGCGATCGTGGTTCGGAAGTCCTCCACCGCGGCGGTGAAGCGCACCTGGCGTTCCGCGTCCGTGGGGGCGTACTCGCCGAGCATCTGCTGGATGAGCGCGCGCTGGAAGTAGACAGAATGGAACATCGACTCGGAGAGTGCCTGCCCCGCGAGTGAGAGGGCGCTGCCCAGTTCCTCGCGCGCGACCGCGAGCCGCGCCTCGCCGCGCCTTGCGTCGCCCGACTGCATGATCTGCCGCGCCGCGCGCAGCGCCTCGCGCCCGATGGCGGCCTTCACCCGGCTGCGCAGGTGCAGGATGTCCCCGTCGGTCGGCAGGAAGAACGTCGCCTCGCGCGAGAGGAACTCCGCCTCCCCCAGGGAGTTCGCCGCCTCGGCCTGGTCGCGCGGGTCGGGGCTCTTCGCCCGGTCCGCCGCGCCCTCCAGAAGCGCGTTCGACATGTTGTTCAGGACGCGCCCGGAGTACCACCGGCCCCCCACGCGGGAGACGAGCTGAGCCGTCGCGAACGACGCCACCACGCACGCGGCGCCGACCCCGAGCACCGCCGCGTAGCGCGGCACCTGGCCCGATCCGGTCAGGGCCGGCAGGGGAGGCTCCTGGCGGCCCACCGAGGGAGGCGCGATCGGCGTCAGCCAGAGCCGCTCACCCGCGGTCCACAACGCCAGCACTCCGAGTATCGAAATCGTGACGGGCGGAATCCGCAGCGGGAAGTCCAGCGCAGCGTGCGCAAGCCAGCCCGCAATCGCCCCCGCCAGCGCCCACTGGATCAGGACATAGGGCCGCTCCAGGGTCGCGCGCAACGTCTTCGCGCCGAGCACCAATGCGCACCCGAGACCCGCGAGGGCCAGCGCCGTGCCCACGATCCCAGTCTCGATCAGCGTCTGGAGGTACTCGTTGTGTGCGTGCATGCTTCGCCGGGCCCAGGGCGTCAGCGACGAGCGCGGGTGTTCCTCGAAGTACCGCCGCTGCGCCGTTGGGTATGCATACTGGAAGGAGCCGAAGCTGTGCCCGAAAAGCGGCTTCTCGGCGACCATCGTCGCCCCAATGGCGAGGATGCGGACACGGGTGTCCGCGAGCAGCCGGCGGGGGGACACGTCCACGAGCCTCTCCGTCAGCGTGATCTCGCGCCGCGCGAACGGGTTGGACCTGCCGGGGAACAACTGGGAGGCCACAAGCAGTGCCAGCACGACCGCGACCCCGGCCCACACGCGCCGCGGGATCCGCAGCGCCTCCCTCCTCGAGGCACCGTGGGCAAACATCAGCAGGCACGCGCCCAGGATCGGCACCACGGCGCGGCTTTGGGCTAGGATCAGCGCGTAGCAGAACAGCGGCAGGGTCATGATCAGCGCCCACCGCCTCTTGCCGCGGAACTCCTCCAGCCGCGCAAGCAGCACGCCCACCACCAGCATGACGGGCCCGATCAGGAAGCTGCTCAGCCCCGTGTTGTGCCCGACGAACGAGCCGTAGTTGTTGCGGTGGAGCGAGTCGTCGAACTGCACCCAGAAGTTCATGAGCCACGCGGGCCGGAACTGGAGGAGCACGGCCATCGCCGCGCACAGTGCGCCGACGAGCAGCATGACCCCGATCAGCTTGAACGCGAAGCGGCGCGTGCGGATCGCGTCCTCCAGCACCACGAAGAACACGAGCGCGGCGGAGAGCTGTCCCCAGGCCCCAAGCGAGTGGAAGAACCCGCCACCACCCACGCCCGCTCCCCCAAGGGGGGAGTCGCCCGGAATCGGCGGTGGCATGAGCACCATCGTCGCCACGGACCAAACCAGGAACGCGAGACCCCCGGCAAGCATGCCGAGGCGCAGGCGCCGTCCCCCGGGGAGCACCCCATCGGGAAGCATCCCGAAGACGGGCACGCGGAAAGCCGCCTCGAACAGGCGCGCCACCATGTAGAACGGCAGCACCATTCCGAGGCACGCGAGCCAGACGAACTTCTTCATCTCCAGCACGGGCGCCGTGGCGCTCAGATAGGGGGCCAACTGGCGCGACCAGAGGACGCCGATCGTGTCCGACGGGTCCTTCAGGAACGTCGCCCACGCAATCACGCGCTGGCTCGCGGAGATGACCAGGTCCTGACGGATGCTCAGGAGGTAGAACATCGGCACGGCGATGAAGGCCGCGAGGAGCGAAATCTCGCAGTACTTCCGGAAGAGCAGCGCCATGTGCCCGAGCAGAACGAGGTAGCGTTCCGTCCTGTCCCCCGTCCTGGGGGCATCCGGCTCCTCGGAGAGGATCCACGGCTTGCGTGTGAGCTTGGACTGGAAGGGGGTTTCCATGCGCCTTCCCAGCATCGGTCGCCCGCGCGGCAAGCCAAGCCGAATGCGCGGCCCATCAGCGCTGCAGGACCCGCCCTCCGTGGGCCAAGTCGTCACCCCTTGCCGCTGTGGCGGGTGATTGTGGAGAAGCGCGCATGCCCGACACGCCACGACCCGCGGCAGGCGCGACTTCCACCATGGCCGTCCTGGCTGCGCTGGGCCTGGCCTCGGTGCTCATCCTTGGCATTCTCGGTGCCCTCGTGCGCGCGGCGATGGCCGAGCCGCTCGTCCCGGACGCGCGGCTGGTCGCCCGAGTCTCGGTCCCGCCTGGATCCTCGGGAGTGCCGCTGATGCTCAGGGGGACTTGGGACCGGTCTTCGGGGGTGGCGACGCCGAGGGAGGGCGCCGCGGCCGAAGTGCCTCTGCCCCCCGGCCCGTGGGATGCCCTGGCCGTGCGCATCCTGGGGGATCCATCGGCGCGCTGGCGGTTGGAATGGCGCGACGGCCACGCGCGCACCATGTGGCCCTCCGTGGAGCCGGGTGCGCGGCTCGACCTCTCGGGCATCGCCTCCGATCCGGAATCAACGGGTCCCATCATCCTGCGCATTTCGCCCGCGCCGGGCGCCCCGCCCGCGGCCCTCAACTACATCGACCTCCGCGCGCGCGCAGTCGCCATCAACCGCGTCCCGGATGCGGGCGGGGCCATCCTCCTGGCCCTCGTGCCATGGGCGCTGACGCTTGTGCTCGTGCTTGGGCGCGGACTCGAACTCCGGCGTGCGGGCGTGATCGGCGTTGGGATCGGGGGGTCGCTCGCCGCATTGGTCGCGTTGAACCCCGCGTTGCTGGAGCACGCCCGCGGCGTTGCGCTGATCCTGTGCATGGCTCCGCTCGCGGTGTTGGCGCGGCAGTTCGCCGCCGGGACGCAGTCACTCGACGGGGCCAAGGCGTTCGTCCTGCCGCTCTGCCTGTTCGCGCTCGCCTTCGCGGCCCGGTGGGACGCCTTGCGCGACCTGCGGACGCTCGAGCTTCGGCCCGATGCCCTCGGATACGCCCTGATCGCGCGCGAGGGCACCTTCTACCGAACGGAGCAGCCCTGGGGTCCCTTCGTGAGGGAACCGCTTTTCCCCGCGATCCTGCGCACGGCGTACACGGTGCTGCCCCCGACGGCGCCGTCCGCCCGGCTCGCCGGGGCGTTGGTTTCCTCGCTCGTGCCCGTGGTCGCGTGGCTCGTGGGACGGCGTTTGCTTCACCCTGCGGCGGCTGCCCTCGCGGCGGGGGCTCTCGCGGCCCATCCGGCGCTCGCGGCGCTTGGTGCGGAGGCGCTCCGCAACGACGCGATCACGCTGGCGTTCCTGCTGCTGGCATTGGCGAGGCTGCACCTCGCCGCCCGCCCCATCTGGCGTGCGGCCGCGTTTGGCGCGCTGGGCGCCGCGATGGTGCTCCTCCAGGTGACGCTCATCTCATTCTTCGCCCTCGTTGCGCTCTTCGAGGCCGTCTCCCGGCGTTGGAAGCCCGTGGAGTGGTTCGTGCTGGTGCTCCCCATCGTGATCCTGCTGCCCGGGCACCTCCGGTTCAACAAGGAGCGGTTCGGTTCGTGGACATACTCGGCGGATATCCACGTGCGCTTCTATGCGAACCGGGAGTTCGCGGGACGTCCCGGCTGGCCCGATCCATCCCGGCTCGCCACGGACCCCTACGCGGGTGGGCCCATGCCGGTTGCCAGCTTCCTCGCGGAGCTCGGACCGGGAGGGCTGGCCTCTCGGTTTGCCGGAGGCCTGGCCGCCCACCTCGCGACGGGGATGCCCCGGCAGGTCCTGCTTCCATGGAGCGCGTGGCTCCTTCTGCCTGCGCTTCTTGGCGCGCTGTGGTGGGCGACGCGCCGGGAGCTCACCTGGTTTGCCGCGTGGAATCTGCTCTTCATCGCGCCCGTGGCTCTGGTGGCCGGCGCGGGCGGGGACTGGCGGCTGGCCTCCACGATTGCCCCATGGTGGGTCATGCTATGGTGCGGAGGGCTGCAAGGGGGCTGGGAGTTGGCGCGGGGCGTGCGGCATTGACGTTGCCTCCAACCGCATCCGCTTAGGAGTGCAGGCTGTCACCCGCCGAGGCCGGAGGGATTCCAGCGCGGATGCCCTAAAGGTCTTCGATCGCTGCCGACACGTCTTGATCGGATGGATCATCGCGCCGGTCGAAGGCCGCTGCGATGGTGACACGCTTCTGCGAGCAGTATGCGACCACGATCAGCCGCATACCCCCGCTTTTTCCGCACCCCGGGAATCCCCAACGG
>CAZUCD010000083.1:0-16177 GCA_964618855.1 uncultured Candidatus Sumerlaeota bacterium
GCTGGATCTCCCATCCTTGCGGTCTTCATTTCGCGCTTCAGGCAACTGAGGAACTCGCCGTGCACGTTGACCTGGACGAGGAAGCGCTTCGCGGCGATGCAGCTTTGGCCGCCGTTCATCAGCCGCGAGAAGGCGCCCGTCCTTGCCGCCGACTCCAGGTCCGCGTCGTCGAGGACGATGAACGGATCGCTCCCGCCGAGTTCCAGCACGCACTTCTTCAGGTGTCGACCGCACAGGGCGGCGATGGCCCGCCCGGCACGCGTGCTCCCCGTGACCGTCACTCCACGAACCCTGGGATCGGCGATCGCGAACTCCGTGGCGCGCTCGCGCAGGAACAGGATGTCGAGGACGCCCTCGGGAATCCCGGACTCTGCGCCGATGCGACGCAGTTCGCGCGCGCAGAGGCCCGCGTTCGGGGCGGGCTTCACGAGGATTGTGTTCCCCGCTGCCAACGCGCCGGCCGCGAATCGGAACACCTGCCAAAACGGGTAGTTCCACGGCATGATGGCAAGGATGACCCCGAGCGGCTCGCGCCGGACGCAGGAGATCGAGGCATCGGACGCGATGGGTTCCGGGGCGAGTACGGCTGGCGCAGCCTGCGCCGCATGCCTGCATCCAACGGCGCACTTGCGCGCCTCGGCCTCGCCTTCGCGCAGGGGCTTGCCAAGTTCGCGCGCCATGAGCGCGGCCAGTCGGGGCGCCTCTGCTTCGAGGCAGTCCGCCAACGCTATGAGCCGCCGCCCTCGCCCCTCGACGCCCAGCGCCCACCATCCCGCGAGGGCCCCGTGGGCTCGTGCGATGGCGCGGTCAACGTCCCGGGGCACCGTGAATGGAATCCGGGCGATCTCCTGCCCCGTCGCGGGGTTCAGGGACACGAACCTGCGTTCAGCCATGGACCGTCACTGGGAACGATGCGGACGGGGGGAGTTCCACGCGGAAGTTGGTGCCCTCGTGCTCCTTCGACCTGAAGCCGATCCGCCCATGGTGCTGCTCGACGATCTTCTTGGTGACGCTCAGGCCGATGCCCGTTCCGCCGGTCCCCTTGGTGGTGAAGAAAAGGTGGAAGATGCGCTTCTGGGCTTCCTCGGAGATGCCGGACCCGTTGTCCGCCACGTCCACGCTGACCATGCGCTTCTCCGCGTCCCACGCGGTCTTCACGGAGACACGCCCGCCGGAGGTGCCCTCGGGGATGGCGTCCATGGCGTTGGTGAGCAAGTTGAGGAGGGCGTCGTGGAGCGCGGCGGAATCCATGTCCACCTGCGGGATGGCCGGATCGAGCGTGGCTTCGACGGCGATCCCGCGCAGGTCAGCCGCCTCGGCGACCTCCATGGTCATGGTGCGAAGCAGGTCGTTGAGGTCCCCAGGAGCGAGCTCCAGCTTTGCGGTGCTGGAGTAGCCGAGCATGTTCTTCACGAGGCGTTCGATGCGCGCGACGCTGCGCTGCATGAGCCCCCAGCCCTTCTCGACGCGGTCGAAGTCGCGCGCCTGGATGCCGGCCTCCAGGATGAAGCGCCCGCCGCTCATCCCCTGAAGGATGTTCTTGATGCCGTGGGCGGTTTCAGACAGCGAGATCGCGACGGCGGCCAGGCGCTCGGCGTCGATCTTGTCCGTGTAGAGCCGCGCCTTCTCGACGACGATGGCCACCTGCTTCGCGATGATCTCCGCGAAGAGCACGTCCTCCTCAGTCCAATCGCACGGTTCGCGCCGGCGTATCGACAGCACGCCGACCACCTCGTACTGGACGCGGAGCGGGACGCATACATAGGCGACAAAGTTCTCGAACGGCGCGTCGTCGAGCGGGGCGTAGCGGGAATCCTCGCGGGAGTCGCGCACCTTCACCGTCTGGTTTTCCTGCGCGGCCCAGCCGGGGATGCCCTCGCCATAGAGGAAGGACCCCTGGTTCACGAGTTCCTGCCGCAGCCCGTGCGTCGCGCGCAGGACGAGCCTCCTGCACCCGGGCTCGTCGCGATCCACCGCATCCTCGCGCAGGTAGAGCGAGCATGTATCCGTGCGGAGGGCGCCCGCGCAGATGCGGCAGATTTCGTGGAACAGTTCCTCCAGACGCATGACGGAGCCGACGAGGTTGCTGATCTCCAGAAGCGCCTCCTGGAGGTCGACAAAGCGCTCGGACGCGGCCTGCATGCGCTGGCGGAGTGAATGTGGCAGTGTTTCGTGTGCGGCCATGGGATCGTCGATGGTAACCTGTCGGGCTGCTGGAACCATCACACCACGTGGTGGCTCGGCGCGAAGGAAAAACTCGGCGCCGGGGGCGTGGCATCGTCGGTGGATTTATCCCTCGCACCGGCATGCCCCCGGGCGCGACGGTCGCTTGCACCCCCCAAGGAGCCCGCGATCATGGTGGACCCGGACACATTCCAGCGGCTGCACACAGCGGCGCTGTCCGCTCAGAAGCGCGCCTACGCGCCGTACTCCAACTTCCACGTGGGCGCAGCAATCCTGACGAGCACCGGGCGGATCGTGACGGGCTGCAACGTGGAGAACGCAAGCTATGGGTTGGCGAACTGCGCCGAGCGCGTCGCCATCGGCAAGATGGTGTCGGAAGGCGCGGGTGCGCCGCTGGTGTGCCTCGTCGTTGGGCCGAGCGCGGAGCCGCTCACACCGTGCGGGGCGTGCCGACAGGTCCTGCGCGAGTTCAACCAGCAGATGGTTGTCCTGTGCGTTTCGTCCGACGGGCGTTGCGAGGCGCACACCGTGGACTCCCTCCTGCCCGCCAGCTTCGGCCCGTCGGCCCTGTTGAAGTAGTCCTCAGCCCCGTTTGGGCGCGATGACGCGAACGCGTGCGCCAGCAAACCTCGCGGGCAGTTCCAGCACCCGTCCCCCGAAGGGAAGCGCGGCGAGCGCGCGTGTCAGGCCGCTCGAAACCTTGCCAGACGCACCGCGCGCCGCAATCGCCAGCATCGACGGACCCGCGCCACTGACGCAAAAGCCGGCGGCACCGTTGCGCTGCGCGGCGGCGCGCAGTTCCTCCATCCCGGGATAGAGCCTTGCCCTGTACGGCTGGTGGACGCGGTCCTCCATCAACGTCCACAGGTCGGACAAGTCGCCCGAACGAAAGGCATCGAGGATGAGCGGCGTCCTCGAGAGATTGGCGATGACGTCCTGCCTCGGGTACGAGACGGGCAGTGCGGCCCGGGCGTCCGACGTGCGTACCTCGTAGTTTGGGACAGCGACCACGAAGGCAACGTTTCGGTGGACCTTGAACCTTCGACAAATGACAGGCCGGGTCCCCGGAACCGAGGCGACCAGCCCTCCCAGCAGCGCGGCGGACACGTTGTCGGGATGGCCTTCCAGGTCCGTGGCGAGCTCGAGCTGTCGCGCGACCGAGGGAGGTCGCCTGAGGAGGGCGCATGCGGCAGCGACGCCGGCGACGATCGCCGTGCTGGAGCTGCCCAGGCCCCGCGCCTGCGGAACACGGATCGTGCCCGAGAGCGAGACCCTGCTCGCGACTCCGGGGTCCTCCCCAAAGGCACTCCACGCGTGCTCCATCGCACGGATGGCGAGGTTGGAACCGTCGCAGGGGAGTCCGGCCGCGTCCGTTCCGCCGAATTCGAACCGTGGTGGGACGCGCGGCGGACCGAGCTCGAACACGAAGCTATTCACAAGGCCAAGCGCGCACCCGAAGGCATCGAAACCCGGCCCGAGGTTGGATGTGCTTGCGGGGACATCCACGCGTACGCGCGTGCCGCGGGGGAGGAGCTGTGATCGAGTCATCATGGCCTGTCAGGAGGTGGGATCGTCATTGGCGTCGAGGCCCGACAGATCGCCCTCGCCCGACTTGTAGGCGGAGAGGACATCACGCTCCCGCCGGGACAGGAATGCCTTCTGCTTCTCGGCTATCGCCAGGAGGAAGGCGCCGTACCTGCGTCCTTCCTCGGGGCTCTCGGCCGCGCGGCGCCTGAGTTCCAGAAGGTGGAAGTCGGTCCCGAGGGGATTCAGCAAGAGTGCCCGGTCGATCAGTTCCTTGGCGCGTCCCGCTTCCCCGCATTCGAGAGCGGTCCTGATGGCCGATGCGAAGGCGCGCGTGTTCCCGGGCTGCTCCGCTATGAGAACCTCGTATGCCGCGAGCGCCGCCTTGGAGTCGCCCGCAAGCTTGAAGGCGACGGGCGCCTGCTCCATGGCGTCCATTCGCGCGAGTTCCTCCCTTGGACGATCATCACGGTCCGTGGGGAGGCGGAACTTGGCCATCGCCGCGTAGGCTTCCGCCGCCTCGCGAGCGAGCGCTCGCCCCTCCTCTCCATCGAGGATGCGCGCCCACTGGAGCAGCGTCTTCGCGTACTGGCGGTGCACATAGAGCCTGCGCGAGAGGCGCGCCGCCCGGCGGAACTCGACCACCGATTCCTCGAGGTAGTCGATCGCCCGAAGCTGCTCGTCCCGGTCCTTGCTCGCGGCGCGTTCCATCGCTGCCGACTGGCACAGGAGACCGACGTTGTAGTGGATCTCCGAGTAGTCCGGGGAGTAGAGTTGGAGGCTCCGATAGGCCTTCAGCGCACCATCCACGTCACCCATCCTGTTCAGCGTGTAGCCGAGCTTGTAGTAGGTCGTCGCGCGGGTCGGGTCGTTCTGGAGCGAGTCACTGAAGCTCTGCGCGGCACGGCGGTACTTGTCCGTCGCCATGGCGCGGAGATCGCGGTCGGAGGCCGCCGCGCGAGCCATGTCGTCCGCATCGTCCAGGAGTTCCAAGCCGGCGGAATGCAGGAGACCCGCGCGCCAGAGCTTGTTCTGGTGCGGGATGGTTGCCACGGCGAAGAGTATCCCCGCCACGACGATGGCAGCCTGCCAGGAGGCGTTCCATGGCCTCGCCGGAGCGGGTGCCCCCGTGGCACGCAGCGCCGTCGCGATGGTTCCCGCCGCGAGGCCGGCAAAGGCGTGAAGGCTCCCAGCACCGACGGGCCAGCGACTCATCGGGGTTGCGAGATTCCCGATCAGGATCGCGAGGAGGCCCACCATGTAGCCGATAACCGCGACCCGGAGCCCATGGTCCGGACAGGTCCTGATCGCGCGCACCCCGGCGACGAGGATCCAGGCCAGCAGCGCAGCGTAGAACCCGAATCCGACGATGCCGACCTCCGCGAGCATGTCCAGCGCCCAGTTGTGCGAGTAGGCCGTGACGTGCGCGATGCGGTTCAGGTGGAACTCCGGATCGCGATACGTCGGAAACAGGATCCGAAAGCTGCCGGGGCCCGCCCCGAGGATCGGGTAGTCGAGGAACTGCTTCCAAGCCCCGCCGAAGATGATCGCGCGCGGCCCGACGCTGTCCGAGAGGCTGATGATCTTCGTCTGGAAGTCCGTCTTCGACAGTGAGAAAACGACACCCGCCGTCACGAGAAGACAGGCCAGAAAGAGTCCCGACCCGGGGATGCGGCTGATCTTGAACCGGGTGCCAAACTCGATCGCGAGGACATAGATCAGCAGAATCGGGGGTATCAGGTAGAGGCTGCTTTTCTGGAACGTGAGGTAGACGCACATCAGGGACATGATGGCGCCGGTTGCGCCCGCGGCGATCCAGAAGGAGGGGGCCAGGATGGACTCGCCGCGGCGCGACCGTTCGCCCAACTCGAGGGTCGCGAGGATCATCGCACTCGCGCTCACCGGCATGATCATCACGAGGAAGTTGCCGAAAAACTGGGGGTTCAGGATCGTGGAGAGCATCTCCCGATTGCGCGCGAACGTGTAGATCAGGCTGGAGAACCGCGTGGGCTGGCCCCGGCCCGCGAAGAACGCGTCGTACATGGCGTTCATTCCCCCGCCGTAATGGAAGAGGCCGAATGCGGTGGTGGCGAACGCCGTCATCAGCCAGAGGCGCATCGAGCGTTCGATCATGCCGCGCGCAGAGGCAATCGAGGCACCGGCGAGCACGAACCCGGCGACGGCCGTGTAGAACCAGGTCACCTCGATGCCCGTCGCCGCCAGCGCGCGCTTGAAGAGCAGCGCGTCTCCCCCCGGGTTGTTCCAGTCCGCCATCCCCAGCAGGAACGGATATCCCTGCAGCAGAGTCGAGAGCACGCACGCACCGACGAAGCCGCCGAAGCTCCAAAGCACGATGGCCGGTGGCTCCGGGATCGAACCCGCGCGGCGGAACCAGAGCCACATGGCCAGGAGCACCGCGCCCCCGACATGCATGATCCAGTCCTTGATGTCGTCGAGCTGGTGCGTAAACGGAGTCAGCGCCACGACGAGCGCAAGGATCACCGCGGAGAACACTCCCCAAAGGGCCGACATGCCACCTGTCGGTGGTTCGATGCGTTCAGGTGTTCGCATCTGTCCCCGACTCCTGCGGGAGGTGGCTCATCCCGTGGCTTCGCTCCAGGACCACGAGCGGCATGCGTTCCCCGAGCCAGGCGAGCTGATCCTCAACATGCGGCCCCGCCCCAGCATGGAACCAAATCGCGAGCCGCCCCTTTGACGCGTCCACGGTGCGCACGAGGGCGAGGTTGTCGCACGCCTCGAAGAGCGACGTCAGGAGCAGAACCTCCGACGGGGGGATCGAGACCAGCACCGTGCGCCATTCCGAGTCGCCCAAATGGACGGGTCGCGCGGGCGATGTCATGATGTGGCGGCCGTATGGTGCGCGGATTCGAGCAGCTCGACCATGCGCAGGGCGTCCGACGTCTCGCGCACGTCGTGGACGCGAAGCATGTCCACGCCCTCCAGGGCACACCAGACGGCCACCGCCAGGGAGCCCGCGAGTCGGTCCTCCGGCGACGGCCTGCCGAGGAGTGCGCCGATGAAGCTCTTCCGCGAGGCCCCGACGACGATGGGGAGGCCAAAGCGGTGCCTGAACTCGCGGCAGGATCGCAGGAGGGCGACGTCCCACGAGTGCCACACAACGGCGCGCCCGCGGAAGAACCCAAGGCCGGGATCGAGGGAGATGCTGCCCCGCGGGATGCCCGCGCGGTCCGCCCTGTCGAGCGATTCGGCCAGCAGGCGTCCGACTGCGGCGGCGGGCTCCTCGCCCTCGTGAAAGGCGGCCTCGTTCTCCCGCGCCATCAGGATGGCCCCGCATCCTGCCTTAGCAATGACGTTTGCCATCTCCCCGTCGCGGCGCAGGCCGGAGACGTCGTTGATGCAGTCCGCCCCCGCCTCGATGGCCCGCCGGGCGACCTCCGCGGACGTGGTGTCCGCACTGATGGGAAGGCTGCACGCGGAGCGGGCCGCGCGAACGGCCGCGACAAGGCGCTCGGCTTCGAGTTCCTCAGGAATGTCGGTCTTCAGGTAGGGGGCCGTCGACTTCCCGCCGATGTCCAGCGCATCCGCGCCCGCCTCCTGCATCGCGGATGCGCGCGCGGCCACGGCCTCCGCGCCCTCCGCCACGCTGCCCGAGTGGAAGGACTCGGGTGATGCGTTCAGGACCCCGAGGATCAGCGGTCGATTGGGCCTTTGCTTGAAGAGCGACAGCCAGGGCATGGTGTGTTTGCGCGAGCGTTGCCGCGAAGATGTGGATGACGGCTGTGAAGAAGCTGTGCAACGATGCTGGATAAGTTGAATCGATCTTGAGGCCCCGGGGGCGCGATGGGATTCTTCTCGTTCCCCGGGGTCACCGCCTCCCTCTCCCGCTCATGCCGTCCTCCGACTCCCCCTCCGCCTCCCGGCTCCCCACGCTCCCTGCTCCGCACAACATCGAGGCGGAGCGCGGTGTCCTCGGGGCCATGCTTCTGGACAACGAGCTCATCGACGAGCTGCTGCACATCGTGCGGTCGGACGACTTCCACCAGGACAGTCACCGCGCGATTTTCGAGGGGATGTGCGAGCTTCACGAGGCTGGGCAACCTGTCGACCTGACGCTGCTGGCGGACCTGCTGCGCCGTCGCGGGCGCCTGGAGGACATCGGGGGCCCCGCCTACCTGGCCGCGCTGGAGCAGGGCACGCTCAGTTCGGGCGCCGCGCCGGAACTCGCGGGCATCGTCTCCAGCAAAGCCACTCTCCGGCGCCTCATGGCGGCCGCGGACTCGATCCTGCGCGATGCCAGCGAGGAGCGCCGCGACGTCGAGGAGGCCATCGACCGCGCCGAGCAGCTCATCCTGGGACTCAGCCAGGAGGCGAGGTCCAGTTCCTTCCGGCCGACCTCCGAGCTGATGGAGGAGTCGCTCGAGCAGATTGCGAGCTTCATCGCGGCGCGCGGGGACGTGGCCGGTCTTTCCACGGGTTTCCAGGACCTGGACAGGATCCTCGGTGGGCTCCAGCCGAACGACCTCCTCATCCTCGCGGCGCGTCCCTCGATCGGAAAGACGGCCTTCGCACTGAACATCGCGACGAACGTTGCCCTCGGCTCCGGGAGGCCGGTGGGCGTGTTCTCGCTCGAGATGGGGGCGGAGCAACTGAACCTGCGCCTGCTGTGCTCGCACGCCCGCGTCCCCGGCCACGTGGTGCGCCGCGGGTCGATCGATCCCCCCGCGCTGGAGAAGCTCCACCGGGCCGCCGCCGACATCGCGAAGGCGCCCATCTACATCGACGACTCCGCCGGCCTGAACCTGATCCAGGTACGGTCCCGAGCCCGTCGCCTGAAGGCAAAGCACGACAACCTGGGGCTCATCGTGGTGGACTACCTCCAGCTCATGTCCGGGCCGGAGAGCAAGAAGCGGGACGCGAACCGGCAGCAGGAGGTGAGCGACATCTCACGCGGACTGAAGGCGCTCGCGAGGGAATTGAACGTCCCGGTGCTCGCGCTGAGCCAGCTCTCCCGAAACATCGAGCAGCGCAGCAAGGCCAAGGAGGCGGCGCGCCCGATGCTGAGCGACCTCCGCGAGTCCGGCGCCATCGAGCAGGACGCCGATGTCGTGATGTTCGTCCATCGCGAGCGCCTCGAGACCATGAAGGACGCGGAGGGGAAGCCCATGCACCAGGTGCGGGCGCAACCCATCGAGACCGAGATCATCGTCGCCAAGCACCGAAATGGCCCGACGGGCACGGCGAAACTCCTCTTCCTGCCCGACTTCACGCTCTTTACGACCCTGGCGCGGGGCGCCTGACGGTCCCGGTTCGGGCCCCGAGCCCCTGCCTTGACGTGCGAGGGGGCGCTGGTGCCTCCTTCCCAACGCGCCGGGGGCCGCTCCCTTCCGGCTGCCAAAGGACCGCAACATGCGCGTAGGCCTCGTCACCCTCGGGTGCGACAAGAACACGGTGGACAATGAATACCTCGCCGGATTGCTCGGGGTGAAGGGGCACTCCGTCGAGATTGCCGACGAACGCAATCCCCCAGACTGCGTCGTGATCACGACGTGCGCGTTCCTCGAGGCCGCGAAGGAGCAGTCGCGCGCCCAGATTCGCCGGTGGGTGGGCATCCGCAAGGCGCGCGGCACCAGGCTCGGCGTCATCGGCTGCATGTCCCAGCGCCATGGGCCCGAACTCCTGCGGGACTTCCCGGAAATCGACTTCATGGCCGGAGTCGGCCAGTTCGAGAAGGTCGCCGAGCTCGTTTGCGGCGAAGGCGCCTCCCGGTTCATCGCCTCCACCGGGGACGACGCGAGGTCCTGGGACCTCGCGAGGCAGTCCGGCGGGGACGAGCCGATTCCCTTCGATGATCGCGAGTTCGAGCCCGGGGCGCCACGGGTTGTCGTGGATCGCACGCTCCCCCGCCGTCGCATGGACGGCAGGCCGCATGCGTTCCTCAAGATCAGCGATGGCTGCAACCACACCTGCACGTTCTGCAGCATTCCGCTCATGAAGGGCATCTACACGAGCGTGCCGAAGGGGACGCTGCTCGACGAGGCGAGGAGGATGCTCGACTCGGGGGTGCGGGAGCTGAACATCGTCGCGCAGGACATCACGAAGTACGGGCTCGACCTGGAGAAGCGGATGCTGCTGCCGGAGCTGCTCCAGGAGCTGGCGGCCCTCGATGGCGAGTTCTGGATCCGCCTCTTCTACCTGTATCCGTCCACGGTCACGAAGGACCTGATCGCGGTGATGAAGTCGAACCCGAAGATCGTCCGCTACCTGGACGTGCCGTTGCAGCACCTGAGCGAGTCCGTGCTCCGGCGCATGCGTCGGCCGCACGACCGCGCGCGCACGATGGAGATGCTGCGCACGCTGCGCGCGGAGTTGCCGGACGTGACCCTGAGGACCACGTTCATCGTCGGGTTTCCGGGGGAGTCCGGCGCCGAGTTCGAGGAACTGCTGGAGGGCATGGAAGAGATCCGCTTCGAGCGACTGGGCGTCTTCACCTACTCGCGGGAGAAGGGCACCCCGGCGGCGGAGCTCCCGAACCAACTGCCCGAGCGCATGAAGAAGACGCGGCGTGACAAGGTGATGAAGCTCCAGGCGGCCATCAGCGCCGATTGGGCCGCGGCGCAGGTGGGGCGGACGCGAAGGGTCCTCGTCGAAGGCTCCGTGCCGGGATCGGGTTGGCATGTCGGCCGCAGTTCCAGTGAGGCGGCCGACATCGATGGCGTCGTGCGCGTGCACTCGGATGCGCCCCTCTCGCCGGGTGAGTTCGTGGACGCGCGCATCACCGCTGCGGATGTCTACGACCTCACTGCGGAGGCCGTCCACGCCACGGCAGGGGCACGCGGGGCCTGACCGTGACGCTGAACATGAGCAGCGCCACGCCTACCCCCGTCATGAACATGCCGACCCGGTAGCTGCGGGGCATGTAGGCAAGCCGTGCGTCCCCATTCTCAATGAATGCACGCGGAATCCGGAGATGGACCGCGGACATCCACTCGACGGGCTCCTTCACCCAGCGGTCCGACACGAGGTACCAGTCCGGATAGTATCCCATCGAGACCACGGCATCGCCGGGTGGAGTGTTCGTCTCTGATCGAACGTCGATCTCGTTCACGGTCGGCAGCCGCGTCGACAGCCGCGGCCAGGGACGCTCCCAATTGGGCGCGGACCCAAAGTCGATCGCTTCGGTGTTGCGCTGGAGCCCATAGTCCCCGGGAGGAGGCTCGGGTGCGTCGAGCTTTGCGAAGTCGATGCCCTGTGCGGCCTCGTGCCAGAACGCCGCGCCCCGGTGCAGGGGATTAGCCGAGAGCCTTCTCCACGGCGTCGAGAAGGCGCGATCATCCCTGTAGTAGGCGGCATCGTATGCGTCCGTGTCGAACCAGACGTGGCCGACACCGATCAATGCAAGGAACAGGGGATCCGGATGCCCCGAGCGGAAGTTGCGATTGAAGTGCATCAGGAACCGCTTGGTGCGCAGCGTCGGCGAGAGCCCCTCCTCGTATCCGTCCTCCATCGGGATTCGAAGGACGATGTTCATGTTCGGCTGGATGCGCTCCCAGCGAAGGCCGATCGGATTGCCAAAGTAGACAGTTGTGGCGAGCTCGCGCTCGCTCTTCGCGGCCAGGGCGTCGTCCTGGAGCCAGAGCCGGTACAGGCGGTTGTCCAGGGAGGTCGGATCGCGCGGGACCTCGCGCGCGACGAGGTCGAGGAGTGGCTCGGCCGGCACGGGGTGCCGGAACTTCTCCCGCAGCGAGGGAATGTAGAGCGCCAGGATGGCGGCGGTGCCGAGAGCGAACTGCGCCGAGATCGCGAGGGCGCGCGAGGGCGTCCGGAGCGCCAGGACCTGAGCGACGCGCGACCAACCGTGCGCGGCCAGCGCCATCACCAGCAGCAGGAAGAACATCAGGAACCGGGCCGGAACCCGAAATCCATTCGCCGGTGGCACGAGCAGCAGGAACAGGTCGTACAGGGACGCACCGGGGCCCGGATTGTCCGTGATTCCGAATGGCGGCCACGGCCACAGCCTGATGTTGCCGCCGAAGGACAGCAGTAAGCAAACGGCGGCTCCGATCGCGAGCACCACCCTCGTTCTTCGTGCGTCGCCTGCTGCGAGGGCCCCGGTCAGCGCAAGCAGCAGGATGGGGATGCCCGCGAACATGCCGTACTCATTGTAGGCGCGCAGGTCGGGCTGGTCCAGGTTGTCGCCGACCCTGCGGAACCCCTCGCGGAAGCTGCCGAAGGCGTGCGGGGCGACGAGCAGAACCGCCGCGTCGGCGGGGACGCTGTAGAATCGGGCGTAGAACGGATCCGCTATCTGCCGGACGGAGTGCCGGGACATCTCGATGGCCGGGAGGAGTTGCATCCCCGCAAGGAACCCGCCCAGCACGCCCGCGAGCGCAAAGGCTCGGAACCGGCGCACCAACGCGTCCCGCAAGTTTGGGCGGCCGCGGGCCAGCAGGAGCACCGCGAGGCTGCCCAGGTGCGTGAACAGCGCAGCCTGCGGGTGGCCGGCGAGGAACTGCATGGCGGAGCAGAGTCCGTAGGCGACGATGAAGGAGCGCGTCGTCCTCGAGCCGCGCGCGAGTTCGACCGCGCACCCCATCAGCCACGGCGCCCAAGCCCCGCACGCGACCTGGTTGATGTGCTCTTGGTGGCCCCAGAACCATGCGGTGCACGGCCATGCCGCGGCCAGAACCGCGGCCGCCAGCCCCCGGAGCGGCGACACGCGCGTGATGAAGAACAACGCCCCCAACGCGGCGAAGACCAGGTGCACGAGCAGGTAGAGGGCCAGTCCCCTGTGTGCCGGCTGCGTCGTGAAAATCAGCCAGTCCACCGGGTAGAACGCGCCCTGCTGCATCGTCGCCGCAAAGGGCGTCCCGAGGAAGCACCACGGGTTCCACAAAGGCACGATGCCCTGCGCCCACGACTGCTGTTCAAGAATCCTGCCGGGCCAGAACAGGTTGGCGAAGTCGCCGCCGGATGGCATCCGCGACGGATCTAGGTGCGTGTGGTAGAACGCGACTACGATCGAGGCGCAGGCTGCGATGTCGCGACGCCTGATGGCGGGGCCGGCTGGGTCAGGCACAGACTGGACCCGACACCGGCGCGCGTTCAGCCCGCGGGCATAGTTCCCTGCAGGAGCGCGAGGCGCTCCGGCGTGATGCGCCGAGGCCGACCGTCACGCCCCATGAAGACGTGGCGGGTGATTCCGCGGGCAAGGTGCTGGTCTCCTTCGACGCGCCTGAAATCATAGGCGAATTCGAGGCGCAACCGAGTCGCCGCCACAAGCACCGTCTCCACGTCCACCAGGTCGTCGTAGCGCCCCGGTGACCCGAACACCAGTTCGAGCCCCACCAGCGGAAGCATGCAGTCCTCAGCTTCCCACTGGCGGTATGTCTCTCCGAGGCTGCGGAGCAACTCCGTGCGCGCAGCCTCCATGTGCACGGGAAAGCGCGCGTGGTGCAGAAACCCCATTTGGTCGGTTTCCGCATAGCCCACACGGAATCGGTACTTGAACGGGGATTTCACGGCGTCGGGATCAGCCATCACCTGCCGACGCGCACGATGTCGCCCTCGACGTCGGCGAGCTCGGCGGGAGTCATCATGTCCCCCTGCACGATGCCGTCCTTGAAGCGCTTCAGGTCGAGGTGCATCAGGGCCCAGTGGTCGTGCGTCTTGTGGGCGACAACGGTGCCCAACTCATCCATGCCCCAGTAGACCGCGTTCCAGTTCTGCTTGCCGAAGACGATGGAGAGCTTCCTGCCACGCACAAGAGGCTGGGGGGACGCCGCGGATGGTGCAGCCGGGGCGGTGAGTTTCGGCACCCCCGTGCTGCTCTGCGGGGAGGAGGCCTCGTGCCCGTTCGTCGCCGATATCTCTGGAATCAGGGGGCAGTCCTCGTACTCGAGCAGGTGGAAGATGATCAGGTCCCGGTCCCATCGCATCGAGCTGGCCACCTTCTCAAGGTACGCCGGGGCGATGCGGCCGAGGGGCCTCACATCATAGTTGGCGAGTGGGATGCCCTGCGGCTTCAACCGCCCGTTGCCGGAGAGCGCATACACCATCTCGTAGTCCTTGTCCTTCATCTGGCGTCCGTAGATCGCGACGGTCTGATCCTCGAAGTAGAGAATTGTTCCGGGCAGGAACTGGTTGTTGGGGCCGTACACCTGAACGTCGCGTTTCCAGTGGGCCTGGCCATGCTTGGAGGGTGGATTCGACCCCGGGGCCGGTGGCGGTGGGGCATGCACGGCGGGTGGCGGCGCGGCAGGGTTGGGCGGGAGCTTCTGGACCTGGGTCGAGGAGGTGCGGAGCGGCGCCGAGGCGGCCGCCGGGCCGAACGGACGCGTCTGCGGGTCGGCGAGCGAACGCTCCTTCTCCGCAGCAGACTTCTTCTCCTTCTCCACAACTGTCTGAGCCAGCTTCTTCAGGTAGTCCAGGCCGTCATCGCTCATGGGTTCAATCTCTTGCCGGTGGTTCCTCGCCAGATGGGCGCCGTTTCGGACCCCGCGCCCTAATCGAATAACTTTGGGCTCAACAGGTTTGCAGTGTCAACTCCCCGTGAAATCCTTGAGAACTTGGAAGATAGCCGCGATGCACCTGCAACCCCTACGCTGCTATCCGCGGTCCCTTCACCCCCCTGGGCACGGCCTTTCTGGGGCCTCGCCTCAGGCACCATCCGCAAGCTCCAACCCCTTGGGGCCGACCCTGACGAGGATTCGTCCTTCGAGGAGGGCGAGCAGCCGCTCCCCGGCCAACTCGCGCCGCCAGCCCTTCAGCAGGTCCAGGTCGAGCGCCTGCCTATCAGCCGATTTGGCGCAAACCAGCGCGTTGAGCTCCGCCGTGTTTGCGACGAGGGATGGAGCGACCTCGTGGCGCTCGGCCTCCGTGCGAAGGACGGCCTGCGCGATCTCGAAGACGCCAGGGGGCGGGGGCTCGACGCGCGGCCCGCGTTCGACGCGCGGCCATTGTTCCTTCGGGATGCGCGCCGCGCGCTTCACGACCTCGATGACAGCCTCCGAGTGGCGCATCGCAGGGCCTTTGGGGAGTTTCCGCAGTCCTGCCATCTCCTCACGCGAGGTCGGCTGGTGGACGGCCACCTCGATGAGCCCCTCGTCCGGAAAGAGCGTGCGGCGCGGCACGTCCAATCTCCGCGCGGTCTCCTCGCGCCACTTGGCCAACTCCCGCAGGATCGCCTGCTCGCGGGGGTGGAGCGGCTTGCCACTGCGCACGCGCAGGTACTGTTCGTCGTCCGGCACTTCCACGACCTGCGCCGCCTCCTCGGTGCGGCGGGCCTGCTCCTCGGCGAACCACGCAAGGCGCCCCCGCTTTGCGAGGTCGGCCCGCAGTCGGTCCCGGATCACGCCAAGCCACGCAACGTCCCGCGCGGCGTACTCGACCTGCTCTCGGGACAGGGGGCGCGCGCTCCAGTCGCTCGTGGTGTGCTTCCCGTCCATCCGGACGCCGGCCACCGATTGGGCGAGGTTCACGAGCGACACCTGGAGGCCGTGTCCCAGGAACGCCGCCGCGATCTGGGTGTCGAACACATTCGTGCAGGCAACGCCGGTCGCGCGGCGCAGGAGCTCCAAGTCCTGGCTGCCCGCGTGAAAGACCTTCTCGACTCCAGGGTCCGCGAGAAGCCCCCGCATCGGCGAGAGGTCCCCCACCTTTGGCACGTCCACGATCAGGATTCGGTCAGCCGAGGCGATCTGCAGGACCTCGAGTTTTGACTGGTAGTACTTTTCCCCGATGAACTCGGTGTCGAGGGCGAGCCACCCCCCATGAAGGCCGCCGACGGCCCGCCGGAAGTCTTCCGGCCCGGCGATCAACTCGGGCTCCACCGGCAGGGGGGAACTCGACGGCTCCGCATCGCCGCCGGATTGTGGGCGTCCACGTCGATCACTCAAGGCGCTCGATCTCCAAGGTGAGGGTTCGCGACGTCGAGTCGCGGAGGACCTGCGACGAAAGCTCGGCGGGCACCTCGGCCCGCCGCAAGGAACCGGGATTCATCCCCTCCGCGGCTTCCTCCAGCCACGGAAACGTCTCCCCCGCCCCGGGCGTGAACTCGATCACACCCGCGTCCATCTCACCACCCGCGGCCTCCCGAAGACTGAATCGGATTCGCACAGGACCATTGGCAGCGGCCGAACCCGAGGGCGCCCTGCCCGCCGCCGACTCGACGACGGACACACCCGATGCCGTCCTGAACGCGAGCGGGGTCGGCGTGGGCGTGGCCGTTGGCGTCGGCGTGGCTGCAGGCTGCGCCGGTTCATCCTTTCCCTTGCAGGCCACGCCAAACGCAACGCACGCGACAAAGACCATTACCTTGGGAGTGGAATTCATTGGCTCGGACTCCGATGGCCGAAAGTGGGGCTGCGACTCGGCGTCGGGGCAAGGAATGCTCGCGCCGGCATGGCGATGCGGCGGCCAGAGCTTCCCCCCTTACCCCAGTCCCGCCGCGTAACCAAGCGGGTCGAGCGAGAGCCAGCGGCATGCGTGC
>CAZUCD010000084.1:0-3818 GCA_964618855.1 uncultured Candidatus Sumerlaeota bacterium
AGCGCGACCGCTACGGCAGGCTCCTGTCCTACGTGATCGTCGACGGGACGAACATCAATGTGGAACTCGTCCGCTCGGGCTTCGCCGAGTACGACACGGACCATGGCAAATCCCGGCGCTACGACCACGACTTCACGCGCGCGCAGGAGACTGCCCAGCAGGAACGCAAGGGCATCTGGAAGTAGCGCGGCGCCGCTACCGCACCTTCTGCGACCGCACGATGTTGCCGAAGCTGATCGTCCCGTTCGTCGGGTCGTAGGGGATGAAGAACAGGATCCCCGCGCCGCCGCCGTAACGGTCGGGGCCGTAGGAGAGCAGGAAGTAGGCGCCGTGGTTCTCGCGCAGCCACGGGATGTTTGCGGCCGGGTAGGCGTTGAACGCGCGCGAGAGGTAATCCAGCGTCCTCAGGCAGCCGTAGGTGTACATCAGGCCGTCGGCGCGCAGCTCCATGTTTGTCATGAACGGGTCCGGAAGGTCGAACCGCGCGATGTAGGCCACGGGCGTCGTCACCCACGGCCCCATGTTTCCGTAGATGGGGTCGTTGGTGCGTCCGAGCCCCGTGTACCTGTCGTTGTAGGGCGGGTCCCCCCAGGTGTTGCGCGGGTACTGGTTGTGGTCCACCGCGTAGGACTCGGCGGCCGTGCGCATCGCATTGAAGTCGGCATAAACCCGCGTAACCTTGGCGCGCGTGGAGGCCGACTGGTAGTTCACGGCCGCCAACAGCGCCAGGATCGCGGCGATCAGCACCACCACGAGCAGCTCGACGAGCGTGAAGGCGCGCCGCATCCGCCTACTTGTCGAAGCGACGCTGCGAACGGATCACGTTGCCCGTGCTTGCCGTGCCGTTCGTCGGGTCGTACGCGACGTGGAATCCCGTGTCCGCGTCCCCCGTCCTTCCGTCCGGACCCAGGGACAGCATGAACCAGGCGCCATAGTCGCTGTCGAACCTCGCGAGGCTGTCGGCGTCGTAGTTGCCGAACTGCGCGGAGAGGTACTGGGCGGTGCGCTGGTCGTGCCACGTGTAGATGATCGCGTCGAAGCGGATGTCCTTGCCGCGCGTGAAGGGGTCGAGCATGTCGAACTGGGATATGTAGGCCACGGGCGTGGTCAGGTTCGGGCCGAAGGTGCCGTAGATCGGCTCGTCCTGCCTGCCGTGTCCGGTGTACTTGTCCTGGTAGGGCGCGCCCCCCCAGGTCATGCGGGGGTAGCGGTTGTGGTCGACGGCGTACGCCTCCGCGGCGGTCCGCAGCGAGGCCAGGTCCGCCACCACCCGGCTGACCTTCGAGCGCGTCTGCGCCTCGAGGAAGTTCGGCAGGGCGATGGCCGCGAGGATCGCGAGCACGGCAACCACGACCAGCAGTTCGATCAGCGTGAATCCGTGCCCTGCGCGCATCGTGCACCTGCCGCCCGACAATATGCGACATTGAGCCTGCGCACCCCCGCACCCGGCAACCGATTTGTGCCCGTTCCCGTCGGTCGGTGCGCCTACCCCGACGTCTCGACGGCCCTACGGTGCCGGGCGCCGTTGGCGACGTAGTGCGCGGTGCCCCTGGCGAACCGCTCGGCCTCTTCGGCGCTGACCTCGCGCACCCGCTTTGCCGGGACGCCCAGCACCAGCGACTTCCCCTCGAAGGCCTTCCCCTCGGCGACGAGCGCCCCCGCCCCGACCACGCACTCCTCCCCGAGCGTCGCACCCGTGAGCACGATCGCGCCGATTCCGACGAGCGCACGATCCCCGACGGTGCAGCCGTGCACGCACGCCATGTGGCCGATCGTGACATCCGCGCCAATCAGCGCGGGGAACCCCCGGTCCGTGTGCACGACGGAGCCGTCCTGGACATTGGTCCGTGCGCCGATGCGAATCGGCTCGACGTCCCCCCGCAGGACGACGCCGTACCAGATGCTCGCCCCCGGGCCGATCTCGACGTCCCCGATCACGTAGGCGTTGGGCGCAACCCAGGCGGTGGGGTCGATGCGCGGCGTTTTACCCTCAAGAGTCAGGATCGGCATGGCGGATTCCATTGTTCCGGCAGGATTCTTGCCCCAGAGACTTGGCACGGAGGCTCGCGCCGCGGGCCCGGTTGGACAATCGGCAATCGGTGGGCAGCGTGCAGGAATCATTTGGCATCCGCATCGGCAGGCTCCTTGGAATCGACCTCTACATCAGGCCGGCGTGGCTCTTTGTGCTGGGCTTCCTCGTGCTGGCCTTTGCGCGGCGCATCGAGGCCCTGGACGCATACTCGGCACTGAACGATGCGGCGGTCTGGATTGTCGCCGCCGCCGCCGCCCTCGGGCTGTATGCTTCCGTGCTCGTCCACGAGTTCGGCCATGCCCTGACGGCGCGCGCGTTCGGCATCAGGACGGAGCGCATCAGCATCCACTTCTTCGGGGCGGCGACGTACACCGCCCGCGAATCCGAGTCGCCGCGCGAGGAGTTTTGGATCGCCTTCGCGGGCCCACTGGCCTCGCTCGCCATGGCGGTGCTGTTCGGCCTCGTGGCGGCCGTGCTCTTCGCCGCCCCGGTCGAGGGGTCCCCATGGCTCTCTGACTTCATGGCCGTCGCGTGCACGATGAACCTGTTCCTGTTCGCGGTGAACCTCGCGCCGGGGCTTCCCCTGGACGGTGGCCGCATCCTGAGGGCGATCGTGTGGGGGAGCACGGGCGACTACCTGCGTGCGACCCGTGCGGCCGCATTGACGGGGCGCATGCTTGGCGCGCTGGCCATCGGACTTGCCGTCGTGGCCCTGTTCGCCCTGAACGCGGTGGACGCGGTCTTCGCCGCCCTGCTCGGGTACTTCCTGATCCGCATGGCCAAGGCCGCTGAAGTCCAGGCCGAGGTGCAGGCCGCGTTCGCGCACCTTGCCGTCCGCGACATGATGCGGCCGGTCGTCGCCGTCGTCCCCGCGGACATGGCGCTCTCCGAGGTCAGGTCCCAGTACATCGACCGTATGCCCCTGCAGCAGCTCTTCCCCGTCGTCCGCGAGGATACGCTCGTGGGCCTGCTCCACGCGGGGGCCGTCGCCGGCATCGAGCCCAGGCAACTCGATTGGACGCGCGCGTCGGAGCTTGCCTGGCCCGTGGACAGGGCCGAGACCATCGAGCCCGGCGCGAACCTCTACGACGCGTTCAAGCGCATGCTCCTGCGCGCCGAGTCCGTCCTCCCCGTGTTCGAAGGAAAGTGCCTCGTCGGCTTCCTCCGCCGCATCGACGTGGTGCATTACCTGAACGAGATGGGGCGCAGGGTTCCCTGAGGGCGGGCTCCCCGGCCCGCAAACGCTTCACCACCTGCCGCCGCCAGTTTTTCATTCCGCCGCGCCGCCCGGCTGGCAGCATGCCCCTTCCCCGGGCCGGTCCCAAACCCAAACATGCCGAAGCTCCTCGTACACTACCACCGATCCGACGCCCACTATCAGGACGCGAGCCTGTGGACCTGGGACCACAACGGGACCCACACTCCCACCCAGCAGGAGATTTTCGCGGAGTCCACGGACGCCTTCGGCGTGACGTTCGAGATCGAGACGGAGCGGTACGCCCTCGAACCCTCCCGCGCAGAGATCGGCTTCATCCCCAGGCTCGAGAGAAACTGGGACAAGAAGGACGATCCCGAGCGCCGATGGACCCCTGCGTTCGGGTACGAGGTTTGGATCCGCGACGGCGAGGCTGCGATCTACACCGCGCCCCCGGACATATCCCCCCGGATCCGAACCGCCTACCTCGATGCACCGACCGTGGTCACCTGCTGCTTCACGGCGCACGCCTCGCGCGCCAACGGCCTGAAGGGACCCGACGGCGTGCGCCTCGTGGGGCCCGAGGCCGAG
>CAZUCD010000084.1:3828-16018 GCA_964618855.1 uncultured Candidatus Sumerlaeota bacterium
GAGGTCATCCTCCTCAGGAACGTGCTGCACTCGAACGACTACGGCGCATCGTTCGAGTTTGATTCGCCCCCCGCATTCGAGGGGCGCCGCTGGGTGCTGCACGTCCCCGGCTTCAGACCGGCCGTGCTTAGGCCACGGGGAATCCTCTTCGACCCGGAACGGTACCTGACGCGTGCCCGGGCCGGCACCCGCTGCGAGGCAGCCCACACAGACTTCCAGCTCTTCATCCCCGGCGCGGACCGCGTGTCGGTGGTCCTGCACGACGTCCACAAGGGAGGCCCGACGGGGCGCGAGGAGCCCCTCGGCAATGCGGGCCGCGGCATGTGGACTGGCCGACTCCCGGGGGACCTCGACGGCAAGTTCTACATGGTCCGCATCAAGCACCCGCAGGACGAGCACCCGATAGATGTGCCGGACATCTGGGCCGCCAACACGACGGGCTGGGAGACGCGGCCGCGGCTCACAAACCTGCGCCGCACCGATCCCGATGGCTACCGACCCGTCGCGCGCCCGGAGTTCTCGGGCCGCCTCACGGACGCGGTCCTGTACGAGCTCCACGTCCGCGACTTCTCCATCGCGCCCAACTCCGGGATGCGCAACCGGGGGAAGTACCTCGCGTTCACGGAACGGGGCACCCACCTGCCGAATCATCCCGAGGTGTCCACAGGCGTGGACCACCTCGTGGACCTCGGCATCACTCATGTGCAGCTCCTCCCGATCCAGGACTACGAGGGGCACGAGGACCGCGGACACTACAACTGGGGATACATGACGGCGAACTTCAACTCGCCGGAGGGGAGCTATGCGACGGTCCTCCACGACGACTCGCGCATCCGGGAGACCAAGCGCATGATAGCGGCCCTCCACGCGGCCGGGCTGCGCGTCGTCATGGACGTCGTGTACAACCATGTCTCGAATGGCGCGGCGTTCGAACTCACCGTGCCGGGCTACTACCTGCGCATACGCGACGACGGGACGCGGTCCAACGGCGCGGGCGTCGGGAACGAGTTCCGAAGCGAGGCCCCCATGGCCCGCCGATTCATCGTCGATTCGCTCCGCTTCTGGGTCGAGGAGTACGGCGTGGACGGGTTCCGCTTCGACCTCCTCGGCCTCACAGACCATCGCACCGTGCACGAGATCCGGGACGAGATGCGCCGCATCGACCCGACCATCGTCCTCTACGGCGAGCCTTGGGTCGCCGGGCCCACGATGCTCCATCCCATCAGCGACAAGTGGTCCCTGCGTGGCACGGGCGTGGGCGCCTTCAACGACCACTTCCGCAATGCCCTGAAGGGGGAGCCGGACAACACGCACTGGGGCTACGTGCAGGGTGCGCACAACCGCGACGCCGTCGCGCGCGGCATAGCCGGCTCGATCGACGACTGGGCGCTCGAGCCCTGCGACTCCATCAACTATGCCGACTGCCACGACAACCTGACCCTGTGGGACAAGATCGCAGGCTCCGCCCCGCAGGAGTCCGAGACCGAGCGCATCAAGATGCACAATCTGGCGCTCGGCATTCTGGCGGTCAGCCAGGGCGCCCTCTTCATCCACGCGGGGCACGAGTTCGCGCGGTCCAAGGGCGGCAACCACAACAGCTACAACGCCTCCGACGAGGTGAACCGACTCGACTGGGCGCGCAAGGTCCGCTACCGCACGACGCACGAGTTCACGCGCGGCATGATTGCGCTGCGCCGCGCCCACCCGGTCTTCCGCCTGCACTCCGCGTCGCAGGTGCGCGACCGCATCAACTTCCTGCACCTCTTCACCAAGAGCCCCCAGTGCATCGCCTTCACGATCGATGGCGAGGCCCTCCCCGGCGAATCCTGGCACCAGGCGCTCGTCCTTGTGAACCCGTACGGCCGCCCCCGGACTTTCCCGCTGCCGCGCGGCAACTGGCGCGTCCACGCCCTCGGACTGCGCGCCGAACTCGAACCCTTCCGCACCGCCGAGGCAAACCTCCAGGTCCCCGGCAGGAGCATGGCGGTGCTGGCGAGGGGATAGGAATCAGGAAGCGGGCTTTCCCTTGACGAAATCGATGCCGACATCCCAAATCGCTGCCGTCGGTGCAGAATCAATCAGGAGCCCATTACTCATGAAAGCGACAGATTCCAACCACATTCCCCCTTCATGGCTGCCTTCCCGAAACGCCCTGACCTCGATAGCTTTCTTAGCATTGTCCGCCCCATTGCAGGCTAGCAACATCCCTCAGACACCCAATCCGAGTACGTGGGTCACCAATGGCGTGGTCTACGCAGTAGCCTCGGATGGCGTAACAACGTACATTGGCGGCTCATTCTCGACCGTCGCTTCCAGTTCCGGGTCTCCGTCCTCGATCCGGATGAACATCGCAGCTTTGGATGCAGCGACCGGCGCGGTGCTTCCCTGGAATCCAGACGCGGATGGCGCAGTGTACGCCCTCTTGATCTCAGGCTCATCGATCTACGTCGGCGGCGACTTTTTGAACATCGGCTCGGATGGAAAGGCACGTCTCGCCAAGGTTGATAGAACGACAGGCATGGCGGTCGGCACATTCAACCCGCAGCCGAATGGGACCGTGTTTGACTTGGACGAGGGTGCCGGACAGGTGTTTGCTTGCGGCGGCTTCACGATCATTGGAACGCACAATCGCAACTTCGTCGCTGGTCTCGACCCGAACTCGGGCGGCGCGACGACTTTCAACTGCGGCGCAGATGCCGGTCCCATCTACGCCGTTGAGCACCACGGTGGGGCCGTTTATCTCGGAGGAGTCTTCACGGTACTGAGCGGAGTTGGGCGCCCTCACTTGGGAGCAGTGAACGATGTGACAGGCAACGCATTGAGTTGGAACCCGAATGCAGACGACACGGTGAGGACATTCTTCGTCAGCCCAGGGACCCCAAACATCCTTTACGTGGGCGGTGATTTCTCTCAAGTCGCTGGGGTCACGCGCAATCGATTGGCTGCGCTAGACATGAACATCGACACCTCGAACGCGCTAGCCTGGGACCCGAATGCGCTAGGCGGGGTCGTGCGGTCCATGGTTGGTTTCGGTGGAACGGCCATCGTAGGCGGCAATTTCACGACGGTCGGCGGATTGTCCCGATCAGGACTGGCGCAGATTGACCTCACGACTTCGGCGACCATCAACTGGAACCCCAACCCCAATGGAGAGGTGAACTCCGTCGCCTTGTCCTTCGAGCCACCGACTTTCCCGACCTCGGTCTACGCGGGGGGAGCCTTCACAACCATGGGGGGAGGTCCACAACAGCACTTCGCAGAGTTCTCCCCGGTCACGACAGTCAGCAATTGGACTGAATACTGATGCGTCAAAGAGGATCGCGGCGAAGTGTCTTGCCATTTGCGCTCAGGTCGCGACGTCATCAGGTGAGAGCATTTGTTTCGGTTGTTGAGGCCGGGGATGCCCGTGTGGACGCGTTCCTGCCTCAAGGCCGGAACGTGGCCGCCCATCAGGCCGGTGGCGGCTCGCAACGCGATGGGTCTGGCCCGCAGCTCTCCCCTCCCTCTTCTAGTCCTGGGTGGGTAGGAACGGCGCCGTTGGCACACTTTTCCGTCCGGTAGCCAATGCCCCGCCCCCTTGTCCTCATCATCGACGACGACCGCGAGGTCCGCGCACTCGAACGCCTCGCCCTGAAGCTCCTCTACAACGTCGAGGAGGCCGAGGATGGCGTCACTGGCTGGGAGCGCATACGCGCGCTCATGCCCATGGTCGTCGTCACCGACATGGGGATGCCCGGCATCAACGGGCTCGATCTGTCCCGCTTGATCAAGGAGACGCCTGAGACCGCGCATATCGCTGTCATCATCGTCACGGGTGCCACGAAGGGGGAGGAACTCCCCGACGGGTTCTGGAAGCATGGCACCCTTGCCGATGACTTCATCCAGAAGCCCTTCGACGCATCACGTCTCGTCGGCGCGGTTCAGGCCCAGGTCGAGCGCATCGTCGGCTTCAAGCCGCTTCCTCCCGGGCGCGGGGAGTACTGACCCCAATCCCCGATTCCCGATCTCCGATTCTCGAATCAGCGATTCTCCGCATCGGGCCACGGGTTCTTGCGGCCTGTGGCAGTGGGGGAGGGTTCGTCGCCGGAGTCCCATCGGTCTTCGCGATCCCCGTAGATGTCCTGGATGTCCGCCTGCGTGAGTGACTGCGCCCAAGCCTCCTCCTCTTCCTCGGCCTTGGCGCGCGCCTCGGCACGGCGCTGCTTCTTCAAGTAGGCGAGGAAGAGCAGGATCGCGATGAATCCCCAGAAGAGGGTGCCGGAGGTGAACACGATGAGTGCGCTTGTGGAGATGCTTCCGATGGTGTGGTAGGCGCCAAGTTCCAGCCCGTCGCGCCGCTGCGGATCCCACAGGTCCGACGCGATCCGAGGCCCGGAGGCGGGAGAGGATAGAAGTGCCACGAGCCTGTAGGCGCTCCCCGGCTCGTCCCCGACGGACCGCGCCAGCAATTCCACGGCAAAGTAGCTGACGGCGTAGGCCATGTCCACCCGCGAGTTGTTCGGGAACCCGTGTTCGAGCTCCCGCAGCGTCGGCAGGCGCCCCATCAGGCGCTCCTGGGCAAGCCGGGCCGTGTCCACCGGGCTCCATTGGCCCGCCAGGTGCATCGCGATGCCTTCCTCCGCCCATTGGGGCAGGTCCGCCCCGCCGGGCAGCGTGTGCATCAGCACGTGCGCCATTTCGTGGGTCATGACGCGCCGGTTTTCCAGTTCCGCGCTCGACCTCCACTTTGGTCCATTGATCCAGATCGTGCGCCTCTTCGGGGAGGCCGCCGCGGCGAAGTGCTCCCCGCGTGCCCCCGCGCGCGCCTCGAAATCCCTTGGGTCCTCGCACCAGACAACGTGCACGGTTCCCGGCCAGCGCAGTCCCCCCACCTCCTCCTGGAGCTGCGCCCACGCATCGAACGACGTGTCGTCGACGGACTCGTGCAGCCGGGTGCCTTGGTCGATCCCGAGGACGACGAACGGACGCTCGACCGGCGGGAGGGCCTGCGCAGGCAAGGGGCCCGGCATCCCGAACAGGATGACCAGGAACAACAGGATGGCCCCAAGGAGCCGTGGTGGCGCTGAAAGATGCATTCCGGAGCCCTCTGGCATCCCCTTGGTCACGAAGCATGCCATCGCGCGCTCTCTCTGATTGCAGGGGTGCCCCTCCCTGTCAACGCTCTCCGGCCATGGCCGAAGTCAAACCCACCCCCGTCGGGCGCCCAGCCAAGCCGGGCGGGCCCCTGAGGTCCTTCATACGCGTGCTCGCTACCCTCATCATCGCCGTGCCGCTCGTGGCGGGCGCGTTCCTGTTCGTTGTCCAGGACCGCATGATCTACTTTCCGCGCCCGTACCGGGAACCCATCGGCGCGATGCTGCGCGGGACAAACGCACAACTCGTCGAGTTCCAGTCGGGGGACGAAAGGCAGGTCTGCTACTGGGTTCCGGGAAAGGATGCCGGCGAGGACTCCCCCATATGGTTCGTCTTCGGGGGCAACGCCAGCCGTGCGTTCGATTGGATCGACCAGGTCCGTGCCATGCAGGCATCCCATCCCGAGTGGTCTTTCGTTCTGGTCGAGTATCCCGGCTACGGGCACTCCGGGGGGGAACCCGGGCGCAACCCGATCATCCGCGTTTCCGGGGACTGCCGTGCGGAGATCAGGCGCCTGACGGGCCTGACGTCCGACCAGATGGCCAGGCGCACCTGCATTCTCGGTCACTCGATGGGCGCCGCCGCAGGGCTTGAGTTCGCCGCCTCGCATGGCGCACGCGTCGTCGTCGCCATTTCCCCCTTCACGGACCTCGTCTCGATGGCCAGACGCTCCGTGGGGCCGGTCTACGCGCAATTGCTGAGGGACCGGTGGAACAATAGGGCCCGACTGGCCGAACTCCAAAAAGCGTCCGAAAAACCCCGGCTCCTGATGTACCACGGCACGGCCGACTCGATCGTCCCCGTCGAGATGGGTCGAGAGTTGGCCGCCGAGAGCCCGCAGTGGATCGAGTTCCACGAAATGAATGGCATGGAGCACAACGACCTGCTGGACGTCGTGTGCGAGGACATCTGCCGCAGGTGGCAACCGTGGAAGGAGGACGCGACAGGAGGGGCCGGGGAAGCTGCTTCGGGCGGGGATGCGGGGAACCCCTGAAAGCGCTGGGAATAAGCCTTTAATCCCCTCAGAGAATTGCACTTGGGTTCGTTTTTCCCAACTTTTTTCGAGAGATTTAGCTTGCGGCTCAGTGCGAAGCGTCCTTACCGCAATACATCTAGAATGCCAGCGTCCTGAGGCAGTTCGGCAGAAGCAGCCCAAGTTCCCCGGTCGAATCCCGAAACAACTCGGCGCGGGGAGTTGGGAGCGGTAACGCAGGGGGCAGGACCACGATACCTGCGGCTAGGCCGCAAGCCTGACGGAACGAGGAAGTCCCCATGTTTGGCTCCAAGCCCGTCGTTGGCCTCGACATTGGTTCGTCCAAGGTCAAGGCCGTGCAGCTCAAGAAGGTGGGCAACAAGTACGAGATCGAGCGCTTCGGCGTTGCGGACGTGTATCCGGGCGGGGACCGCTCGGCCTCGCAAGCGTCCACGTTCGAACTCAAGGCCAACGCCGCCCGCCAGGCCCTCGAAAACGGCCGCATCGCCGCAAAGTACGCCGTCTCCGCAGTCGCCGGCGAATCCATCATCGTCCGCTACATCCAGATGATCGAGATGCTCGAGGAGGAGTTGAAGAAGGCCCTCCGCTACGAGGCCGAAGAGTACCTCCCCTTCGCACTCGACGAGGTGAACATCGACTCCGTGGTGCTCGGCCCGAGCGCCACCCCAGGAAAGCTCGACGTCCTCCTGGTCTGCGCCCGCAAGGACCTGATCAACGAGCACTACCAGATCATCCGCAGCCTCGGACTCACGCCGCTCGTCATCGACGTCGAGGGCTTCGCGTTCCTGAACGCGTTCGAGGCGTGCTACAAGCCGTCCTCCTCCGACTGCGTCGCCCTGGTGAACGTCGGGGCGGAGACGACGAACATCAACATCTACATTGGCGGCACGTCGCGCTTCTCGCGCGACATCGCGATCGCGGGCAACGCGATCACGGCCGCGATCATGAACAAGACCGGCGTCCCCTTCGCCAAGGCCGAGCAGGTCAAGCGCGCCGTGGGCGCCCCTGCGCAGGAAGCCAAGGAAGCGGACGGCGAGGGCGAATCCTCCCTCATCAGCACCATCCGCGGCACGGTCGAGCGCATCACCGGCACGGACCTCGGCGACGACTCGCTGGAGTCCAACGCCGGCAAGGCCATCGGACAGACCATCGAGCAGCTCATCGGCGAGGTTCGCCGCTCGATCCAGTTCTTCGAGAACCAGGCGGGCGGCGCGACCGTCTCCCGCGTATTCCTCGGCGGCGGCACCGCGCGCATGCGCAACCTGCCGGAGTTCCTCTCCGCCGGGCTCCAGCTCCCGGTCGAGATCATGGACCCGCTGCGCACAGTCGGCGTCGGCCGAGAGGTGAAGCGGGAACTCGTCGAGGAGCACCGCGAACAGTTGGCCGTCGGCATCGGCCTCGCCCTCAGAAAGGTGGGTGACTGATCCATGATCAAGGTAAACCTCCTGCCGCAGGAACTCCTCGGCAAGGGCTCCGCAGCGAAGGCGCAACAGTCCTCGGACGGCGGCCTCGTCGTCTTCCTCGCGCTCTTCGGCTTCGTCGTCGTGGTCGGCACCATCTTTGGCTATTCCATAAACGCCCAGTACCAGGCGGAAAAGGCCAAGAAGGAGGCCGACGCGAGGGCGAAGACGCTCGAAGGCGAGCTGCGCGCCCTGCGCGTCGAGTACGAGGAGCTCGAATCCATGCTCCGCATCCTCCAGAACCAGAAGGCCGTCCTCGACGCCCTGGATCCGCCGGACCGCCTCCTGTGGTCCAAGAAGCTCAACATGCTCCCGATGCTGGTCCCGGAAAACGTCTTCCTCACGGACATCGTGCTCACGGAGAAGGTTTCCGAGATCGAGACCGAGGAGTCGCTGAAGGCGAACCAGGCATGGGTCGCGGCCGGAAGCAAGGGCACGCCCCCGCCGAAGGAGAAGGTCCCCGTCATCGACCAGAAGATGGAACTGACCGGCCTCGCCTACTCCCCCGAGGGAAAGAGCGAAAACCGCCTTCAGCGAATCACGGAGTTCCGCACGAACCTCGAGAGCAAGGACGTGAAGATTCCCTACACTGGCAAGGTCGAGCGCTACATCGCCGGCTTCCGCCGCCAGGTGGGCATCTCCGCGATCGAACTCACCAGCGTGATGGATCGCGACGTCTCCAAGTTCACCTTCTCGCTCCAGGCCGAGCAGGTGAAGGTGAACCTGCCGACCAAGACCGAAGCGCCGAAGCCGCCAGCCGGCACGGCGAAGAAGTGACCGGAGGATAGACCACCATGGCCATGTCCGACAAAAACAGGCAACTCGTCACCGTCATCGTCCTTCTGGGCGTGCTGCTGACGGCCGGATCCGTGTACTTCTACTTCATGATGGCGAAGCCAGCCATCGAGGCGGCGGAACGGACCACCGAGTCCACGAAGAAGAAGATCGCAGACCTTGAGGCCGAGAAGAAGAAGATCAACGCCTTCCTTGCCGACCGGTCCAAGATCGAGGAGCTCCAGCGCACGGTTGATCGCGCCAAGCGCCGCCTGCCGAACAACACGCAGGAGGCCGAGGAGCAGGGATTCTACAAGATCGTGGAGGACTCGCTCCGCCGCACCGGCGCGAGCATGTCCCGCCTTGCACCCAAGGAACCCCTGAACCGCAACCTCTACTTCGAGATTCCCTACGAACTCAAGGGCGCGGCGCGCTACCACGAGTTCGGCCAGCTCCTGAACGTCATCGAGTGCAACCCCGCCCGGCTCATGCGCGTCAGCACGTTTGCCATCCGCAACGACGCCAAGCGCCCGTCGATCCACCCGATCGAACTGACGGTCAAGACGTACACGTTCAACGACCTTGCGAAGCCGCGCTCCTAACCCATGACCGCCACGCCACCAACCCACGGCATCCCCGGAGGCTTCAGCATGAGACGGCACCGGCTGGCCACCGCCCTCCTCCTGGCGAGCGGCGCGTTCCTTTGCGCGCCGATCATCGCCCAGGATGCGGGCGCCACGGCAAACGACCCACCTGCGGAGGCCACCACCACGGAGGCACCCGCCGCCACACCGGCCCCGGCGGCCACTCCGGCACCGAGGATCGAGGCCAGCGTCGAGGAAATCCAGCGCCTCATCGACCTCCCCTCCACCGCACAGCTCGGCCTTGAGTCCGATGAGGACCCGACCAAGCCGAAGACCATGTTTCAGGACGACAAGTCCATCCTCGATGTCTTCGGCGAGCGCCCCGTCTTCGTCTACTTCCCCGAGGGCGTGGACCCGATGATCATCCCTTGGGTCCGCCAGCAGATCATCGCCCAGGAACTCCTGGAGAAAGCCCGAATCCTGACACTCGCACAAGACAACCAGAAGGCGATGGCGCTCTATCAGGAAATTTTGGACAAGTATGCCGCGACACCGGTCGCGACGGAAGCCCGCCGCGAATTGGACCTCGTGCGCATTAAGCTGACTCAGACGGACAACTCAGGCGACACTCCTACTCTCGCGAATCCCGACCAGCCCGAGGTTACCCTTCCGAAGGCCATCGTGGACAGCACCACAGGCATCCTCTACATGGGGCCGACCGGAAGTCAGGTCATCATTTTCGACGAAATCGTGGGTGTTGGCGACCGCGTCCCGCGCTACGCCACCGTGACGGTCAAGGACATCCAGCCCGGCCTGATCGTCTATGAGTTCCAGGGCAAGAGATTCGAAGTCCCAGTGGATGGTTCGCTGTGAAGCATCGTGACGTGATTCCGACAAGGAGAATCGCCGAGATGGCACGCCGCACGAAGACCAATCGCCTCATGGGCCTGACAGGAGCCTGCGTCCTGATGGCCGCCAGCGCCCTCGCAGCGCCGACCATCCGTTCCGTCACGGTCGCGCAGGATGACCGCGGGGAGCGCCTCTTCCTCAACTGGAACGAGGCAACCGCGGTGCAGATCGACCGGTTCCCGGAGGCGCGTCAGGTCGTCCTGACCCTCCCCGGCGCGACCGTCGCATCCGCAGACGTGCGCAGGTTCGACCTGCCCGCCAACAGCGGCATCGAGAAGGCCCGCCTTCAGGAAGTGACGCTCGCCAGCGGCCAGTCCGCCGTGCAGCTCACGCTGACCCTACGGGCCGGCGCCGACGTCTCCCCCGTCGCCACACCGAACTCGCTGACCGTCCTCGTGTCCGGTGCGACCGTCCCGACGCTCGCACCGCCTGCCCCCTTGGCCACCGAGGGCATCACGATCACGAATGCCGACCTCGCGGAATTCGGCTCCGCCGATGCCCCCGTGACCGGGGCGGGCCAGGCCGCCACGACCTCGACTCCGGCTTTCTTCGTCCCGCCGGACGTCAGTGAATCGGACCGCCGCGACGACTCCGCCGACGACCAGTCCGTCCTCCGCACCAGCGAGAAGTTCCGCGAGGTCATCAAGAACCTCGACGTCAAGGACGCCGAGCTCCTCTTCGTCCTCCGCGGCTTCGCCAAGAAGGCGAACATGAACATCATCGTCAACCCGGCCGACGTGAAGGGGCGCATCACCGTTTCCCTCCAGAACGTCATGATCGGGGACGCGCTCGACGCCATCCTCAAGGCGAACGAACTCGCCTACAAGGTCGAGCCAGGCGGCATCATCCGCATCGTCAAGCGCAAGGAAGTCCGCAGCACCGCCAAGGAAACCGTCACCCAGGCCGTCCCCATCAACTGGGTCGCCGCCGCAGAGGCAAAGAAGGCCCTCCTCCCCTTCCTCTCCGATGAGGTCGGCAAGATCGAGGTCGCAGAGGCCGCGAACACCCTGATCATTCAGGAAGTTCCGGAAAACATGATCAAGATGCAGGAGCTGATCAAGAAGATCGACGCTCCGCAGAAGCAGGTGAAGATGGAGGTCCGAATGGTGGACCTCACCGACGAAGCCTCCCGCACGCTCGGCTTCCGCACCAACTTCCAGTCCGACGCCACAAAGACCGTCGACTTCTTCGACGATGAGGGTGTTCCCTCCTCGATCGGGGACTTCCGCACAAGCGGCGGCGCGGGCAGCGCGGGCACGGGCAGCGGCCTCAACCTCAACCACCTGACCAGCGCGACGTTCCTCGGCAACAGCTACGACCTCGACATGCAGCTCAACGCCCTCGAGGAGCGCGCCGAGGCGGTCGTGCTCGCCAACCCGGTCGTCATGTCGCTCGACAACCGCCCGGCAAGCATCCAGATCATCCGCAAGATCCCCTACCTCAGCGCCCAGCAGGGTGGCAACAGCGGCGTCGTGACCGTGGAGACCAAGGACTCCGGCATCCTCGTCAACATCATCCCGCGCATCACCAACAACGGCTACGTCCAGATGGAAGTCCGGCCGGAGCAGCTCATCTTCCGCGAGCTGTTCGCCGTCCAGAGCGGTGGCGTCACCTTCACCGACTTCCCCCTCATCGACGAGCGCCGCATCGTGACCTCGGTCATCGTCAAGGACGAGGAGACGGTGGCACTCGGCGGCCTCCGCCAATTCGAATCCCGCGAGACGGCCAGCGGCGCCCCGTATCTCCTCCGCATCCCCGTCCTGAGCTGGCTCTTCAAGAACACCAGCACCGAGCAGACGCGCACGGAACTCGTCCTCTTCGTCACGCCCCGAATCCTCAAGGACATGACGCCCTCGACCTACGAGACCGCCCTCTACGACAAGATCGACTATAACTGGGACCTCCCCGACTACTACTACGACCAAGTCAAGCCCCGCAAGGGACCGAACGAGAAGGACCCGAGCGCCGTTTACGGCAAGTAGGCGGGAATGAGGGATCGGTCAGCAGCCCGATACTTCGCCGGCGCCAATCCATGGCAAACACAAATCGCCCCGGGCAACCGGGGCGATTTGCTTTGAAGCAGGGACCAGAGATCAGGGATCGGGGGCTGGGGACCTGGGGCCGGGGACCAGAGTACGTGGGACCCGAAGAATGAACCTCAGAATCCGGCCCCTGATCCCCGCCTTACTCAGTCTCTCGTGTCGTGAGACCAGTCGAGCGGCTTCTTCTCCTCGAAGGCGCGCATGCCGCGCTCGAACGGGGGCAAGGTCGCGGCGCCGGCCAACGTGTTCACCGCCAACTGCAACTCCGCCAGCAGGTCGGCGTCCGAGGACATG
>CAZUCD010000085.1:0-16003 GCA_964618855.1 uncultured Candidatus Sumerlaeota bacterium
CGGGACATCGCGCCGGCGGGCAACAAGCTCGCCGTGCCGCTGGGCCCGGGTGAGCTGGCGCTCCTCCAGCTTGATGCCTCGGCCGTCTCCGACTTCGTCGAGGACAACCCGGTGCCGGCACCGCTATTCGGCGACCTCAACCTGCCGCTGACGCACGCCTTCGAGGCGCGCACTATCACCGGGCAACTGCCCCCGATTTCCGCCCTGTCGCTGAATGCCGACGGCAGTGCGCTGGCCGTCTCGCACGCGTGGTGGTTCATGCCGGGGCAGCCGATGGCGTGGGCGCTGGCGGACGGGGGCGCGACCTCCCAGTTCCCGGGCGATTCGCGGTTCCCCGGCCAAACGTGGCGATTCCTTCCAAACGACGAACTTTACGGCGCGGCGGACTTTCTCGGTTTCGAGTTGTTCTCCGCGGCGAACACGGCCGCGGGGCCGATCGCGGACTTCCTGGGACAGGGTGGGGGCACGCTATCCCTGACGCCTGGTGCGGGCAGCACTTGGTGGGCCGCGCAGTTTCAATACGGGATTGCGAGGCTTGAGCGCTCGGCGGGCGCCTTCGAACGCGTGGGGCAGGGTTTTGCGGAGGTGGACGTGTATGACGACGTCATCGCGCCGTTCGAGGATGGCAACGCGCTCGCGATGATACGGAACACGGCCGTGTCGCGCGTGGTTCCCGGGGCGGAATCGGAAGCCGATCAGGCACAGTTGGCAGTGTCGAGGATCCAGGGCGTGATGGCGATGAACGGGCGGCTGCAAGTTGCGGTGCCGCGGCGCCAGCGCGGGGTGGAACTGGTCCAGCTTGATGCCGCGGGGAAGCCTTTGTCATCGACGACGATCGCGGCGGACACCCTGGAGGCGACTGCGGCGGCGTGGCTGCGGGACGACCTCCTGGCGGTCGCGGATGGCCCTCGCAACGTGCGGTTCTACCGGGTGAACGAACTTGGTTCGGCCACCCTCCTGGGTTCGTGGGTGCCACCGTCCGACGGGCGGTTCTTCATCTCGGCACTGGCGGCGCGGTATCCACGGCTCGCGGTCGGGCTGCAGGACGGGCGCGTGTTCGTGGTCAATGCCGGCAGTGTGCGAACGATCGGCCTGGACCAGAGCGGGTGGCTGGTGAGGTAGGGGTTGCCTACCTGCGCGAGGCGTCATTCATGTTCGGAACCCGACTGAGGAGAGACTGATCTCATGGCACGTTCGAGCCTTTTGGCGACCAGGGCGCTAAGCTACTTGGAACTGATCGGTAACGGACGCGAGTTTGAGGTCCCGAGGTACCAGCGAGACTATTCCTGGACGGAACTGCAATGGGAGGACCTCTGGGAGGACATTCAACGCCTAGCCGAGAAGACAGACGAGCGGCACTATCTCGGAACGATCGTGCTGCGGTCGACCTCCGACCGCACTTTTGAGATTATTGACGGGCAGCAACGTCTCGCTACTCTCGCGATTTTCGCGCTCTCGGTGATTAGGACGCTTTCCCTCCTGGCGGAGTCGGGAGTCGATGGTAGCGACAACGAGGAACGGGCGCAGGGCCTTCGGAATCGTTTTATCGGCGAGAAGCATCTTGGATCGCTGCAGGAGGTCAGCAAGCTCCGACTCAACTCCACGAACGATGGTTTCTTTCGAGATCACATCGTGCAGTTGCGGCCACCGACAAACATTCGAGGCGAAAAAAAGACAAACCGACTGCTGTGGGCGTGCTACGAGTGGTTCTTGGGAAAGTTGGCTGAGGATTCAGTCCCGAAGAAAGGCGAGACTCTCGCAAACCTCCTCGTCGAATCTGCGGCTCGCGGCTTGTACTTCATCGAGATCGTGGTAGATGATGAAGTTAACGCGTACACGGTTTTCGAGACGCTCAATGCGAGGGGCCTTGAACTTTCCACCACGGACCTGATGAAGAACTATCTCTTCTCAAAGATTCAGTCCGCCTCGGACCTCGAGTCACTTGAGGGCAGGTGGCAACGCCTGACCGCAACTGTCAAAGCGGAGAAGTTCCCGGAGTTCCTCCGGTTTCACTACCTGTGCGAAATGTCCCAGGTGAGAACCGAGCGTCTTTACAAACTCGTTCGGGACAAAGTGACGAGCCCTACTCAGACATTTGCGTTGCTGGATGTGCTGGAACGGCGCGCGGAGATCTACGCGGCGTTGTTCGACCCAGTACACGAGTACTGGAAGGAGATTCCAGGTGCCCGCCAGATTGTCGAGGAACTCCTGCTTTTCGGGACCCGGGCTATGACTCCGGTGCTATTGGCAGGTTGGGAAAAACTCGATAAGGGTCCCGAATTCGTACGTCTACTTCAGCTAGTCTCGGTTCTGATGTTCCGCTTCACGGTAGTTGGGGAACTGAACACGCATCGCTTGGAGCCCGCTTCGCACCGATGCGCAAAGGCAATTCTCGCCGGCCAAGCGAAGTCGGTGCGGGAGATTTTCGGACTGCTTAGGGACATCTACGTGGAGGATGCCAAGTTCATTCGGGACTTCGCATCGATGGAACTCACGACGAGCGGCGGGGGAAAGAAAATCGCCAGGTACATTCTCGCAAAGCTGGAAGCGGACGCATCCGGTGGGGAGTGCGACCACCGAACTGCTGGGTTCACCCTCGAACACATTCTACCTGAAAGTCCCGGTTCCGAATGGGCGCACTGGGCGGACACCCCCAGGACTCAAGCGGCAGCAGCACGTCTGGGCAATCTCCTGCCCTTGGAACCCGGCTTGAATCGCGAAGTCGGCAACGCGGACTTCGGTCACAAGGTGCAGCAATACGCAGCTTCGAGCTACGCGTTGGCGCGTGCAGTTGCTCAAGATGCGCCGTCTGAATGGAACATCGAGTCGATTGAACGTCGGCAGGACAGGCTCGCGAAACGTGCCGCGCACATCTGGCGCTCGCCCTTCGTGTGACAAGGACGGCGGGGCGCGCCTACCTGTCGCGCCTTGGATCGAGTGCGTCCCGGACGCCCTCGCCGATTAGGTTGAAGCATGTCACCGTCATGAAGATCGCGATGCCGGGGAAGAGCGTGAGCCACCACAGGCCCTGCGGGTCGCTGCGGCTGTTGTTCAGCAGGTCGCCCCAGCTTGCCATGGGCTGCGGCACGCCGAATCCGAGGAAGCTGAGCGCGCTCTCCGTGAGGATCGAGCCGGCGATGCCGAAGCTGATGAGCACGAGGATCGGCCCCATCGCGTTGGGCAGGATGTGAAGGAAGATGATGCGGGCGTTCGACCCGCCAAGCGCGCGGACGGCGTTGACGAAGTCCATGTTCACGAGGCGGAGGAACTCGCCGCGCTGGAGGCGGGCGACGGTGGTCCAGCTCAGAACGCCAAGCGTGATGATGATGTTCTGGATCTTGGGCGAGAGGAACGCCTGGACCGACAGGATCACCATCAGGAAGGGGAAGCAGATGACAACCTCGATGAGGCGCGAGACGATCAGGTCCACCTTTCCCCGGAAGAATCCCGCGCACGCGCCGATGACGATGCCGATGCTGGTGTACAGCATGACCGCGAAGATGCCGATGAGCATGGCGACGCGCGAGCCGTAGATCATGCGCGCGAGGACGTCGCGGCCGTTCGTGTCCGTGCCGAGCAGGTGGGGGTTGGGGTAGGGCTGGCCGACCTTGGGCTCGATGGTGGGCGCCGCAAACATCGGGGGCTTGCGGGATCGCTCGAGGATGTTCTCGTTCTCGCCAAAGGGCACGAGGGCCCTGATCACCTCGCCCTTGAACGCGGGGTCGGTGGTGATCTTGCGGTAGTTGCGCGTGTCGGTGATGGGCGTCCACACCTCGCGAACGATGTAGGAGAAGGCGGTCGCCGGAATGGCCACGGCGACCACGAAGGGGAGGAACCCCTTGATGAATCTGCGGAGCGGCAGCGCGAAGAGGAGTACACACCAGTATGCGGCCATGAACCAGAGCTCGAAGATGGTCAGGGACCGGAAGGCGGGGTACGACTTGCGCGGAAGAAGTTCGGGCGTCCTGTCGAAGAATGCGGCCTCGAACTTCGACTTGGCCTGTGCGACGGCGTCGGCCCGGTCGGCGGCGGAGGCTGCCTGCCTCGCTGATGCCATGATGGAGTCGAGGCTCGCGGCATCGGCGGTGCCGAGGTGCTCCGCCATGGTGATGCGGCGCTGCTCGAGTTCGGCGAGTGCCGCGGAAACCTGCGCGGAGTCCGCGCCGGGCTTGGCGAGCTTGTCCATCGCCTCCATGGCGAGGAACATCTCGTTCTCGTAGTCGTCCACGATGACCGCGCTGACGTAGAGCGGGAGGTGGTTGGCGAGGAATGGAACGTGGACGGCGGAGGTGACGACGAGGAAGATGAGCAGGAGCCCCGCCATCGCGAGCTTGTTGCGGCGGAAGTCGCGCAGGGCGAGGGACCAATAGGACTGCGCCTCCCCCTGTCGGCGGGACTCGGGGGTCTCCTTCGTGGCTTGGGTCTCGGTCATGGGTGCGCGGTGCTCACTCGTAGCTGATGCGCGGATCGACGACCGCGTACAGGATGTCGGCGACCAGGATGCCGAGCAGCGTCATGAACGCCGCGAAGAAAAGCTCCGCGTTGATCACGGGGTAGTCGCGGTTGATGATGGCCTCAAAGGTGAGGAGGCCCATGCCCTGAATGGTGAAGATCGACTCGACGATGACGGAGCCGGCGATGAGCTCGGGAAGGATGCCCGCCGAGATCGTGATGATCGGGATGAGCGAGTTGCGCAGGGTGTGCTTGAAGACAACGGAGAACTCGGAGACGCCCTTCGCCTGCGCCGTGCGCACGTAGTCCTGCTTGATCGTCTCGAGCATGGCGCTGCGCATCTGGCGGGAGATGAACGCGATGCTCCCGTAGGTCAGCACGAGCACGGGGAGCACCATGTGCCAGATGTAGGACTTGAGGGACTCCATGAAGGAGACGCCCGGGGTGCCGAACTCCTTGCCGTCGCTGACGAGGCCGCGGGTCGGGAACCACTCGGGGAACTGCCCCCCCGTCGTGGTCATGATCAGCATCGATGCCACCCAGAACGAGGGCAGCGAGTACAGGATGAACAGGATGACGGTGATGATTCGGTCGGGTACGGTGTACCTTTTCACCGCGGAGAAGATGCCCAGCGGGATCGCGACGATGTATGCGAGGATGATGGAGGAGAATGCGAGTGCGGCCGAGCGTGGCAGGCGGTCCTTGATGAGCTCGATGACGGGGCGCTGGTGGCGGTAGGAATCGCCGAAGTCGAACAGTGCGACCTGCTTGACCCAGAAGCCGAACTGCGTGTTGAGGAAGATGTTCGCGCCGTGCTGGAGGCTGTTGTAGGTGATGAAGCGCGGGCGGTCGCGGCGCCAGAAGGACTCCCAGCGCGTGATCACGCTTCCGTTCTCCTTCGACCACGCATCGGGTGCGGAGAGGAAGTTGAACGTGGTGATCGCGGAGAGCGCCGCGTTGGCGTATTCGCCGCGCTTTGGGTCGTCGATTTCCTTCATGAGGTAGGGGATTGCAAACCCACCCGCACGGCGCACGCCCATGACGTCCGACTTCCCCTCGAAGTAGTCGGCGACGGCCTTCCTGACGGCGGCATCCTCGAACCTGGGCTTGTTGGTGTCGTACCACTTGCGCCAGTGCTGAAGCGCCTGTTCGCGCGTGGTGATCCCGGTGGGGGCCTGCTCGAGCGCGAGCTTGGGCATGAGGTCGATCATCGCCTTGACGGCGTCCTCGGGCCTGCGGAGGTCGACCGGCTCGCCCTTGCTGTTCACGATGGGCCGGGCGTTGGGCGTTCCCACGGTTTCGAGGCGGGCAAGAGCCGCGGGGAAGGCAATCGTGTTCACGCGCACGAGCGCCTTTTCGCCGATGTCCTGCCAGAGCTTTTCCTGGCGCAGGAAGTCGTCGAGGGCGCGTTCCGCCAGGTAGTCGCGGTCCTCGAAGTTGAAGTTGAGGAGCATGGGCTTGTCGAGGCCCAGGTTGCGGCGGTTCTTCTCGAGGAGGTCGTCAAAGCCGACCTGCGCGCGCACGTTTCCGCCGGCGCCCGGCGAGACCTTCATGGCGGCCGGATCCCCGGGCGTCAGGCGCGTCAGGATGAACGTGATCAGCGTGATCCCGAACAGCGTAACGAACAGCAGCAGGACCCGCTTGATGAGGTACTTGCCCACGGGGCGGGCTCAGCCTCCCTGCTTCGCGGAATCCGACTTCGCGCCAGGCGGAGGGTCGCCAGCCCAGTACCATTCCGAGAAGTTGTGGGGATACGGGCTCGGGTAGAGCTTGATGCCCTGAAGGTTGCGGTGGAGGAAGTAGAGTTCCTGGAAATTGAAGAGGAAGCAGTAGGGCTGGTCCTCGTTGATGATGCGGTGCACCTCGCGGCCCATCTCCCAGCGCTTGACCGGGTCGAACTCGCGTCGCATGGCGAGGACGAGCTCGTCCACGCGGGGGTTCTTGTAGGAGACGAAGTTGTCGCCCTTGTCGCGCGACTGGCTGCTGTGCCAGATGGGGTAGAGGTCCGGGTCCATGTCGGCGGTCCACGCGAAGCGGCAGGAGTCGAACTTCTTGTCGCGGATGGTGTCTGAGAAGATGGTCCAGTCGAGCTTGCTCAACTCGACGGCGATGCCGCCCTGGCCGAGCTTCTCCTTGATGACGTCGGCCATCTTCTGGTGGTAGTCGCGCGCGCCGTGGTACATGTAGCGGAACTTGAACGGCGTCATCTTGCCGTCGATTTCCTTCTCGAGGATGCCGTCGCTGTCGCGGTCGTTCCAGCCGTTCTTGCGCAGGAGCCGCTTCGCGCCCTCGGGGTCGTAGTCGATGAAGGGCAGGGTGGGGTCGTAGGCGGGTGACTTGAAGTACATCGGGCCGTTGACGGGGGCGGCGAGGTTGTCGTGGAGGTCGCGCGCGATCTCGTCGCGGGGGATCAGCATCGCAAGGGCGCGGCGCGTGTCCTTGTCGCGGAAGATCGGGTTCAGCATGTTCCAGCCGATGTAGACGTAGCCGAAGCTGCTGCGCTCCGCCCGCGTCATGATCTTCTTGAAGGACTCGGAGTTGGTGAGGTCCTGAAGCCACGTGTCGGGCTCTACGTCCACGTCGCCGTCGAGTGCCTGCTTCTCCAGTTCCTTCACGGCGGCCTGCTTGTCGGAGATCACGACCCACGTGATCTCGTCCATGTAGGGCATCTCCGGCTTCCAGAAGGGGATGGCACCCTCCGGCAGCTTGTTGGCCCAGTAGTCCTCGTTCCGGACGATGGTGAGGCTGTTGCCCTCCTTCCACTCCTTGATCTTGTAGGGACCCGTGAGGATGGGCTGGCGCTTGAAGGGATGGGAGTTGTACATCTCGGCGAAGCCCTTGGAGTCGCCGCTGTACTGCTCCGGCTTGAACACATGGCGCGGCAGCACATAGCGGTTGCCGATGCCGAAGCCGTAGGCGTCGAGGGCCTTGAAGAAGGGTCGCTTGCTGGTGATGCGGACGGCCTTGTCGCCGCCGAACAGCTCGACCCGCTCGATCGCCTCGTAGCCCGTGCGGGCCGGGGCGCAGTCGACGTCGGGGTTGAGGATGACTTCGTCGAGCGTGAACTTCACGTCGGCGGCGGTCAGGGGCTGCCCGTCGTGCCACTTCACGCCGTCGCGGATGAAGAACTCGAACACGCAGTGGGGCTTGACGAAGGGCTCCGGCTTGGCGGCCGCGTCGCTGTCGTCAACCCACGTGTCGAGGTCGGCGATCTTGTACGTGACGGCCTTGGCCTTGAGGGCCTCGTCGTAGCCAGTGTCCACCTTGACCGTGTGGGGGAACACGGTGAGCCGCCCCGTGACGGTGCCGCCGCCCCAGTTCTCCTTCAGCTTGATGGAGCCGTCGCCGCTCTTGAGGTGCTCCCCGTCGACCACGTCGAAGCGGTTGTACGTGTCGATCCGGGCGTCCGGCACGAACGTGACCTCGGAGTCCGTGCGGTTGATGACGCGGCCTGACTGCGCGTCCTGGCCGGGAAGCTTTACGAGGTCCCCCTCGCACCAGTGCCACGCGATTACTGGGTAGGTCTCGAAGCTGAAGTAGTCCATGTCCACGAGGGAGTCGGACATCATGTTGAGGGCGACGCGCTCGGGCTGCCCCGTGACGTTGGTCACGTTGAAGTGCTGGAAGTCGGACGGTGACCGCATGCGCAGTTTTCCGCCGCGGTGTGGGGAGCCGACCTTGCCCGCCTTCACGTCGAGGTTGAACTCGTCAACCTTGGGCTCCTCGGTATACTTTGCGTAGGGGTTGGCGTCGTCGGAGGCGGCGACTTCCTTCTTCGGCGCCGGCGTTGACGCAGGTGCATCCGACTTGGGGGGGGCGGACTGGGCGGTTTCGCCGGAGCTGGCGGGCTTGGGGGGGGCCTGGGACTCCCCTGATCCGCATGCTGTGATGGCGATGGCGGCGGCAAGGGCGAGGCTTGCAAGTGACGAAGAGAGGCGGCCCGGCATGTGGCGTTGCTCGCGGGCGCGGTGAATCGTCATGGACGGCTCCTTCGGTTTGGCGCGGCGCCCCCCACCGCGGGCGTCTTGGACGCGGCGTGGTGGAACGCGAAGCTGGAGGGCGCTGCACGGTGCATCCAAATGGGTCGCCCGCGCGGCACCTCCTGCGCAACCCGAATCGGACCGCCGCCCAAGTGGGGGGTGGGAGGGGGCCGCCGGGGCTCCACCCCGCAATTTCCCCGTGACGTTCGGCCCGGGGGTCCCTAGTCATTTGGGAACGGGTTGCGCCCGGGGGGGAATGCGGTTCTGCTCCCCGACCCCGACGCGAAGGAATCACAGCATTCGATGAAGGACATGTTCGAGGCATCCCCGGTGGAAGTAACCGGCACCCTGTCACGACTCGACCGCCTGGTGGATTGGCGCAGGCTCCTCGTCTTCGCGGGGGGCGGGGCGCTGCTCATGCTGCTCATGATTTCTGCGGCGGACCGGATGAGGGCCAAGGCCGCGCTCCAGTCCGTCGGCCTCATGCAGGAGTCCCCGTACACCCTTTGGACAGGGGAGTGGATCGGTTCGCTGAAGACTTCCGCCCCCGACGGGACGGTGGTCGCCCAAGTCAGGAGCACGCGGAACTTCGGCGCCTACGATGGCGCGACACAATTGGTCGAGTGGCGCGAAGCGCGGGCCACGGGTGTCCCGCTGCGGCGTTCCGGGCAGCAGACGCTCGATGGGCGGATGCTTGTGCGCACCATCAGCGGCGACGCGGGCAAGGAGGTTTACCACGGCCAGATCGACGACAGCGGGACCATCACCTGGACCAACGACACGCCGGAGGGCCTGACGCTCCTGCGGGAATGGGTCGACGGGGAGACCTACTACGTGGAGGGCTTCTCGCTCCAGAAGGGTGTCCCTGAAGGGATCGTGTACCACTCCGGAAGGCTGCGGCGCGAGAAGCCTGCCCAAACCCCGCCGAACTGAGGGTGGTCACTGTGAATTGAAGCGCCCATAAAGGGTTCCCGGCAGCGTCACCTCCGGAGCAAAATGGGTTGCTTTGAATCGCAGGGGTCTGAAAAGTGAATGGTCCAATCCAACAAGGCCGCGCGGAGACCGAAACCATGACTCGAGCGCATCTACCATACTGCCGGATGATCGCGGCCGCGGCCCTTGCGCTGTTGGCGCTCGCGCTCGCTCCGATGGGCGCACCAGCGCAGGACCGCGCGGTCATGTCCTCCGCCGAGCTCCAGTGGAAGGAGGACCCGAACGCGGCGCTGGCGAGTTCCAAGGCCTCCGGTCGCCCCCTCCTGCTCTACATTTACACGCGCCAGGCATACGCCTGCCGGGACATGGAGCAGATCACCTTCCGCACCCCCGCAATCGTCGGCGACATGAAGAACTTCGAGCTCGCCGCAGTGAACATCTCCTCGAACCCCGACCTCCAGAGGTCGATGCAGATCGTGAAGGTGCCGACGGTGGTGTTCTACTCCCCCGCCGGCAACGAGCTGTTCCGCGCCATCGGCTACAAACCGCCCAACGAGTTCCCGGACTACCTCAAGGCGATTCCGAGGACGGCCGCGGGAGCCGGCGGCACGGCCGCCGGGGGCGGCGGCAACCTCGCCGTCATCAAGGCCACGTACGACCCCAGCATCCTGGTCCTGCAGCAGCGCCCAGGGACATCCAAGGTCCGGTTCCAGATCGAGGCTCCCTCTGCGTACATCGTCGCCATCATGGGTGAGTTCAACGACTGGAAGCAGGATTCGCTTCCGATGAACCGCGATGCCTCCGGCATGTGGTACATCGACCTGTACCTCTCGAACGGCCTTTACCACTACCAGTTCTTCATCGACGGCAAGAAGTTGATCGATCCGAACGCGCGCTTCTCGAAGTTCATCCACGAACTCGGTTCCAAGGCGAGCACGGTGATCGTCGGGCCGATGCCGGGCCCCGAGGTCGGCGCGCGCCAGGCGGATGGAACGCATCCGGTCGTCTTCAACTACTACAACCGCGACGCCCAGAAGGTGTCCTTCGTGGCGGACTTCGACGACTACGCGGAGCACCCGATGTTCCCCCGTGGCGACGGGAACTGGGGCATCCTCTTCAACCTTCCGCCGGGCACCTACGAGTACTGGTACAACGTGAACGACACCTGGGTGACGGATGACCGCAACCCGATCGGTGGCAAGCGCGGAGGGTCGTCGTTGATCATCGACCCGTAAAGGATGAACGGGACCACCCGGGCCCCGCACGGACCCTTGCTATCAAGGCTGCTCGATCTTGAAAAGACCCCGCTCGCGCGTCCCTACGACGAGCGGGGTTATGATTTGGGGGGGCTGCGTCGCTGGGTCGACGACTTGGGCGCGCCGGACCGGGGACTGCGATTCCTCCACATCGCCGGCACGAAGGGGAAAGGCTCCACCGCGGCCCTCGCGGAGTCCATCCTCCGCACCCTTGGGGAGACGACCGGCCTGTTCACAAGCCCCCACCTCGAGCACATAGGGGAGCGGATCCGCATCGGCGGCGTCGCTCTCGACCGCGCGGCCTTTGACGAGGAGTGCGCCCGTTTCGACGCCATCTGCGAACAGGCCGGGGTCGGGGCGCCTTCGGCGGAGGCGGCCGACTACAGGACGGTCTTCGAGTACTTGACGGCGATGGCGCTCGTCGGCTTCCGCGATGGGGCCTGCTCAGCCGTGATCTGGGAAACGGGCCTCGGGGGGCGGCTGGACTGCACAAACATCGTCGCCCCCAAGGTCTGCGCCATCACGGCCATCGGCCTGGATCACCAGCGCATCCTCGGCGGGACTATCGGGGAGATCGCGCGGGAAAAGGCTGGCATCATGAAGCCCGGCGTCCCCGTCGTGGTCCAGCGGCAGAGGTTTCCCGAGGTGATGCCGATACTCGAGGCGCACGCTCGCGAGGTGGGCTGTCCCCTCGTGCGGGCCTGCGAAGTCTTCGAGGCATCGAACCCCCGGACGGGCGCCGACGGAATGGTGGTGGACGTGCGTTGCCCGGACGGCGTTGCGCATCGGGTCGCCCTGCGCCTGCATGGCCTTCACCAGGCGGCGAATCTGGAAACGGCGCTGGCAGCAGCGTGGATGTTCCGCGAAGGTCGCGCGAATCCCGAGGTGCTCCTCGCGGGGGCGGCAAAGGCGACGTGGCCGGGGCGGCTTGAGGTCGTGCGGGGCGACGCGGGGACGCTGGTCCTCGACGGGGCGCACTGCCCGCTCTCGGCGCAATGCCTCGGGGAGTCGTTGGCGGAGTGGGAATCGGCGGGTGAGGCGCCGGCGCGCGGGCCCTACTCGCTGGTGCTCGGGATGCAGGCGGACAAGGACATCAGCGGATTTTGCAGAGCACTTGCGGAGAGTGGTTTGATCGCGTGCGCCCACTGCCATGAGGTTCCCGGGGGCCGGGGTGCCCCTGCCGAGGTCGTCGCGGAAGCGGCGCGTGCTGCGGGCCTGCCTGCCGAGGGCCACGCCTCGGGGCTCGAGGCGCTGCGCGCGGCGGCGGCGGAGACGCGAGCCGTGCTGGCCACGGGCACGCTCTACACCATCGCCGCCTTCAGGACGGCCTGGGGTTCGGGATCACTCCAGGGCAAGCCATGATGGGCTCGCGGAGGCGGTGCCGGCGAGCACCGAGTCGAGATTCGGTTCCCACCGCGCGTGGTAGGAACGGTCGGCCATCTCCGCGCACGCGGCCGCGATGGTGAGCAGGACCCCGGGAAACGGCCCGTCCGGTTGCGCGAGGGATGGCATCTGGCCGGGGGTGGCGGGGAGGTTTGCATCCGTGTCGCGGTATGAGGGCGTGGCGACCCCGGCGACGGACTCGACGTAGCTGCGGTCCGGATTGAGTCGGAACCACCGCGAGGATGAGGCGAAGCCGTTGGCGCAGTGGAGCACGTGCGCGTGGTCGTGCGAGTGCTGTGCATGGTCGCTGCGGAAGAAGACGGCCATGCCCCTCATGGCGGGCTGGGCGGCGAGGGCGGCGGGAAACTGGAGGGTCGCATCGCGCTCCGGCCAGAACGCCGCCGATTCCGCCGCCGTGAAGTAGTGTGCGGGCCAAGGTGTCGCGCCCATCGCAGCCTGCGCCGCGGCACCGGCGGCTGGGGACAGCATCCCCTTCATCGGCACGGCGCCGCCGCTCACCGGCATGCCAATCAGGACGAAGTCCTCGGTCGGGTCGATCCGTCCGTTCAGGTTGACGTCCGCCAGCATGGATTGCGGCACGAGCGTCGTGAACACGCCGTCGGCATCGTTGTCGAAGTAGAACGCGCCCTCGTGGACATGCGGCAGACCGATCAGGGACCAGTCTATCCGCACGGCCGGGTCGAAACGGATGCGCGAGTAGTCCAACTGCAGGCCGGGAAAGTCGTATGAGGCGTAGGCCCCATTGCGGACGTCGTTCATGGCAACCCCGTCCCCGTCGGCATCCACGTCCGGATCGGGATCGAGGTACCACATGGGGAGTTCGAGCCCGAGGTTCTGCGCGGACATGGGGCTTTCCCACGCGACGAACCAATCGAACGCAGGCATGCCCTCCGCATCGAGCGCCAGGGCGTTCACTGAAGTCATGCCACCGTTTGACAAGCCGAGGAGCCCCAGGGGGCGCTCCCTCGTTCCGCCGGGCACCCTCGAGGACAAGCGCAGCCCCTTATGATCTGGCGTCAGGCCTGCGGCGTACCGCGCGACATCCCGGAGAGCACGCCGACAGTTCGGCCCGCGCTGGTCGTAGGTGCCGTCGCTCGAGTGGCCCGAATCTGTCCCGCCGGGGAAGATGAAGGAGACGGTGACGAAGCCCTGGGCCAGGAATGGCGCCTCGAGCGCCGCGTCGAAGAAGGACCCCGGATCAAGCGTCCCCGGCACGACCACAATGACGGGCGCCCCGCCCGGACCGAAGCGGTGCGGTGATGTGTCGGGCCACGCTATACGCGCGCAGATGGTCCCGCCGGGGCCTGCGCCGTCGCTCGGAACCCGCACGAACGCGGACCCAGCCCCCGCATGGCCCCACAAACCGAGCAAGGCCAACACTTTGACAAGATCGCGCATCGGCTATCGCGCCCGGCCCGGGAGTGGTCCATTGTAAAGGACCAAGGCACGCCGATAGTGTCCTGTCACGGCGCGCTTGGCAAGGCCGCAGGCAAGGGGACCCGAACCGATGAACCGCAGCAACATGGCGCTGGTGCTGATCGCCTCACTCGTGGCGCTGCTCGCGCAGGCGCCGCTGTTTGCAGGGGAGAAGGTCTATTCATTCCGAAGCGTCGAGGCGATGGACAACGCGGGGCGGGACCTGCGCCGGGCGGTGTCCGCTTGGCAGGACGCCAGCGGCGGCGTCTCGACTAACTGGATGCCCGTCGAGATATCGCCCGCGACGCGCGTCGCGCTTGGTGGCGGGCTGACGCTCCTCTACGTCGACGCGCTGCGGGTCGATGGCAAGTCGGCGGCGAGGCTCCTGCTCCTGGCGGGGGAATCCGCGCCGACGAAGGTGGTCGCGGAAGGCGAGACGGCGGAGCTGGGGCCCGTCGAGGTGCAGGTGGTGACGGTATCCGCGACGTCCCGGGGCAGGACGATCCTGCTGGTGCGAAGGGCGGGGGAAGTGCCGGTTCTCGTCGAGAATCCAGGAAAGCGCGCGTGGCCGAAGCTCAACGGCGACACGGAGACGCGCCGGCTCACGGTCGTTTCGAACCATGAGGAGGAATTGCGATTCGTCGAGGCCTTCATGTCGCGGCTGATGGAGGGTCAGTCCGCGCGCGAGGCGGCGGGGACGGCGTTCAAGCTGGTGCCGCCACTCGCGCCCCGCCCGGCCGCCGCTGACACTGCGGATTGGACCCCCGGAGGATCGGCCGACGACTATGCGGGGGGGGCGGACGACGGCAACTGGGCCGGAGCCGTGCGGGTGACGCTGCGCTCCGTGGTCGGGGACGAGTCGGCCGTGCGCGAGTTGTCCTCCAGCGTCGGGTACAACTCCGAGGGAAGGACGGACCGGCCGCGCGTCACGGCGAGTGGGGGCGCGGGGGGAACGGAAGTGACGGTCGGGGACGCCAACGACCGCTTCTCCGGGAAGATTCGGGCGCTCGAGGCCGAGGGCCGCATCAACGTCACAAACGAAACGAACGCGCTCATCGAACTCGGCTCGGACACGCGGATGGCGATCGACGGGGGTGGTCGCACGTTCGACGTGATCCTCGGGACCCGGAACGCCGGGCGGCAGGTGCTGCTGGACGTGGACCTGATAGAGCGCAACGCAGGCACGGCGGGCCAACGCCGGCGCCAGCGAATCCGCGTGTCGGACGGCTCCACCGTCCAGATCGCGGGGTTCACGCAGACGCGCAACTCCACGTCGTCGAGCCAGACGCCGGTGCTTGGGGGGATTCCATGGCTGGGCTCGATCTTCAAGGGCGAGCGCCGGGAGTCGGGGAACCTCTCGATGGCGCTGTTCGCGACGGTGGAGCGGGAGCAGCCGTAGGCACGTCTTTGATTTTCAAATCGTTTTTGTCTTGACTTTTTTGCATTAGCTGCGACCCTCCGCGCGTCCCGCATGTCCGGGGCACATACCAACGCACGGCGCCGTGCGGTGCCGGTCCCCATGGGCGGGACCGGCACGCGGCCCGGTCGCCGGAGGGGAAGAGTCCATGTTCTCTGCGAAGGGGACCCTGCGGGGTCCCGCAATAGTGCTGTCGATTGCGCTCGCAACAGGTGGGGTGCACGCAGCCAATGACCTGGCGGTGGCGGCAGCGGCGGCCGGTGGGGGCGTGATCCTCGGGCCGAGGGGAAAGACGAAGGACTTCGTCTACTTCTTCAGCTACGAGGACCGGAACGGCAACGGGCGCCCCGACTCGGGTGAGCCCGTCCTGGACCAGTTTCGACTCGAGATCAGGTCGAAGTCGTGGCTCTCCAACAGCCGCTACGCCCACGGGCTCGTTCGCCGCGATGCGCTCGATGGGTTCCTGAAGGACTTTGGTGGCGACAAACGGGGTCTCGCCGCCGAGTCCGAGTCCTTCGCGTCGGTCCTGGGCGGCACGGCGCGCATCAACCTCGGAGATCATGTGCCCGTGATCGTGATGTCGAGCGATCCGGACCGCGTGCTCAACGCCCTGATCCAGACGGCCGAGGACAATGAGGCCAACGCCGAGCTCTTCGGGTTCCTTGGCATTCGGTCGGAGCTCGAGAAGTCGGACCGCGTGGTGCGGGAACTCAACTCGGCCTCGTCGAGGACGCAGGGGGAGTCCGCGGATCTGGTCCGCGAGTTCACCCAGCGGCGGCAGAAGCTTGCGGACCTGCAGAAGGGGTTCGTAGCCGTGGATGCCACGACGGTGAAGCCCGCGGCGAATGGCGCGCTCGCCAAGCTCCTGGCCGAGACGGATGTGCTCCTCGACGAGTTCACCAAGGCCCATGCCGCGGAGGCGACGGCAGGGCCTCAAGCGGCGGCCGATGCCAAGGGAAAGGTCGCCGACCTGCGCGAGAAGTTGGCGAAAGCAAGGAGCGAGATCGAGGCCGCCTTCGATGCGATGGAAAGGTCGGCCAGGGAGGTGGCGGGGTCATGAAACCTGCACTACTCCTAGCGCCACTCCTCGCGGCAATGCTCGCGCTCGGCGGATGCGCCACGCTCTCTGTGGAACTCGAGCAGCG
>CAZUCD010000086.1:0-15488 GCA_964618855.1 uncultured Candidatus Sumerlaeota bacterium
TCGTCCAAGTGAATGTCAATCCGGCGGTGGGCCTGACGTTTGCAAGCGGCCTCAGGTCGATCCTGCGCCAGGACCCGGACGTCATCCTCGTCGGCGAAATCCGCGACGTGGAAACCGCGCAGATCGCCGTGCAGGCGGCACTCACGGGCCACCTCGTGCTCTCGACGCTGCACACGAACTCCGCCGCCTCGACCGTGACCCGCCTCATCGACATGGGCATCGAGCCCTTCCTGCTCAGCTCGACCCTCCAGGTCGTCGCGGGCCAGCGCCTCGTCCGCACCATTTGCCAGCGCTGCCGTTCACCGTACATACCGTCCGACGAGGAACTGGAGGACTTCGGCGTCACGCGTGAGGACGTGGCCGACATCTCATTCGCGCACGGGCGCGGCTGCGACGAGTGCAACATGACGGGCTACCGTGGCCGCATCGGCATCTACGAGACTCTGCCCGTCTCCGACTCGCTCCGCGAACTCATTCTCCACCAGTCCACCAGCGACGACATGCACGCGATGGCCGTGCACGAGGGCATGATGACCATGCGACAGGACGGCTGGCTGAAGGTCTGCTACGGCGTCACAAGCTTCGACGAGGTTAATCGCCAGACGCACCCCGAGACCGAGGAGTCGATCATGCACGAGCGCGAATCCGTGAGGCGATCGCTTGAGATCATCGCCCGTACGCAGGCCGAGCGTGTCATCGAGGACCAGGGCGACGGCCCGCAGGTCAACCTGTCCCCACCGACCGAGCATTGAGGCGGCGGGCCCGAGCAAGCCCGCGCCGCGCAAGTCTTCACCAGACCCCAGCAACCCCGGAAACCGCCCTGCCTACCCCTCAGGGCGGTTTCTGTTTGTGGCGCCCGGCGCGGGAGAGGTCTCAAAGACTTGCGCACGCGCGGGCATAGGCGCGACCTAGCCCCATGAGCTCAGGAAATCGATCCAACGGCGTCACGATCGTGGCATTCGCGCTGGCGGGGGTGCTGGCCTGCGCGCTGGCCTTCGTGATGCTCCGCGGTTCCGCCGATTCCCCCGCGGGGACTGCGGCCCAGCCCCCTTCCACGACTCCGACGGCGGCGCCTGGAACCCCAACACCATCCCCCAGTCCATCCCCGACGCCTTCCAGCGCGGCCGAACCCACGCCGCCGGCCTCCTCGGCGCGCGTCATCGACGGAACTACCCTGACGGCCGACGGCAAGCCGATCACGCGCCCGGTCTCCATATTCGTCGCCCAGCGCACGGCTGACGGCTCGCCCACAGAACCCGAGTTGCTCACCCTCGACGAGAGTGGATTCGAGGTCGAGGTCGCACCGGACGTCACCGTCGTGGACGTTGGCTTGTGCGAGGATGGCATCGCCACGGAAGTGGCCACCCCGGTCTTCCTGACGGGCGAGGGTCCCTTCGCCGTCGAGATTCGCCTTCCGGGCGAGGTCGTGCTGCGCGGCAGGGTGATCACGCCCTCCGGCAGCCCCATCGAGGGGGCCACCCTCTCCGCAGAGCGCATCGTGCGCGGCTATGGCACCGGCCCCGTCCCGAAGTCCGCGCCGACCGCGATCGCCACCACGGATTCGACCGGCCTCTTCGAGGGACGGCTTACTGCCGCGCCAAGGATCAAGCTCTCCATTGCGCGCTCCCCGCGGACCGAGGCGTTCCTCATCCCCGATCCCCTCACCCTCGAGTTCAAGTCGCTCGCCGGTGAGACGCGCGCCGAGCTGAACTTTGTCCTCGAGGAGGGAACGGAGATCGTGGGCCGCGCCCTCGATCCCCAGCGCCGACCGATCATGGGGGCGAACGTGCGGCTGACGGGGTTCGGCGCGACGCAGTCCGCGAAGAGCGACGCCGACGGGCGGTTTCGCATCCTCGGCCTGCGGCGCGGGACCTACCTCGTCGAGGTCGAGGCACAGGGGTATGCAACCCGGAGGCTCGGGGAAACCCGGCTGCCCGCGACCCCGATGGAGGTCACGCTCGATCCGCTGGGGCGGGCCAACGGTCGCGTCACCCTGGCCTCCTCAGACTCGGCACCCCCGGAACCCACGAGGATCGCCGCGACGGGAATGGCCGATTCCCAGGCCACGGATGCCGACGGAAGCTTCGAAGTGATGGACCTCCCCTCGGGTGAGGTGGTCCTCGTCGGGCTCTCGCGCGTGGCGGGAAAGACGCTGACCGGTCGCGCGAAACTGCGCGTCGGGGCGGGCGAGGAAATGCACAACGTCGCCGTGGCCCTCAGGCCCGTGTCCGACATGACGGTGAAACTGCTCGGGGTTTCGCTCCATCCGATCGCCGAACTGGAGGCTACTGTTCAGCGCGTCGGCGGGGATGCGCAGTCCCCCCAGTCGCAGCCGGAGCAACTGGTCGAGGGTTGGCCGACACCCGCGATTGCCATGAGTGAAACGGGATTGGTGCGCGTCTCCTCGCTCGAGGCGGGGGAGGAGTACGTGCTGACGGTGCGCGACCGTGCGACGCGCAAGTCGCTGGCTGGCGCCGTGCTCCGACCCCCCGACGACTCGGTCGCCATGGTGCCGCTCGGCGGGACTGCGACGCTCCGTGGCGCCGTCCTCAACGAGGCGAACACGGCATGCGTCGGCGCCGAGCTGGAACTCGTCACGAACCTGGCGCTTTTCGGCAGCGACGTCCCCTCACCCGATCGGAGGACCACACGCAGCGGATTCGACGGCAGGTTCGAGTTCGCCAACGTCCCGGCGGGCCGCGCGCGCCTGACCGTGAATCGCGACGAGGCCGGCGCGCGGTTCCTCACCCTCAATGCGGACCAACTGGTGGAGTTGTCGCTGCCCTGCGCGGAGCGCCCCCTCGTCAGGATATGGCCCTTCTCCACCGCGGGGGAGTCCATCGGCGAAACCGAGCAATTCGTGGTCATGTCCCTGGCGGGGACGAAGACCCCGGAGACGCTGTTGGAACTGACCGGGTCGCGCGTCGAGGCGCGGCTGGCGCCGGGGGATTACTCCATCGTGCGCACCGCCACGATGGAGTCCGTCAGCTTCAAGGTCCGCTCGAATCTTGCGGAACCGTTGACGGTCGAATTCACGAAGCAGGCCCCCGAATAAACCTTACGAGGCCGTTAGCCCGGCGATGTCGGCCACTTGAACGAGGTCGCGTTGCCTGTCCGGAGTACCGTATCCGCACGTGGATCCTCACGACCATCACTCAGAATCCCAATTCTCGGCGCGGCACAAACTGCCAAGAATCAATGCGTTGCGAGCGCGTTCCTGAGCTGGAACACCTCCCGCGCACATCGATTGACCCTTTCCATGAAACGTTTCAGGAGGCGGTTCCAGACTATTAAGGCTTTCCAGAAGCGCTTGACGCAGGACGCGGAATCCGTCAGGAATCCTCTGTCCGGTCGGAAGAGACAAAGGGTCCGCATCAGGTAAAGGGTTTGCGCGGATTTTGAACTTCCGACCCAGCGTTGCCAAATGGCCAGCCCGCACCGGGTGGCCGGAAAAGGTGAATCATCCATGAGTGAATCCATTTTGAGGGTCAGGGGCCGCGGTTTCACCCTGATCGAACTGCTGATCGTCGTCGCGATCATCGCGATCCTCGCGGCGATCGCGGTGCCGAACTTCCTCGAGGCCCAGACGCGGTCGAAGGTTTCGCGCGTCCTTGCGGACATGAGGACGATCCGCACGGGCCTCGAATCCTACCGAGTCGACACCAATCGCTATCCGGAGACGGATCAGGGCATCAACGCGTTCGCCAATGATCGCAAGACTACCTACTTCCGCCTCACCACCCCGATCGCCTACCTCACGTCGATCCCGCCCTCGCCCTTCAAGGAGAACTACGGGACGTCGAGCCCGACGGACCCAAAGGTGGCCAGCACCGTGAAGGGCTACCTCTACGTTTCGAAGGACGACTTCAAGAACGTCGCCAACTTCGGGGACTACGGTGACGACCGCGAGGCCTACATCGCGCAGCAGTTCGGGGGCGCGCTCGTTTCGACCCAGGTTCGGCTCGAGGCACGGTCGAAGGGTGAGTGGCTCCTGAAGTCTGTCGGCCCCGACAACCTCGACGACCGCGACAGCCCAACTTCCCCAACCCCCGGGCAGCCTCTTTCCGCTCGCACTTACGATCCGACCAATGGCACGGTCAGTCGTGGTGACATTGTTGTCGTGAGCGATCTCCCCGGCACCGGGAAGAACTAACAGGAACCAACGGGGGCGCGGCCCATGGTTGCGCCCCCATGATGAACTGGTCACGAACCCAACAACCCCAGACCCAACTCTAGGAGCGAATGATGAAGAAGACAGTCGTTTTTGCCTTTGCAGCGGCCCTCGCGTTGGTCGCTGGCAGCGCCCCGGCCCAGTATTACGTGACGGGCAGCTTCACCACGCCGGCCTTCTCCCCGGGCACGGGCACCGCGGGTGGCGGCACCGCCGCGGACCTCGCTGGATTCGATGACGGTTCCCACGGGGACGCGGTTGCCGGCGACGGCATCTTCACCACGACCGTATCGGGACTCACCCCGGGCACGAACTTTGACTGGAAGTGGGCGACCGCCGGCTTCGCCTCCTCGACGCCCGACTGCGGCTTCGACAACGCAAAGTTCACCGTCCCCTCCAGCGGCACCGTGAAGTTCTTCCGCGACACGAACCTCCAGGGCGACGGATTCGTCCCCGAGAACGGCGTCGCACCCACGGGGGCGGGCATCCCCTACACCGACGCGCTTGATGAGGTCTTCGCCGCGGCGACGACCATCAAGGCCGTCGGGAGCTTCCAGACCGTCGGCTTCGACGTGAACGGCGCCGACGCGGTCCTCCTGACCGACACGGGCAACGGCGACGCAGCCGGCAACGACATCTATGTTGGCACGGGCACCGGCTACTCCGCTGGATCCAAGGACTTCAAGGTCGTCATCAACAGCGCGTTCAACAATCCCGGTTCGATGTCCAACGGCGGATACACGGGTGGCTGCGGCAACCTCAGCTTCACCGTCCTCAACCCCAGTGACGTCATCATCTTCACCGTGAACGCCAGGACAGGGCGCGTGCGCGCTTTCAATTCCTCGGCCGTTCCTGGTCCGCCGTTCTTTGCTCAGAGCTCCGCATGGGGCGAGGCGTACACCTCCACCGAGAACATGGGCGCAGCCGTCGACGGCGTCTACCGCAAGGCGTTCGTGGTTGCCACGGCTGGCGACTACACGGTCCGCGTCCGCCAGGGCGTTGGGCCATCGTTCCCGGACACCGGCAACTACCCCTTCACGACTACCACGCCGAACCAGTCCGTCCTCGTCGTGTTCGACAAGAACACGTACTCGGATCCGTACTATCCGCAGACGGAGATCGTCGCCGTCGTGAACGCCGCGGACAAGGCGCCGCTGAACACGTTCAGCTACGTCCAGCCCGTCGGCCAGTGGCAGTCCGGTTTCGGTTCGACCGACTACAACGCAGACGTGGCCGCGATGGCGGGATTCGACGACGGCCAGACCGCAACCAGCGGCGACGTCACGGCAGGTGACGGCGTCTTCGCGGTCAAGCTGACGGAACTCGACAACGTCGGTGGCACGAACGAGAACCTCAAGGCTGTTGGCCGCCGTCAGGGCACCGCGGACTCGGGCTTCACGATCCAGCTCGGCGGGCCGGACGATGGCCTCACGATCAGCGGCAACAACAGCCAGAGCCAGATCAGCTACACGGCGCTCCAGACCCTCACGTTCCAGATGGACACCGTGACGGGCCGCGTGGGCATCGGTGCCACCAAGCCGCAGCGCGCCGCCATCTTCGATCCGGGATCGCCGGCCGCAGCGACGAGCTGGGACCTCTACAACTGATCTACCGCGGGGGACCTCCCCGCACGGACTCCTGCATGACCCCCGCCCCTGTCATTGGGCATCCCTTGGCAGGGGCGGGTCCATTCCCACCATCCGAACCATGGGCGGATCATGACACTTCGCCAAGCCTCGCTCCTCATCGCGCTCGCCCTGGGCGCCTCCATGCCCCTGCTTGCCGGCCCCGTGCCGGGCACGGAGACCTTCGACAAGAAGGCCGTCGACTTCCCGGTCTCCCCCAGCACGGAAGTCTGGGACATCGGCAACGAGGAGTACCTCGTCACCTTCAAGTGGAACCCCGGATTCAAGGTCTCGAATGCCGGCGTCGCCGGGGCCTTCAACAATTGGAGCCGCACGGACCTCCCCATGGAGGGGCCGGATGCGACGGGATTCTATCGCGTGACCGCGAGGATCAAGGCGGGGGAGTACCACTACAAGTTTGTCGGCGGCGCGGACGGCTGGTTCACCGACCCCCTCAATCCCGCCAACATCGACGACAACTACGGCGGCAAGAACTCGATCCTGCGGCTGGGCATTTACGCAACCATCGCCGGGGCACGGGCCCAGCGCGGCGACGGCAACGCCCTTGCCAAGGCCTTCCTCCATGATCCTGCGCTGCCCCTGTTTGTGGACGCCCTGAACGCCGGTGAAGCCGTCCTCAGGTTTCGTACTCTCCTGAATGACGTCGATTCGGTCACCGTCAAGTACGACGCGGGGTCGGGCGCGAGGACGGCCACCATGCAACACGCCGCCTCCGACGCGCAGTACGACTACTACGAGTACCACTTCCACGCCATCCAGCGCGGCAAGCCCTCCCGCCGCGGCAAGGTGGCGCCGGTCACGATCAAGTACTCGTTCTCCGCCACCGACGCGACGCAGGAGTTCCCCTATGATCGCGAGTTCACGCTCGACCTGAACTCGGCCCGCAAGGTGGACGTGCCCGACTGGGCACGGCGCGCCATCTGGTACCAGGTCATGGTGGACCGGTTTCGCGACGGGGATGCGAAGAACAACCCCGAGTTCCGGGGAACCGAGCCCGTCAGGGACTTCCCACCCCAGGCGCATCCATGGCGCTCCGAGTGGTACACGGAGTTTCCGTACGAGCGCGAAAACGGCCAGACTTTCTGGAAGTGGTCGATGTACAACCGCATTTACGGCGGGGACTTCGACGGTCTCGTGCAAAAGCTCGACTACATCAAGTCGCTCGGCGCGAACGCCATCTACCTGAACCCGGTGTTCGAGGCGCAGGGTTCCCACAAGTACAACGCGCGCAACTACGTCCACGCGGACGACGGCTATGGCGTCCCCGGCGGATACTACCCGGCGGCCGCACGCGAGGACCTGCTCGACGCCTCCACCTGGGAGTGGACCGAGTCGGACAAGGACCTGCTCCGCCTGATCGAGGAAACGCACAAGCGCGGGATGAAGATCATCTTCGACGGCGTCTGGAACCATGTCGGGGACCAGCACCCTGCGTTCCTCGACGTGAAGGAGAAGCGCCAGCAGTCGCGCTTCGCGGACTGGTTCGACATCAAGTCATGGGAGCCGTTCGAGTACTCGGGCTGGGGCGGGTTCGGCGGGCTTCCCGAGTTCCGCAAGACGGAGTCGGGCCTCTACTCGAAGAGCCTCGTCGAGCACATCAACAACGTCACGCGACGGTGGATGGACCCGAACGGGGACGGCGACCCCTCCGACGGGATCGACGGCTGGCGCCTCGACGTGCCGATGCACATCCCGCGCCCGTACTGGGTCGAGTGGCGGCGCCTCGTGAAGTCGATCAACCCCGAGGCCTACATCACGGGGGAGATATGGGATCCCGCGGAGTACTGGCTCGACGGCGAGACCTTCGACGCGGTGATGAACTACCAGTTCTCCCAGGCGGCGTTCCGGTTCTTCGGCAACAAGTCGCAGAAGACGACGGCCTCGCAGTTCGACCGCGAGCTCGCGCGCCTGCGCATCCGCTACCCGCGCGCGATCAACGAAGTGCTCATGAACCTGTACGACAGCCACGACACCGACCGTTGGGTCAGCCGGCTCGCCAACCCGGACTTGCCATTCGACGGCAACAACCGCCTTCAGGACAACGGGCCGAACTACTTCGACAAGAAGCCCGGCGCGATCGAGTACCAGCGCCTGCGCCTCATGGCGATGTTCCAATCCACCTACATCGGCGCGCCGATGGTGTGGTACGGGACCGAGGTCGGCATGTTTGGCGCAGACGACCCGCGCAACCGCATGCCCATGTGGTGGGACGACCTGATGCCCTACGACAGCCCCGATTATGCGGTTGATGGAAGGCTGCGCGACTATTTCCGGTCGCTTTTCGCGCTCCGCTCGAAGAACCCCGTCCTCAGCACAGGCGACTACATGACCCTGAAGGCGGACGACGACAAGGACTGCATCGCGTACCTGCGCTACTCCGGCGACAGCCGCGACGCCTTCGTCGTCGTCCTGAACAACAGCAGTTCGATCCAGAACGTCGCCGTGCCCGCGCCTTCCCAGGACATCCTGGACCGCGGGTTCCGCTCGCCCAAGCGCGTATTCGGCGAGGGCAAGCTCGCGAAGGGCACGAAGAAGGACCGGCTGATCGTCACGCTGCCGCCCGTCTCGGGCATCGTCCTGAAGGTGCGCCGCTAGGCACAGAACAACCCCGACCCACGCATCGAGAGGACCGAGAAGATGAAGCATCCGCGCCGAACCCACAGCCTGCGCGATTGCGCGCGTGCATCACTCGCGGCGGCCGCCCTGCTGGCCGCGGGCGGCACAAGCGTCGAGGCCCGCCCCACGATCCAGTACTTCGAAAGCAAGTGGGAGACGATCGAGCGGCGCATGCCCGATGTCTTCATGGCCGGATACGGGGCGATGTGGCTTCCACCCGCAGCGCGCGCGGACTCCTCCAACTTCTCGGTCGGCTTCGACGTCTTCGACCGCTTCGACCTCGGCTCAGAAACCAATCCCACGCTCTACGGCAGCGAGACAAGCCTTCGCTCCCTCATCGATGGGGCGCACAGGGCGGGCATCTATATCTACTTCGACACTGTCTACAACCACAACGGGTTCAGCGACGGCTACCGTGGGGACACCGTCTCCGGGGCGTGCCAGCTCAACTGGGCCATCGGCGAGGGCGGGTACCCCGGCTTCGTCATGAGCGGACGAGACTTGAGCCTGCCGTTCGACCTCGAGTTCCGCAACATCTGCCCCTCGGCGAGCTTCCCCGCGCCGGACTGCAACTCGGACCCCCTCAACTGTCGCATCGCCGGCCTGATCGACATCAAGCACGAGTCGAACCACCCATACATCCGCCACCCGAACGAAGTAGGGAATCCGCAGAACATCCCCTACCAGCAGGCCAAGACCGAAAACGCGCGGTACTACCCCGATCAGCAACTCGCCTCGCCCTACACGGACGGCGTGAAGCCGTTCAACCTGGCGGACCCGCTGGCCGGCGACCCGACCGCGGAGAACGCCACGGGCATGCTGATGCGATACACGCAATGGATGCTCGAGGTGAACGGAGTGGATGGCTTTCGCCTCGATGCCGTGAAGCACTCGCCCACGTGGTTCTACGACAACTTCTTCGACTTCGCAGCACGCAAGCGCGGGCGCGACTTCTGGGGCCGGCAGAAGACGCCGTTCTCCTTCGGCGAGTACGTCGGCGGCTCAAGTGACATTGGAGCGATGCTCTCCTACCATAAGCGCGTGACCACCCCGGGGTCGGAGGCCGACCGCACAGTCCTCGACTTCCCGCTCAAGTTCGCGATGGGCAACCCCTGCCCCGTGGACTGGATCGGCGCGTCCGTCGATGCCGGCGACGGCAATGGACAGGACGGCAGTGCCGGCGTCCAGTTCGTGTCATCGCACGACACGGGTGCCATCGGGGACCCGCCGGGGAACGACAACCTGGCCTATGCGCACATCATGACGCGCAAGGGGACCCCGATCGTCTATTACAACGCGCGGGAGTTCGATCCCAACCGTCCCTTCCCGAACAACAACCATCGAGGCGACGCCTTCGGCAAGTTCGGCAACATCATCACGACCCTCGTGCGGATGAACAACCAGCACGTCGCGAACGTCTCCAACGCATTCGAGATGCGCGGCACGAACGGGTGCAGCGTCGCCTATGAATTGAACAACACGCTCCTCGTGGTGCTGAACGGCAACGTGACCGTGACGGCGGGGGCGAACGGGTTCCAGAACGTGACGCTGCAGGAGCAGACCGGCAACTCGGGTGTCTCCCCGACGGTCACCCTCGGGGTGGCGGGCTCAACTGCGGCGGTCACCGTACCCGCGGGGAGCTACGCGATCTATACCATCAACCCGCCCAACGGCACCTTCGGCGTGGACAACGTGGCCTCCACGATCCCGGCGGATCCGCTCGCCACGCCGGACGGGATCGAGCGACTGACCGCGGTAGACGTGGTGACGGCGGACACCGCGCAGGTGCGGCTCCAGATCGACCAGTCCGGGGCGCTCGAGGACAACGCGCTCATCAAGTGGAATTACGGCGTGGACGTCGATGGGAGCACCAGCGGCGACTTTGGCATCACGTATGGCGTGGACAGCCCGCTGGTCGGCGGATTCGAGGATTTCACCTCGAAGAGCATCAGCCACACGGGCGGCACCGGGACCTACACGATCGATGTGGACCTGACGGACCCCGACATTCCCGAGGGCTACAACTACCTCACGGCGATTGCCTTCCTTCCGCGCACGCCAAGCACCCTCCCGCCGATCTACCGAGAGTTCCGCAAGGTGATCTACGTGGACAGGCTGGACCCGGACATCGCGCTCGTCTTTCCGCCAAGTCCCACCGGCATCGGCGACATCAATACGACCACCTACGGCTTCGTCGTGGACAACCCCGACGGCACCGGCAACTCGATGCACTACTTCTGGAACCTGCCCGCCGGGTCCAACCCGGTCACGCAGGGCCTGTTGAACGGCTCCAACAAGGCGACCAAGACCGACCGCAACCGCTACCGGTTCACCCTGAACGGGCTGGCCACCGGGAACAACCAGCGCCTGACGCTCGTCCTGTTCGAGGAAACCGGCAACTATGCCCTGGGCGAGTTCAACATTGGCGTCAGCGTCGGGCCCGCGTCCGTCGGCGCATGGCAATCGTACGGGAAGGTCGATTGATCCCGCTCGCGCCCCGTTCCGCGCGCGTGCGAATCGCATCCCATGGCATCCCGACCAACCGACCGGATCACCCTGAAGCATGACCTTGCGGCGCTGCCGTTCCTCGCGCCGTTCATGCTCGTGTTCATCGTCTTCGTCGGCTACCCGGTGTTCTACAGCTTCTGGCTGAGCCTGCACCGCAACACCATCTACTCCGACTTCTACAACGTGTTCGGCACGATGGAGTTCGTGGGCCTCGCGAACTATGCGGTCATCGTCGCGGACCCCGTGTTCTGGTGGTCGGTTTTCCTGACGTTCGTCTATGCGTGCCTGACGATCTTCCCCGGCATGGCGCTCTCGCTCGCGATGGCGATCTTCCTCAACCGCCAGACCCGCCTGTTTGCCGCGATGAGGACGGGTTTCTTCCTGCCGAACGTCTTCGACGTGTACGTTGTCGGGATCATCTGGCTGCTGATCTACAACCCGAGCGGGGGGCTGTTCACGCGCTTCATGGAGTTGATCGGGCTAAAGTCTCTGGTCGAGGGCGGCGTCCTCGCCAACCCGTGGCTCACCCTTCCGGCCATCGCCATCGCGATGATCCTGAAGAACGCCGGCTTCGGCATGATCCTTTTCCTCACCAGCCTGAACAACATGAACCAGTCGATCTTCGAGGCGGCGGACGTGGACGGGGCGTCCTCATGGCAGAAGCTCCGGTTCATCACGCTGCCGCTGCTCAAGCCGATCATCCTCTTCCTGACCATCACCGGCACTGTCGGCTCGCTGAACGCCTTCGCGGAGGTTTACGCGCTGACAGACAACACGGGGGGCACGTCGCTCTCCATCGGGGGCCAGACGGTCCAGGCCGCGCGCATCAGCGGCTACCACCTCTACCGCTACTTCCAGGACTCGATGTACGGCGAGGCCGCCGCGATGAGCTACATGCTCCTCGTGATCGCACTCGTCATCAGCGTCCTCAACGCCAAGTTCCTCACCAGCAAGGACTGACCCCGGATGTCCTCCTCCGTCCACGACGACTCCGGGCGCGACCCCTGGACCCCTCCGCCGGGCAAGTTCGAGCATCGCGTCCGCGATGGCGCCATCATCGCCGTCTTCGGCGCGCTCCTGCTTGTCGTGCAGGCACCCCTCCTGTGGATGATCGTGACGTCCTTCAAGGTGAAGGGCACCGCGTTCAAACTCGACTTCATCCCGTCCACCCAAGTGCTCACCCCAACCGCCGACGCCAGCCCGATCCCCCTTCCCGCGCACGCGGAGGGCCAAATCTGGTGGCACATCGAACTCGCCGCGAAGGACGCCACGACCGTGCAGCTCATGCACGGCCCTTCCTCGGAACCCGGCGAACCCAAGGTCCCGTTCGAGATGCGCCGCTCGATCAACGAGGTCTGGGTCGCGGACCTCGTCCTCCCCCCGGGCGAGTACAAGTACGGCTTCAAGGTGGACGGCGGCGCGATGTTCAAGGACCCTACACGCCCCGAGAAGTCCCTGCTGCCGTACGTTCCGACGCTCCTGGACGCATCGACCGCCACGAAGCGCGGCGATGTCCCCGTCGTGTGCAACCCCGAGTCGGCGCGCTCCCTAGTCGTCTCCTCCGCGAAATCCTCCTGGGCACGGCTCGTCCCGCCGCAGGGGACGCCCGCGCTTTCGCTAAGGCTCGATGACCGCGAGGTCGCCCTCGCGCCCGCGACGGGTGGCGTCTTCGAGCTCGGATCGGGCCCGCCCGCCAAGTCATACCGCGTCCTCGAGCACCGGTCCTTCTCCGACGCCACCTCGACGATGTACACGACCGGCAACTTCATGGGCATTCTCGGCGCCGAGGACTTCAACTTCGGCCGGTACGCGCTGAATTCGTTCCTCGTCTCCTTCAGTGGCGCGATGCTGACCGTGATCATCTGCACCCTCGCGGGATACGGGTTCGCGGTGAAGCACTTCCACTTCCGCGACCAGATTTTCTGGGGGCTGTTCGCCTGCATGCTGATCCCCGGCATGATCTTCATGGTGCCGCAGTTCAGCCTCACCGTGAAGTTCGGCTGGCTGAACACCCTGCAGGGCATGGTGGTGCCGCACCTCGCGAACCTCTTCGGCCTCTTCCTCTTGCGGCAGTACATCGGCCAGATTCCGTCGGACCTTTTCGATGCCGCGAAGATCGACGGCGCCAACGAACCCCAGGTCTTCCGCAACATCGTGATCCCGCTCTGCCTGCCCATCATGGTGACGCTCTTCCTGCTCACGTTCGTGACCCAGTGGTCGAACTTCCTGTGGCAGCTCATCGTCAACACGGGGGACTCGGCTTGGCTGACGCTCCCCGTGGGCCTGCAGCGCTTCAAGGGGCAGTTCGGCCAGGACTGGGAGAAGATCATGGCCGGGGCTTGCTTTTCGATCCTGCCGATCGCTGCCCTGTTCGTCGCGACGCAGAAGTACTTCCTGCAGGGCCTGACGGCGGGGGCGGTGAAGGAGTGATGCGCGCCGCGCTCCCCCGGCTGCTCGGCCTGCTCGCCGCCCTCGCGCTCGCGCTGGGCGTGGGCTCTTGCGGGTCCGGCGCCGCCCGCGAGGCCGACCCCGCAAGGCCCACCATCCGCATCTGGCAGGGGTTCACCTCCGAGGAAACCGAGATGATGAAGTCCCTCTTCAGGGACTTCGAGAAGGACTGGGAAGCGCGCAACCCCGGCAAGGACCTCACGATCGAGATCGAGTATGTCTCCTACGGGGACATGTTCCAGAAGCTCAAGTCCGCCGCACTCGCCAACATCACCCCAGACATCGCGTTCATGGACGCGATCAAGGTGACCGACCTCGCGCTTGGGCGCGCCCTCGTCCCCCTCGACCAGACCGAGCCGTTCAGGCAGCGCTACGGCACCATCGAGGACGCCCGCGCGGAGTTCGTCGAGGCGTCCTTCAACTCCGCAGTCGTGAACCGCCTCGGGGAGGTCCACCTCTACGGCCTGCCCGTGCAGACGACGACTGTCTCCCTCTTCTGGAACCGCGCGATGTTCCGCAACCGCGCCGAACAACTCCGCGCCGCAGGGCTCGACCCCAACAGGCCCCCGCGCGACTGGGAGGAGTTCTTCGCCTATGGCAAGGTCCTTACCGAGCCCGAGAAACGCATCCACGCCATAGGCATCTACAAGTCGATGTGGTTCAACTTCCCGTTCTTCAACATGTACGGGGTGGACTTCATCAAGTACGACGAGAGTGGAAAGGCGACCGCCGCGCTGAACAACGAACGCGGCCGCGCCGCCATGGCCCTCGTCAAGCGCATCGCAGACAGCGGGTTCGAGGCAGGCGCATGGAAGACCGGCGCGACCGGCCCCGACCAGGGCTTCCTCAACGGCAACTACGCGATGTGCTTCACCGGCCCCTGGAAGGTGGAGGAGTACCGCAACGCGGGCCTCGACTTCGACATCGCTCCCATTCCGGGCCCACCCCCCTCCGACCGCGAGCGCCTCGGCATCCAGTCCCCCTTCCCCGAGCGCGTCGCGGAACTCGGCTCGCTCGCCTTCTCAGGCAGCAATGTCGGCGGCCAGACCGGCGTCATCATGCGCTCCTGCACGCAGGAGGCCCTCGCCTTCGAGGTGCTCGACTACTTCACAAGCGAGAAGGTCCAGCGCGCCTGGGCCAGCAAACTCGGCCAGATTCCCGTCCGAAAGTCCGCATGGGTGGACCTCGACACCTCGAAGTTCCCCTTCATGACGAAGTTCATGCAGCAGCTCGAGTACTCCAAGCGCGTCCCCCAGATGCCACTCTACGGCACCCTCGAGGACGACGTCTTCAACAAGCAGTTCGACCTCTACCTCCAGGGGAAGCTCACGCCTGAACAATTCTGCTCCCGCGTCGAGGATGAGATGAAGGTCAAGATCCTCGACAAGCTGAACGCGGGCGCGTAGGCGTGATGATCAACCTGGTCTGGTTCGACGAACAGTCCTTCGTGGACAGCCCGATGAAGCAGGAGATGATCCGGTTTCAGGATGGGGACGTCCTCTTTTGGTTGAAACGCGGCGAGGACGGTCAGGGCACATATTCGCCTGTCGACTTCTGGTGCGGCCGCACCGGGAAGTCGGTGCGTGCCGCATTCGAGTGGAATCGGCTCCCCGACTGGTTCGTCCTTTCAGTCTCAGAAGCGGCTGGCACTCTTGTAGATCGGTTTCGCAAGGCCGAGGTTCTTGAGGATGAAGTCTCGTCGGAACCCATGAGCGGTAACGGCCTCTGGAAGGTGTGCGCGGGGGACAAGCTAGCCTTCCTCTGCGCACCCCGGATGATCCTCGGGTGCTACAAACCTCCCTTCGCACTCTACGAGGTCGCGGACAAATGCCTGCTGTGGGGAGGGGATACCGACGAAGACCTTGGACCTGATCCTGAGTTCGGCGCGCCACTTGATACTGTGATGAATTCTCCGATGACGCACGAGTTCATTCGGGGCGCCACCTCCCTCGCGAACTCGCGCCCGCCACGAGTCGTCGCGGTCGGCGGATGGGCCCTCTTTCGGTAGGACCACCAGCCGGCCCTTCAGCCCTCGATCATCTTCACTTTCGTGTGCGTTATCTCGAAGCCCTGCTTCATCACGTTGCGCTGCGACGTGC
>CAZUCD010000087.1:0-15053 GCA_964618855.1 uncultured Candidatus Sumerlaeota bacterium
GTCAGGTGGCGTTCGCGCTGGGCATGCGGCGGGGGGGCCTCCCGGGTGCGGCCGCGGCGTCGCTCTGTTTCATGCTGCCATCCGTCGCCCTCATGACGGCATTCGCCATGGGCGTCTCGGGAATGGAGGACCTGGCCAAGGCGGGCTGGGTGCATGGCCTCAAGCTCGCTGCAGTCGCCGTCGTGGCGCAGGCCGTGTGGGGCATGTCGCGCAACCTCTGCCCGGACTGGCCGCGGCAACTCATCGCCTTCGCGGCATCCTGCGCACTGATTGCGGACCCGAACGCGGGCCTGCAGGTCGTGGCCATCCTCGTCGGTGCCGTCCTCGGCGGCCTGCTGAAGATCGGTGCAAAGGCAGAATCCCTCCCGCCCGCGGAGGCCGTGCGCGTCCACCGCGCCGCGACCTGGGCCCTCCTCGTCTTCGGGCTTCTGCTCGGCGCCCTCCCGTTGGCGCGCTTGGTGTCACCGTCCGTCTGGACGGAGGTGTTCGACAGCTTCTATCGGTCGGGGGCGATGGTGTTCGGAGGCGGCCACGTGGTGCTGCCGCTGCTCCGGGAGGCGGTGGTGCCCTCTGGCTTGGTGACCGACGATGTCTTTCTCGCGGGCTACGGCGCGGCGCAGGCGATACCCGGCCCGCTGTTCACGTTCGCGGCTTTCCTTGGCACCGCCGCGCATGGTGGGCACCCGGGCTGGCCCCTCGGGTTGTGGTGCGCGTTCGCGATCATGCTGCCGGCGTGGTTGCTGATTGGGGGCGCGCTCCCGTTCTGGCACTCGCTGCGCGCGCGTCCCGGGGTTCACCACCGCATGGCCGGGGCGAATGCCGCCGTGGTCGGCGTGCTCCTCGCCGCGCTTTGGGACCCGGTCATCCGCGAGGGGATCACCGGTCGCCTTGATGCCCTTGCGGCGGTGGTGGCCTTCCTTGCGCTCGAGTTCGTCCGCGTTCCGCCGTGGGCAGTCGTGGGTGCCCTTGCCCTCGGCGGGGCGCTCGCGGTGTCCTAGCGTTCACCCATCTCGTCCGCCAACCGCACGAAAAGCGCCAGCGTCTCCTCGCTCGCATGGTGCTCGATGCCCTCGGCGTCGCGCTCCGCGATCTCCGGTGGTATGCCCGCGGCGAGGAGGAATCGCAGGACTATCTGGTGGCGGCGCTTCGCATCGGCGGCGATCTGCGCCCCGGTGCGGCTGAGGAAGATCGCGCGATAGGGCTGCGAGGTGATGTGCCCCTCGCGCTGAAGGCGTGAGAGCGTTTTGTTGGCGGTGGCCTTGCTGATGCCGAGCCGGTCGGCGATGTCCACGAGCCGCGCCTCCCCCGTGGCGGCGATCAGGTCGGCGATCACCTCAAGGTAGTCGGCGGCGTTTTCGTCCGCGTGCTGCATGCGCGCGGCGGCGAGCGGGGAGAGCGGTTTCTTCCTCGGCGGCATGGGCCGAGCAATGGGCGGCGGCACGCCGCGGATGCCAAGTCGAAAACGCGCCCCTTGCGAACGCGCGCCAAAAGGCCGCACGGTTCCGCGCCCCGACCCCAACATGTCCCACTCGGATTCGCCGGCCCCCGCTGTCTCGCGCTCCATCGGCAGGACCGTGCTCGTGCTGGGCATTGCCAGCTTCCTCACCGACGTGTCGAGCGAGATGATCTTCCCGCTCCTGCCGGCCTTCCTCGCGGTCACGCTCGGCGCGGGCCCGGCCATCCTCGGCATCATCGAGGGCATCGCCGAGGCCACCTCCTCGATCCTCAAGGTGGCGAGCGGTTGGTGGACGGATTCCTCGGCCAGGCGCAAGGCTCCGATCCTTTTCGGCTACTCGGTGTCGGGCCTGGCGAAGCCGCTCATGGGGCTCGCGTCGTCGTGGTGGCTCGTCCTGTTCCTGCGATTCTCGGACCGTGTCGGAAAGGGGATCCGCACCTCGCCCCGCGATGCGCTGATCGCGGACGTCACCCACGAGCACCATCGCGGGGCGGCATATGGGTTCCACCGAGCGATGGACCACGCAGGCGCCGTCGTCGGTCCCCTCGTCGCCATGGCCCTGCTCCGGTTTGCGGGGATGGACACGCGGGACGTCTTCCTCCTCGCGGGCATTCCGGCCTTCCTTGTGGTGGTGGTCCTCGCCATCGGCGTGTCGGAATCGCCGCGCGACCCGCTCTCGCCGCCGCGTTCCGCCATGAACCTGCGCGAGGGTTGGAACCTGCTCGGCCGCGACTTCCGCGTCCTGCTGGGCGCCCTTCTCCTGTTCATGCTTGGCAACGCATCGGACGCATTTCTCCTGATGAGGCTGCATCAGGTGGGCATCTCCACCGAGTGGGTCGCGCTGCTCTGGTCCCTGCACCACGTAGTCAAGTCCGCCTCCACCTACATCGCAGGCAGGATGACCGATCGCTGGGGCCCTCGTCGCATGATTGTGGCCGGGTGGATCCTCTATGCCGTTGTCTACATCCTCTTCGGTTTCCTGGAGTCCGTTCCCGCGCTCGTCGCGACTTTCCTGGTGTATGGCATTCACTTCGGCCTGACGGAACCCTCGGAGAAGGCGTGGGTGGCGTCGCTCGTGCCATCCAACCTGCGCGGCACGGCATTCGGATTCTACCACGGCGTGATCGGCGTCGGCGCGCTGCCTGCGAGCGTGCTCTTCGGCCTGCTGTGGGAGGCGTTCGGTCCCGAGGCCGCCTTCCTCACCGGCGCCGCATTCGCCGCCCTCGGCAGCGCCGTGCTCTTTCGCATACCCGCCGACACGACGCGCCCGGGAGCACGCAGCTAGGAGTCCCGGTCCCCCGGAGGGCGCTACAGGAGTCCCTGCCGCCCCAATGAACCGCCGACACTCGTCGCCCGGAACCCGAGACTCCCGAACCCGTCACCACCCCCTCCTTCCCCTCGCCCCGGGATGCACGGGTTCCATCATGCGCCATTCCGATGGAGGAGACAACCGCCATGAAGTCGGTTCCCGACCACCACGATGCCGAGATCATCCTGAAGCTCTACGACCTGCGCCGAGAAGCCGTCATGCGCGAGTCGCGCAACGCGATCATACGCGAGTTCCTCCCGCGCACCTACGAGGACATGCAGGCATGGCTCCAGCCGACGCACTCGCACAACGCGGCACTCCGCCAGGTCAGCAGCTACTGGGAGATGGCGTATGGCTTTGCACGCCACGGCGTGGTCCACGCGGAGATGCTCGCCGAGTCCGGCGGTGAGGGCATCTTCCTCTTCGCCAAGGTCGCACCGTTCCTCGATCGGCTCCGTGCGGACATGTCCCCCACCATGCTCCAGAACGCCGAGTGGATGACGAAGAACACACAGGCGGGAGGACGATACCTGATCATGTTCCAGTCGCGCGTGAAGAAGATGCTCGAAGCTGCGGAAGCAAAAAAGTGACATTGCCCGACCCAAGGCTCGCAGGCATGGCGCGCCGCGCCGCCCTCCTCGTCGCAGGCGCTGCGGGCGGACGCTCCATCATCGGTGGCGTCACCCGCGGCAGACCGGGGGAGACCTGGCCCCTCGACGCCGAGGGGCGCCCCATGGACGCCATCGCGCAGGTCGACTTCGAGTCATGCCCCCTTCGCCTCGAGGGACTCGACGAAGTCGCCGTCGTCTCCGTGTTCTGCGCCTCCGGCCATTGGCCCACCATCGAACCCAGCGAGGACAACTGGGTCGCCCGCGAGTACCGGCGCGGCGAAGTGCTGATCCCGCTCCCCCAGCCTGAGGGGCTGGCCTACAACCCCGTCCCCGCCACCTGGGCCCCCATCGACACCGACTACCCAGACCCGGACGAATGGCCCGCGGAACTGGGACGCGAAGCCATGCAGTGGAGCGGCGAGCAATACGACAACTTCTGCGCCCGGCACCGCAACCAACAGGGGCACAAGGCCGGAGGTTGGCCATTCTACGTCCAGTCCCGCCCGGACTGGCCACCCACGGCCAGGTTCGTCTTCCAGATCGCCGCGGAACCCCTCGCCAACATGGGCCTAGGTGATGCGGGCGTCATGTCCTTCGCACGCACACCATCCGGAATCTGGTATGCGGACATGCAATGCTATTGAAGGCTCCGCCGGACACGGACCTTCCCCCGGCGTTCCCCCAATGGCTCCGCCAATGGGACCCGATCCTCGCCGAGGAAGACGAGAACCCCTTGTTCGAGGCATTCAGGCGCCGGCGGCTCGTCTATCCGCCACCCCTTGCCAGACGCATCTGGACGCGCATCCGGCTTCCGATGCTCGAAGGTGCGGTCAATGCCTTCATCCTCCTCCTGGCATTCTACACCGCGGTAGCCCTGCCTCCCGTCTGGATCTTGCCGGTGATCGGCCTCGCGCTCGCGGCGGGCTACGCCACGCGCACGTTCGGTGAGCAATCCGCCCCCCCGCGCTCCCTGGTCGAGCGCATAGCACCGGTCCTGGGGCACACCGGCAATCCGTCCCAGGTCCTTTACGACATCGCGCTGAGCGGCGCCTCCGCTCGCGAGATGTTCACCGCCCTCTACCTCGAACGCCGGGAGGAGCACTGGCGCCGGGAAGTCCTCGCGGTTGCCATCGGAACCGGGGCCGTCATCGTCGTCTACTCCTTCATGGGAGAGCCCTTCAGCCCGCGCGGGGCCGCAATCCTCATCGGGGTTGGACTCATGGCATGGAAGGTCCTCGAGGCCCTTGCCGTGCACGCGATCGACCGCTTCGCCTCCGACTTCGCCGTGCGCAGCATCCACATTTGGCGCGGCGATTCCATGCTCACCTCGGGTTTTGCCGGCATGGGTGGGCTCATGAGGTTTGAGCTGGCCGCCGTGGGGCCCATCGCCGTGGTCATGGCGGTGCTGTTCGCGGCAATCGTCCTGATCCGGGCCGCGGCAGGCGGGATCGGAGTGGGCAACATGGGCATCACAGGCATCGAGTTCCGGTCGCACTACCCGGGAGAGGTCCTGGGCGGGTTGTTCCTCGCCGGTTCCGCCTTCGCCCTGCACCTGTACAGCGCCGCCGAGCGCCGTCGCCTGATCGGCCAATTCAACCGCCGCGCCGCCGAGGCGGAGGGCCCCCTCCGCGAGTTCTTTTACCGCTCCTTCGAGGCCGACCGCTCTTGAACCGCGGCCGAGTCCTGCCGCCCGGCGGATGGCCCGCGTGGACTGCGGCCGCGCTCTTCCTCGCCGGCGCTGCGATCCGCATCCGCGCATGGTCCTTCGCCGAGAGCTTCTGGATCGACGAGGTCCTTAGCGCACGCGCCATCTCGGCGGGCGTTTCGGGCGTCCTGCCGCGCATCCCCATCGACAAGCCCCCCCTCGACTACTGGCTGCAGGCCATCGTCACGGACCTGGGTCCGCCGGAGTTCTCCCACCGCCTCCCGGCCCTGTTCACCGGCGTTCTCGCGATGCCTCTCGCCTACCTCCTTGGCCGCATCGCGCACAACTGGCGGGTGGGGCTCGCGATGCTCGCGTTCGTCTCGGTCTCCGGCACGATGGTGTACTACTCGGTGGAGGCGCGGCCCTACATGCCTCTGGTCGCGATTTCGTTCGCGCAGTGCGCCGCCTTCATCTCGCTCTGGCGCATGCGGTCGTGCCCGCACCGGCTCCTGCTTGGCCAGATCGCCATCCTCCTCGTCCTGTCCGTCGCCCTCGTCTGGACCATGTATTCCGGATTCCTGGTTATTGGCTCTCAGGCGCTGTTTCTGGCGTGGCAGGCGCGGCACCATTGGGGCGCCCGCTCCCCGAAGGCCCGGACGGGGGCCCGGCTGGCCGCGGCGGTTGCCATCTGTCTCCTTGTCCTACCCGCCCTCTCCATCCTGCCGCTGACCAGCCGCATCAACCTGGTCTCGAAGGAGGGTTTCCCGTTCGTCTATGCAGGCAACCACCTGCTCGTGGCGGCGCAGGCGCTCTCGGGCGCCCTCGTCATGCCGTCGGCGATCCTCGGCCCCGTCAAGCTCCAGACCGCCGTGTGGGCCGCCGTCATCCTGATCGCGATGCTCCCTGGCGCCATCTCCCGTGATCCGAGGCGCCTCCCGTTCGTGCTGACCGCCGCCGCCGGCATCCTCCTGATCGCGGGATACTGGGCGATCGACCGCGAGTACTACGCGCGCTACAGCCTTCCGTGCGCGCCGGCGGTGATCCTACTCCTTGGCGTGGGCCTCAGCCGCGCGGCGAGATGGCTGCGGCCTCCCTTGGGCAGGCTCATCGCGCCAGCCTTCGTCCTGATGCTCGTCGCCGCTCTCGTTCCGCAGGAGGGCCGCCGCCCCCTGCGCCTCGACTGGAAGGGCGGCATGGAGGAAATCGCCCGCTCGGCTGGACGGGGCGAGCCACTCATCGTGCCCTCCATCCCCGAGGCCATTTGCTGCATCTACTATCTGCAGCGCGCCGGGCGCCGCGACATTCCGGTGCTCCCGCAGGCCGACGCCGCAAAGGTTGCTCCGGACCGGGCCCACTGGTCCCTCCAGGTGTTCTTCTCGACCGCCGGGCCTATCGAAAAAGTGAGCCTCGGCATCCGTCGCATCATCCCGAATCCGCCGGAAGTCCCCCCGACTGAATGGTTCCCCACGGCCGTGGGTGGCCGCTGGTCGGTCCTCGCCGGAGAACTCCCGGATGGGCCCGTCGCCGCCGGATGGAGCACGCCGGAGGATTGGGGCCCCCCAGCCGGCAGCATCCGATGGGGGATGCGCCAGCATTGCTCGCTTTACCTGCCCCTTGGTGCCGAGCCCGGTCGGATCGAACTCGCTCTGTTCCCATACCAGTTCCCCGACGGCGCGCACCAGTCGGTCGAACTCGCCGTCAACGGGCTCCCGCTTGGCCGGCGCGAACTTCCCCCCGGGGAGTTCACCCCGCTCGCCTGGGATGTTCCAGCACGCGCAGCAGGCGAACATGGATGGTGCCTGGTGGAGGTTCGCTTCGACCGCGTCCGCAGCCCCTCCGAGGACCGGCGGAACTACTCCGATTGGCGCCAGCTCGCCGCCGCCCTCGGTCGCATCACCTGGGAGCCATCGCCCACCCCGTAGCAGTATTGCCTTGCCCGATGGCACAGTGGACCGGCGACAAAACGCACGCCATGCCCCCCCAGCCCACCGTGGCCGAGCTTATGTGGAATCCCGACGTGCGCCCCTTGTGGGCCGCCGTCTTCTTCGCCTTTGGCCTGCTGTGGGGGTCCTTCTTCAACGTCGCGATCTACCGCATGCCCATGGGCATGAGCGTCAACCGCCCCAAGAGAAGCTTCTGCTTCCGTTGCGGCACGATGATCGGCGCCCTCGAGAACATCCCGGTGCTGAGCTGGCTCCTCCAGCGCGGCCGCTGCCGCCACTGCGGCGCCAGGGTCAGCCCCCGCTACGCCGTCGTCGAACTCCTCACAGCCTTCGTCTTCCTGGGGCTTTTCCTCACGGCGAACCCCCCCGGCGCGGCCGCGTTCTCCTTCGCCACCCTGTGGTACTGCGCCTTCGCGGGGCTCCTGATCATCGGCACCTTCACCGACTTTGACCACTGGATCATCCCGGACGAGGTCACCATAGGCGGCACCATCGCCGGGCTCGTGGCCTCCCTCGCCATCGGGCTGCTTGATGGAGCCAGCGTCCTCACCCACTCGGGGCCATTCCCGGCCCTCCGAACCGTCTGGGGGGGGCCATGGTTCGGCTACGTGGAGGCCCTCATCCCGGGTGGCACCCCATGGGCCGACCGGATCGAACCCTACTGGTGGGAGGGCACCGCCAACTCGATCCTCGGCGCCATCTTTGGCCCGGCGCTCCTCCTTGGGGTCGGCAAGATGGGCAAGCTCCTCTTCCGCAAGGACGCGATGGGGTTCGGCGACGTGAAGCTCTTCGGGGCCATTGGCGCCACCCTTGGGCCGATCAACTGCCTCGTCGTCCTGATGATCTCGGCCATGTTCGGAACGGCTGCGGGCCTGTGTTCGGGCATCCTGTCCCGAGTTTTCGCTGACAAGAACCCCCCGCTTCGGGCGGGCCTGCAACTCCCCCCACCGGACCTTCCCGAGGATGCCCCCGCGCGCCCGCTGGAGACGTTCCTCGCCAAGATGGACAAGGCCAGCTACGGCGGCATGCAGCGCCACCTCCCCTACGGCCCGTGGATCGCCCTCGCGGCCCTCATCGTCCTGATGTTCTCGGCGCAGGTCAGGGACGGCATCGCAGTTATCCTGGCGCCCTGATGGACCCGATTCAGCGGATCACGGGCAGGACCCGCCTGCTGGGCGTGATCGGGTGGCCAATCGACCATTCGATGTCGCCCGCGATGCAGGCGGCGGCGATTGCGGCCGCAAGCCTGGACTTGGCCTATGTGGCGCTGCCCGTCGCGCCCGGGCGGCTGCCGCAGGCGCTCGCGGGGCTCCCCGCTCTTGGATTCCTCGGCGCCAACGTCACCATCCCGCACAAAGAAGCGGTTGCGCGCATGATGGGTGAGCTGACCCCCGAGGCCCGCGCCGTCGGCGCCGTCAACACCATCAAGGTCGGGGAGGACGGCAGCCTCCTCGGCCACAACACGGACGTGGGTGGACTGGTCGAGGCGCTGAGAACCGAACTCGGCTGCTGCCTTCGGGGTCGCCACGTGACCATCGTGGGCTGCGGCGGGGCCGGCCGCGCAGCCGCCTTTGCCGCGGCGGGGGAGGGCGCGGCTTCACTCGTGCTGGCCAACCGCGACCCCGGGCGTGCGGAAGCCCTGGCCGGGGACCTCCGCCTGGCATTCCCGCAACTGCCCATGGAAACCACGCCCAGCCCCCCCAACGGCGAAGCCTTGCGCCGCTCCGGGGTTGTCCTGCAAATGACGAGCCTCGGGATGCGCGATGGCGACCCCCTCGCGCTCGATCCCGGGTTGTTGGCAGCGGGATCGATCCTGCTTGATGCCGTCATTCGGCCCGGGTTCACCGAACTCGTCCGCCGTGCGCGCGCCATCGGGTTGCCTGCCGCCGACGGACGTTCCATGCTCGTTGCCCAGGGAGCACTGGCCTTCGAGTTCTGGACGGGCAGGACCGCCGACCGCGCAGCCATGCGGGCGGCGTTGGATTCGATGCTCTAGATCCCACACCCGTCCCGCCAGAGCGGGGCGCGACAGAGGGCGACGATGTCCCAGCGGTGCGTGGTCCTGGTTGGCATGATGGGCGCCGGAAAGACGGAGGTCGGCCGCGAACTTGCCGACCGCCTCGGCTACGAGTTCCTCGACACGGACAAGCTCCTTGAGAAGCGCGCCAACAAGCGCATCCGCTGGATCGTCGAGGAGGAGGGCGAGCCGCGCCTGCGCGAACTGGAGCGCGAGACCATCGAATCCCTGCGCGGCGAGAAGGGAAAGGTCATCGCCACCGGCGGCGGGGCCTACCAGAGCCACGAGAACCGCGCCATCCTCAACGCCATCGGCCTCACCGTGTACCTCAAGGCCTCCCCGCGCGAACTCTACGCGCGCATCAAGAACGACAGCTCCCGCCCCCTCCTCAACGTCGCCGACCCCAAGGCCGAGGTCTCCCGCCTGCTCGCCGAGCGAAAGGCCAACTACGAGGCCGCGACCGTCGTCGTCGACACCGAGGACCTCTCCGTCGAGGAAGTGGTCGACCACCTCATCGACGAACTCGCCCAGCGCACGCTCGGCGACGGCTGACAGGCGGTTCCGGGGACCACACCACCACCGGCCCCAATCCCCACGGTCCAAATCCGCGCAACTCACAACTCCCGAGATTCATAATCCACAGCACCACTGCGCACAGCACACAGGCAACAGGACCCTTCGCCAGGAACCACCATGTCCGAAACCCTCGTCATCGGCTCCATCGCGCTGGACACCATCGAGACGGCGCATGCGCGGGTCGCCGACGCGCTCGGCGGCTCCGCCAGCTACGGCAGCGTCGCCGCCTCGTTCTTCTCCAGCGTCCGACTTGTCGGCATCGTCGGGACGGACTTCGCGGGCGAGCACCTCGACCTGTTCGCGCGGCGGGGAATCGAGACCAGCGGCCTCGTCATGAAGGAAGGCCAGACGTTCCGCTGGCACGGCTACTATGAGCGGAACATGAACTTCCGCCACACCACGACGACAGCCCTCAACGTCTTCGAACACTTCTCCCCCGACCTCTCCCCCCAGGCCGCCAGGGCGCCGTTCGTCTTCCTCGCGAACATCCAGCCCACACTCCAGCTCCGGGTCCTCGACCAGGTTCGGAAGCCCAGGCTGGTCGTCATGGACACCATGGACTTCTGGATCGAGGGGCAGAAGAGCGAGCTCGAGAAGGTCATCCGCCGCGCCGACATCCTCATGATCAGCGAGCAGGAGGCCCGCCAGTACGCCGAGACCCCCAACACCATCGAGGCGGGGAACATGCTGCGCGGGCTCGGTCCCCGCGCCGTCATCGTCAAGAAGGGCGAGCACGGCGCCCTTATCTTCCTGCGCGACCGCATCGCATCCGTCCCAGCATATCCCGTGACGGAGCTGCACGACCCGACCGGAGCCGGCGACGTCTTCGCCGGCACCCTGACCGGTTACCTGGCCCGGCTCGGCAGGGTCACGGACGAGAACATCATCCGCGCGACGCACATGGGCTGCGTGATGGCGAGCTTCTGCGTGGAGGACTTCAGCGTCGGCCGCCTGCTGCGGACCAAACCCGCCGAGATCCGCCGCCGCGCCGTGGAGCTGGCCACCATGGTCTCCCTCCCGAAGCTGAACCCGAGGACGCTCGTCCCGCGCCCCGCCGTGCGCAGGCGGCGATGATGGCACCCGCGGCGCGGCCACCCCTGCGCATTGGACTGGCGGGGTTCGGCAACATCGGCGGCGCGCTCGTGCGCGAGGTCTGCACCCATCCGGAACGCACCTCCGCGCGCTTCGAGATGCCCATCGAGTTCACCGCCATCGCCATGCGCAACCTGCGCAGGAGGCGCGGCGTCCCCCCACCACCAGGGGCGCGCAGGACCACCGACCCCCTCGAACTCGCGACGGACCCCGCCGTCGACGTCGTCGTCGAGGTCATGGGGGGCGTCGAGGAATCGCGGAGGCTCGCCGAGGCCACCCTGTCCGCAGGCAGGGACCTCGTCACCGCGAACAAGGCGATGCTGGCCGAATGCGGACCGGAGCTCGCCCGCATCGCCGAGGCCAACGGGTGCCGGCTCCTATTCGAGGCATCGGTCGGCGCCGGCATTCCGATCATCCGTTCCATCGAGTCCGGCCTGCTCTCCAACCGGATCAACGCGGTCACGGGGATCGTCAACGGCACCACGAACTACATCCTGACGCGGATGGATGACAGGCGCGGCGCGAGCTTCGAGGAAATGCTCGCCGAAGCCTCCCGCCTTGGGTACGCCGAGCCCGACCCCTCGCTGGACGTGGATGGACACGACAGCGCCCACAAGCTCGCCGTGCTCGCGGCGCTCTGCTTTGGCCAGTCCGTCCGCCCCGCCGACGTCCGTACGGAAGGCATCCGGCACATCACGCCGGAGGACATCGCCTGGGGTGCGATTCAGGGCCTGAGCATCCGGCTGCTCGCCTCCGCGCGCCTGCGCGAGGACGGTCGGCTCCACCTCTCCGTCGCCCCCTCGTTCGTCCCGAACGCGCATCCATTGGCTGCGGTGCGCGGTGTGCTCAACGGCGTCTGCATCGAGGCCGAGCCCTTCGGCGCGCTCTTCATGTCCGGCCCCGGCGCAGGGCAGGGCAGCACCGTGACGGGGCTCCTTTCCGACATCGGCGCGCTCGCGGCAGACCGCGCCAACGGCCGCCGCGGTGGTCGCGCCCTGCTCGCCCGCGCCTGCGGAAGGCGTGATCTCCTCCCCAAGACGCGGTCCCTCCCGGACTCCTACCTCAGGGTTGTCCACCCCGAGGTACCCATGATCGTCAACAAGCTCGAAAGGCGCATGCGGGCCGAGTGCGTCGAGAGGGGTGCGGAGGATGCCGCCTACCTGCTCCCCCCCATGAAGCTCACCGCCTTCGAAAGAGCCCTTGGCACACTCGACGGACTCGGCATTTCATCCTCCAGGCGTTCCAAGGTGGAATTCGCACTTGGCAGCCGAAGCCAGATCGACGCGGATTGGAAGAAATGACCGACGCACGACGCACCCTCTCCTTCCTCGCCAGGCAGCTCTACCGCGACGTCCACTTCGTCACGCAGCTCAATCCCGTGAACATCGTGGACGACGAGACGACGCACGCCTTCAACTCGCTCCTGGCCGAAGCGCGGCGCCTCTTTCCGGGCAACAACATCGTTGCCACCTTCAAGGACATGGCGCCCCGCAACATCAAGTACAAGGACGCCCTCATCGTCTCGGGTCAGCTTGCCGCGTTCCTCGAACTCGTCACGGGAGGCGTACCCGTCGCAGCGGCCGCGGGAGCGGGCCCCAACGCCACGCCACCCCCGGGCGAAAACGACAGCCTCGACCTCGAGCACCAGCTCTACGGCAAGCAGCCTGTGAAGCGGAATCCCGACGGGACCATCCCCTTCTCGATGGAGTAGCGGCGGCAAGTCGCCGTGAACGCGCCGCCGCAAGCGGCCCGATTTTCCCCGCATCATGACCGCGGGTGGCGCGCTTTTCGCCCCCGGTGATCCATGGCCCCACCGGCCCTGCATTCGAACCATCCCATGCGCCCCGCAAAGTCCGCCAAAGCCTCCACCCCGAAGCGTCCCCACACCAAGGTGGACGGTGCCCCCGCACGCCCCCCAGCCCCAGACAAATCCGATCCGACACCCCACCCCCAACCCCCGAAACCCAACACCCGAACCCAGATCCCAGCTTTCCGTCCCCCTGTCATTCTCCGCGGGGTCCGCACGCACAACCTGCGCGGTGTCGACTGCGAGATTCCCTCCGGCCAGCTCACCGTCATCACTGGCGTGAGCGGCTCCGGCAAGTCCTCCCTCGCCTTCGACACCCTCTTCGCCGAGGGCCAGCGCCGCTACGTGGAGTCCCTGTCCGCGTACGCGCGGCAGTTCCTCGAGCAGATGGAGAAGCCCGACGTCGATTCGATCGAGGGTCTGTCGCCCGCGATCTCGATCGAGCAGAAGACCACCTCGCAGAGCCCGCGCTCGACCGTCGGCACGATGACGGAGGTCTACGACTACCTGCGCCTGCTCTACGCGACGATCGGCCGCCCGCATTGCTGGCAGTGCGGGCGCGAGATCTCGTCGCAGACGGTCGCGCAGATCGCGGCGCGCATCGCCGAGCTCCCGCAGAAGGCGAAGATCGAGGTGCTGGCGCCGGTCGTTCGCGGCCGCAAGGGCGAGTACAAGAAGGAACTGGCCGACCTCAAGAAGCAGGGGTTCCTGCGCGCGCGCATCGACGGGACCATGCGTGACCTCTCCGAGGACATCTCGCTCGCGCGCACGCAGAACCACACGATCGAAGTGCTGGTGGACCGCATCGTGCTGAGGGCCGGCGTCGAAGGGAGGCTCGTCGATTCCATCGGCGTCGCGCTGCGGCTGGCCGAGCAGAGCATCGTCGCGGTCTGGCAGGCGCCCGACGGCGAGCGCGGCGAGGAGAACTTCAGCCAGAAGTTCGCGTGCGGGAACTGCGGCATCTCGTTCGCGGAGATGAGCCCGCGCACGTTCTCGTTCAACAGCCCGCACGGGGCGTGCGGCGAGTGCAACGGCCTCGGCCGCACCGCCACGTTCGACCCGGAGCGGCTCGTGGTGCGGCCGGACTCGGGCGTCGCGGACGGCGCGATCGCCGGATGGAACCGCCGCGTCGCGGACAAGTACGACTGGGCCGTCACCGCGATCCTGAAGGAGCACGGGCTCGGCGCGAAGGGCGCGAAGAGCGCGTGGAAGGACCTGCCCGAGGCCGCGCGCCGGATGCTGCTGTTCGGCAGCGGCGAGAAGCGCCTCCCGGTCTCGAAGGGCACGATGCGGGTGTTCCCGGGGATCATCCCGGTGCTCGCGAAGCGCTTCAAGGAATCGGAGTCGGAGTTCGTGCGCTCCGAGCTCGAGCCGTACATGTCCGAGAAGCCCTGCGACGCCTGCGGCGGCAAGCGGCTTCGGAAGGAGGCGCGGTCGGTGCTGGTCGGCGGGCGCAGCATCGTCGACGTCGTCGCGATGCCGCTCGACGACGCGGCCGCGTTCCTCGACGGGCTCAAGCTCAGCCGTCGCGAGCAGGACGTCTCGAAGCTCGTGCTGAAGGAGATCGTCGAGCGGCTGAAGTTCCTGCAGGACGTCGGGCTTTCCTACCTGACGCTGGACCGGGCGACGGCGTCGTTGTCGGGCGGCGAGAGCCAGCGCATCCGCCTCGCGACGCAGATCGGCGCGGGCCTGACGGGCGTGCTCTACGTGCTCGACGAGCCTTCGATCGGGCTCCACCAGCGCGACAACGCGCGGCTGCTCGCGAGCCTGCGCGCGCTGACGGATCGCGGCAACTCGGTGATCGTCGTCGAGCACGACGCGGACACGATGCAGGCCGCCGACCACCTGATCGACCTCGGCCCCGGCGCCGCGAGGCTCGGGGGCGAGATCGTCGCGCAGGGCTCCTGCCGCGAGGTCATGAAGAACGACGCCTCGCTGACCGGCCGCTTCCTGGCCGGCAGGGAGAAGATCGAGGTCCCGGCGAAGCGGCGAAAGCCGAACGGGCAGAAACTCGTGATCCGCGGCGCGCGGCACCACAACCTGCGCGGCATCGACGTCGCGATCCCGCTCGGCTGCCTGACCTGCGTGACGGGCGTGTCAGGGTCCGGCAAGAGCTCGCTGATCATCGACACGCTGTACGCCTCGCTCGCGAGGCGGCTCAACGGCGCGGGCATCGACGTCGGGGAGCACGACGCGATCGACGGCATCGACGCGATCGACAAGGTCATCGACATCGACCAGACGCCGATCGGCCGCACGCCGCGCTCGAACCCCGCGACGTACACCGGGCTGGTCGGCGACATCCGCGACATGTTCGCGATGACTCCGGAAGCGCGCATGCGCGGCTACGCGCCCGGCCGCTTTTCGTTCAACGTGGCGGGCGGTCGCTGCGAGACCTGCGCGGGCGGCGGCATGATCCGCATCGAGATGCACTTCCTGCCCGACGTCTACGTGGAGTGCGACGCGTGCGGCGGGCGCCGCTACAACCGCGAGACGCTCGAGGTGCGCTACAAGGGCAAGAGCATCGCCGACGTGCTCGACATGACCGTCACCGAGGCGCTCGACTTCCTGTCGCCGATCCCGGCCGCCAGGCGCAA
>CAZUCD010000088.1:0-14997 GCA_964618855.1 uncultured Candidatus Sumerlaeota bacterium
CCAGTGGTTCTGGCCCCGGAAGAAATCGTTGAATAGGTAGGCCGATCCGCTTAACCTCCAGCGAGTTTGCGGATGGAAGGATCGCTCCATGTCCGAGTTGACTGAAAAGGCAGCAGCCGGGGCCGGTGCAGTAGCCACTTGGTTGCTGCGCCAGCCTTTCACGCAGTTATTCGACGTTCACCTTCTGGGCCCGCAGAGACGGAAAGAGGCAGAGGCCGCAGTGAAGGCCCTGACCGAGCGGCGCGCGTCCAAGGCTGAGGCGATGTTTTGCCTCTCCGCACAGTTCAAGGAGATGAACTACGAGATCGTCCTCAGCATGGCTGAGCAGATCGCTTCAAGCGACGGCGATCAGGTAAGGACCCCGCCACGCGGCGACTGGCTCGTCGCACACATGGAGGGCGCGTCGAATGCCCCCGACGACGAACTCAGAAGGATTTGGGCATGCCTCCTCGTCGAAGAAGCGACGACTCCCGAAAGCGTGAGCAAGAGCACGCTCGAGCTCCTAAGGGGGTTTGATCGAGCTGACGCTGACCTTTTCGCCGCGCTTTGCGCCTGCACCTTTCACAATCCGAATCCGTTTCCGGCCATTCTCGAACTGAACGCCGAACCGTACCTGGGACTGGGACTGGACTACTCGGCCCTGATTCGCTTGCAGGAGCTGGGAGTGGTGCACCTCCAGTATCCTGGAACGAAAATGGTTCCCTATGATGTTCCCGCATGCCAGATCAGATTCTACGAGACGATGCTTGAGGTGAAGTTCGCCAACCCGAACGGCAACTCAATCAACATCGGTCATGTGGACTTTACTCGCGGGGGCAGGGATCTGCTCCGAGTCGTCAGTTATGAGCCCGACCCGAGTGTGTTGGAATACTGTGTGCAGTCGTGGGAAAGGGCCGGGGTCCGGATATCGAGGGTCGACGTCGAGGCCCCAGAGACGGCCGAGTCGGAGAAGAGGTGGAATGCCCAAGTCGCCAAGTCCAACGACCTGCTTGTCCGTCTCGCAGATGAAGCGCTCGCGGAGGAGGCCGCGGGATTGACCCGACCGATGCGCGAGGGGCCCTTCTGATCTCTAAGGCGACCACAAGATTCTGGGCTTGCTATCGGCGGCTTCCGGCACATGTGCAGCGGGTCGCGGATGCCACCTTTGCGCGGTGGGAAGCGGATCCATGGCAGCGTGGGCTCGAGTTCAAGCAACTCGGGGGGCGCCCGGGAATCTGGTCGGTCCGCGTCGGACGAACCTACCGCGCGCTAGCTCAAGAGATTCCGGGAGGGTTTCTCTGGTATTGGATTGGGCCACACTCCACCTATGATCGCCTCGCTTGAGCCCGACAATTCGAGAGCCAGAGTCCCCCTTACCCCTTCCCCCACCCTCCCAACATGATCCCCAGCATGATGATCCCGCCGATGGTCATCAATGCGCCCATGACCAAGTTTGCGGGGTTCAGGCTCTGCAGCTCCGGCTCGACCCTGCGCCGATCAACCTCCAGCAGGAAGTGCCGGTTGAACTTCGAGAGTCCCGCCGAGAACTCGACCTGGTGCGGACCGATGTCGAAGCCGTGCGCGGCACCCAGCCTCGCCCCATCGACGAAGCCCCCGGGCCATTCCTTCTCCAACTGGCCGTCGTGCAGCAGCCGCAACTCCCCCGTGGCTGGGATGTACACCGCCTCGATGCGATGCGTTTTCCCATCCAGGACAACCTGCCAGGTTTCCCTCATCGCAAACATCTCAAGGCCCCCGACGGTGGAGTGAGGATCGCCCCACGATGCGGGTGGCACCGAGGGGAGGGCAAGATCGCCCCCCGCGAATAAGTAAGTAAACGTTAACTTATTTCCTTGCGCCACGGCGCGCGGCGCCCTACCCATCGCGCATCCCACCGCGCGGAGGCATCCCATGCGCCGGCAATTCATGATCCTGACACTCGCAGTCCAACTCCTTCTCGCGGGCGCCCTGCCCGCAGGGGAGCCCGGCCCCGTTGGCCCGTCGGCGTCGGTCGGCTCCTACCTGAGGGAAGGCCGCGCGCAGGCCGGCGCCGCGGCGCTTCAGGCCGAGATCCTCGCGCGCCCGGACGACCGCGAGCTCAGGTTCGCCGCGGGCGTGATGCAGGTTCTCGCCGCCATCGAGAAGGTGGGGCAGGCCTCGTGGGTGGGAGGGCTGAGGCGGAACGTGGACCTGGGGCCGGCACGCATCGTGATCCCGCCGAACCCCAGTCCCGCCGTGATCGACTACGAGTTCTCGCGCCGCACGATCGAGGTCCTGCTCCGCGACCTCGAGGCCGCGCAGGCCACCCTGAAACCACTGGAGGGCGTTGACGTCAGGCTCCCGCTCGACTTCACCGGCGCCCATCTGGACTTCAATGGCAACCTGTCCGCCGATCCCGGGGAGGCGATCCTGGAGGTCCTCCGCACTCCGGGCGCCCCAGTGGGCGCCGCCCAGGACGCGGGTCCGAGCCTCGCCGTCTGCCTCGACAGGGGGGACGTCTCGTGGCTTCGCGGCTACTGCCACCTGCTCTCGGGGTGGCTGGAACTCGCCCTCGCCTACGATGCCCGCCCCATCTTCGATGCCGTGTTCCCATGCGTGATGATGGAAAGGTCGTCCGCCGCCGCGTCGTGCCCCCATCCCTGGCGGCACGACATGATCGCCGACATCGTGATCACGCTGCACCGGGCGAACTTCCGGCTCCTCGATCCGCCGGGGCCGCCGCGCGCCCTCGCGCACTTCAAGGAAACCATCAGGCTCGGCCGCCTCTCGTGGGATGACATCATGCAGGAGGCGGACAACGAACTGGAGTGGATCCCCAATCCGCGCCAGACGAGCGTGCTCCGCGGCATCACCGTGTCGGAGGAAATGGTCGCGTCATGGCGCGAAATCCTCGACGAGGCACAAGCGGTCCTCGAGGGACGCACGGTGATCCGGCATCCGCTGCTCAAGGACCAATCCAGGGGCGTAAGCGTGCACCTGATGCTGGCGGAACCGCAGGACCTGGACCTCGTGGAAGTCGCCCACGGGGCTGGTGCGGTGCCGTTCCTGACGGAGGGATCGCCGGCAGACCTTGCGAAGATGGAGCGGCTCGCGAGCGCGTTCGGGGGGAACTTCATCGGCTTCGCCGCCTGGTTCAACTGAGGGGGCCGAAGCGCGTGCTATCAGGCAAACCCTTAGATTTGAAGGCCTTACGAAGACGTCAGCCTGCACAGGCGGCGCCCTCAATGGGATGAAATCGCAAAAATCGAATCGATAACACGTTATCATCAAGCGTCAGGCGCGGCGATATGGGGATTCGGCGGGAAAATCAGACCCCGGCAGGAGCGATTGTAAACACCTGATATTACATCGTTTATGCGGCTTCGAGTCACGCGGGCGAATTGGCGCGGGAGGTGTCTCGCAAAAAAAATTTCGAAACGTGTTTTTTGTCCTTGATTTCTGCGACCGATGCTGCAACCTTCCCGTCGATTTCCTCGTTCACCCCCGGTGAAACCCCCAAAGCGCAGGAGGCGCAGTTTTCGGTCATGGGTTCTCTTCAGCACACCGCGAAGGACACGGTCCTTCACCGCGCAATCGGCCTCGCAGCCGTCGCGGCCCTCACACTCGGTTTTGCGGGCTCCGTGCTCGCAGCCAACGGCAACGGCCTCTCGGTCAACGCCAATGGTTCCTCGCTGGACGATACCGTCTCGATCGAAAACGACGCGTGGGTTGACATCATGAACTCCAATCCCGCGACGGCGAAGGTCGTGGCGGCGGAAAACGGCACCGACTGGTGCCAGGCGGAGCGCGTCTTCTATGACCGCTACCCCGAGTACCTTGCGGCCCGCGCCTGCCCCTCCATGGGCTCGTGCGACACGCCGTCCAACCGCAACGCCTACATCCCGAACAGCGCCACGCCGGTCAAGACGGTCCGCCTGTACTTCAACGTCTTCGCCAACAACGACGGCACCAGCCCCGCTGCGACCGCCGCCGGCATCCAGGCGCAGGTCAACCAGCTCAACGCCGACTTCGCCGCGTCCAAGATCCAGTTCACCTACCAGATGCGGACGATCAACAACACGACCTACCGCCAGTTCGCCGACTCCGAGGAGTCCGCGATGAAGAGCGCGTATGCCGTCAGCCCCTCGACCCAGCTCAACGTCTACGTGGTCAACATCTCCGGCGGCTACCTTGGCGTGGGCACCTTCCCCTGGGACTCGACCTCGCTCACGGCGCAGGGCGGCCTCATCCTTGACGACAACTACACCGGCTCGGGCCAGAAGACGGCCACGCACGAGGTCGGCCACTGCCTCGGCCTCTGGCACACGCACCACGGCGTCTCCGAGGTCACGTCCTGCGGCTCCTGCTGGGAGCGCGCCGACGGCGTCGAGGGCGACCTGACCGGCGACTTCTGCGCGGACACCAAGCCCACCCCCGTCAACTACAACTGCACGCAGCCCGGCGGCACCGACTCGTGCAGCAGCACCGCCTGGGGCACGACCCACACCAGCAACTACATGGGCTATGCGCCGGACTCCTGCTACAACCACTTCTCGTCGCAGCAGATGGGCCGCATGCACTGCTGGATCACGACGAACCTGAGCGGATGGCTCTCGACCGGCCCGACGCCGACCCCGACGCCGACCCCGACCGCCACGGCCACCCCGACGCCGACCCCAACCTCCACGACGACCGTCCTCACCAGCGGCGTCCCGGTCAGCAACTCGGTCGCGCAGGGCGCCTGGAGGCACTACACGATCGCCGTCCCGACGGGCGCCACCTCGCTCGCCATCAACATGACCGGCACGAACGACGCCGACCTCTACGTCAAGCGCGGCAGCCAGCCGACCTCCTCGTCGTATGACTTCCGTCCGTACCTCAGCGGCTCCGCAGAGTCGGTCACGGTCAACGCATCCTCCAGCCCGGCCCTCGTCGCCAACAGCACGTACTACGTCTCGGTCTACGGCTACAGCGCCGCGACGTCCAGCTTCACGCTGACGGCCACGGTCACCTCCGGCGCCACGCCGACCCCGACCCCGACGCCGACCCCGACCGCAACCCCGACGCCGACGCCGACCCCGACGCCGACGCCGACCGCAACCCCGGGCAACGACGCCTACGAGCCGGACAACACGCTCGCCGCGGCCAAGACAATCACCGTCGGCGGCGCCGCCCAGACCCACAACATCAACCCGGCGACGGACCAGGACTGGGTCAAGTTCACCACGACCGCGACCCGCAACATCCGCATCACGACCAACGGCCCGAGCGGCGGGGACAGCTACATCATCCTCTACAACTCGGCCGGCACGCAGATCACGTTCGACGACGACAGCGGCACGGGCCTCTACTCGCAGATCAGCAGCGCCTCCCGCCCCGCCGGCACCTACTACGTCCGCGTCACCAGCTACAACAGCGCCTCGACCATCACGGGCTACACCATCCAGGTGACCACCTACTAAGAGTCGAAGCAACAACCGCAGTAACGACGACTCCCGGCGGGCAACCGCCGGGAGTCGGTCTTTTGTGGAGCAGGCACCGCCCATGTCCGAACGCCGCATGCTGCCGAAAATGAAACGCGCGCCCGGTCATTCAGGACGGGCGCGCGAATTGTCTTAAGCGTAGTCTTGATGCTGATCGAGGCGGTTCACCGCGAGGCGTTGGTCAGAATCCCTCGGGTGGAAGCGCCAGGCGGAAGGTTCCGCCGCGCAGTTCGACGGGATCGACGATGCGGCCGCGGCTCGTCATGACGAGGGCTCCGTCGAAGACCAGGCGCGTCGCCGCGTTGCGCACGCGCTCCATGGAGCCGCGCCACTCGAGCCCGAAGAGCGACTTCGCGACTTCCGTCGGGCAGACCGACTGCCCGCGCCCGAGCTCGCGCACCGCATTCAGGAGCGCCTCCCGCAGGCTGTCCTCCGTCACGGGCCCGGTGGTGCGAGGCTTGCGCCGCCGCGCGTCGAGCACGGCCGAGTCCGGATCGCGCGGCACGGGCGATGCCACCGGGGGCAGGCTCGGGGCCTCGGGCACGTTGGGCTTGGCGGGGAGTTTCATCATGAGTGCGACGACATCATCCAACAAAGCATTGGGACGCATGTAGGGGGCCAACCATCCAAAATCGTACGCGGAAAAATGCGTGCGCTTCAACGCGGGCTTTCCGCGGGGAGCGGGGAAGAAACGGCACACCAGCCCCGGCACGCAAGCCCCGTTCCCGCAAAATCACGAAACGCCAATCGTGCCCCTGCGGCGCAGCTCAGGGCACGCGCCCGATGCGTTCCACGCGCAGCACGCGAAGGCCATTGTGCACCTCGACGGAACCCTCGGCCCTCACGACCGTCCCCGCCCATTGAACATCCAGGTCGAGCGGCTCGCCACCGCTCCCCGCGAGCAGGACGACGGATTCCCGGCCCTCCGCGTCGATGAGTCGCACCGCCGGTGGAATCCCCGCGCCGAGGCATCGGATTGCGCAAGCGCGGTGAACCTTCCCGACGGCGGGCCGCATCGCGCCGAAGTAGCACTTCGTGTCCAGCAGTTCGCCCACGATGATCGCGCGGCCCACCGGCACCGGCGCAGCACTCGCGCCGTCGCCCTCCACGCGGAAGGAGGCCTCGTCGTTCACCTCGATCATGCGCCGTCCCCCGCGTTCAAGGAGCGTCCCCCTGAACGCCACGCGGCGTCCCGAGTGGCCGCGCGCAAACGCCGGCAGACCGCTCTTCGCAAAACCCACGAGCAGCGCGGACTCGCCGGGGCCGGTCACGAGGTGCGGCACCGGCTCCTCGACGATCACACCCTCGAAGTCGCGCAGCTCTCCGTACTCGAAGGTTCCCGGGTCCACCGGTGCCTGGAGGAGTGCGGCGGCACCCGCCACGATCGCGGTCGCTGCGAGTGCCGTGAGCACGAACGTGCGCAGCCGCCCGCGGTGCGCCGCGGGCACCACACCCGTGTAGCCGACGAAGAATGCATCCCCACCGTGGTCGCTCACGCGCACGCCTCCGCCCCGGCGCACGACGTCCCGGGTGCATTCTCACGCGCCGCCACGAACACGACCCCATCTTGGACCCGCACTTCGTGGGTGGGTATCACCTCCTTGAACGGCGGGGGTGACTTCCCGTCCCGGGGCTGGTAGTTCCAGCCATGCCATGGGCACGTGATGCAGCCGTCCACGATCCGCCCCTCGCCAATGGGTCCGCCCTGGTGCCGGCACACGTTCGACGTGGCGAAGACGCGACCCTCATGCAGGAACAACGCCACGCGGCGGCCCGCGACCATGACCGTCCTGCCGACTCCCTCGCGGAGTTCCGACACCGGCACAGTCGGCGCGAATTCCCCGTCGGCCGCCCCCCCGGGTGCCGCGTCGATCGCCTTCTCGCGCGACCACGAGGCCAGGTGCAGCCCCACCACGACGAGGAACCCGGCTCCAAGCAGGATCGGATACGCCGGCGCGCGTTCCGACTGGAGCGCCCCGAGCGCCACGTGGGCGAGCACGAGCCCGTACGCCGCGTACACGCCCTGGTGCAGCGCCTTCCAAACCGATGCGCCGAGGTTGCGCAGCCAGAAGTCATGGCTCGTCGCCGCCATCAGGAAGAGCAGCACAAGCGCCACCGCGCCCAGCGGCTCGAAGGGGAACTGCGCGAACCCGTGCGACGGAACGTAGTCGCGCCAGTACGCCGTGAAGATGCTCGCGATCGGGTTCTCGTCCGTGAACCCGTGGAACTGGATCGTCGCGAACGCGGCATGGATGGAGGCGAGCAGAAACATCGTCACACCCAGGTGCCGCCGGTTGTAGAGCAGCGGAAGCAGCCGCGCATCCAGCCGCGCAAGCGGTCCGATGCATAGGATCACGTGCAGCAGAGCGAGCGCGCAGACGGCGGACGCACGGATCACCAGCGTTTCCGCCGTGAATCCGGGGTGCGTCGCCAGGGTTCCGAAGGCGAAAGCGCCGACGGTCGCGGCGATGCCCGCGCCCAGCACGAGGTCGCACCGTCTCTTGAACGGGTCCCACTGGATCGCGCGGTAGCCGGTCGACACGCCGATCAGCCCCCTGCCGGGCCGAGCGCCCGGGTCTCGGCCACGGAGACGACGACAAAGTCCCCCCGCTCCGCCAACTCCGCGGGGACCGCGAACCTGCGCACGCCGCGTTCACGCAGGCTCCCCACGAACTGCGCGGGGCCACCGTCCTCCCGCCCCGACATCCAGTAGAGCATCGCATCGTCGAATGGAAGGTCGCCGGCCACTTGGACCTCGACCTGCCAATGCCAGCCGAACCTGTCCGAACGAAGGCGGTGGCGCACCTCGCCATGGGGACCCGCCGCGCTCCACTCGGACCGCACGCGCGGAAACGCCGACGAGACCCCTGCGGCGGCCGCGGAAGCATCCGCAACCGGGTCCCGGCGCGAGGCGAGCGCAAGACTGCACACGAGCGGCGTCACCACGAGGAGAGCCTGCACCATGCGGCCGTGCCGGCGTCGGAGCGCCTCCGCGGGCACGGGGCGATTCGGGTCCGGAAACGTGTCCAATCCGGGTGAGTTGGCGCGCCTCAGCAGGAACGGCCAGAGCGCGACCAGTCCCGGCGTCACGAGGAGGCGGAACATGGGGCCCGCGCCGCGAACTCCCTCATCCATGCGTCCCAGCCGCGCATGCAGCCAGACCGCCGCAGGAACCCCGGCGGCAAGATAGGCACCGGCAATCACGAGCATCAGTTGGATCACGAACGGCATGGAGCCATCCCCCAGTCTTGGGTGATCCTCGGCCACCGTCGCGGCGGGCGCCGTTAACTATTGCCCGGTTTGGCGAGTGCGTCCGGCTCCGCGAGCAAGCCCCGGATGCGGATCAACTCACCCAGCGACCATGCCTGGAATGGGCATCCCCTGGGCTCGTGGGGCGGATCCCCGTCTGCGACCTCGGAGACGTGCCCCATCCCCGAAGTGGCGAGGTGCTCCTCCAGCGGGAGTTGAAACCTCGCGCGCGCCTCGGCCCTGCGCCCGGGGCTGTTCCCGCGCACCCTCAGCCACGCATCCACGAAGGGCCCCATCAGCCACGGCCAAACGGTCCCCTGGTGGTAGGCGCCGTCGCGCTCGCGGATCGTGCCTTCGAGGCGCGGGCGGTACGCGGGGTCGCGTGGGGAGAGCGTTCTCAGGCCCATCGGGGTCACGAGCTCCCGCTCCACGCTGTCCAGCGCCCGGGCGGCCCCATCGCCGCTCCACGCGGCGAAGGGCAGACCCCCGAACACGAAGACCTGGTTCGGGCGCAGCGATCCATCGCAGCGCCCGGCTATCCCGTCGGCGTCCACGACATCGTGCAGCCACCCGGAGTCCGGGTTCCAGAAGCGGTCCCGCAGCGACTGGGTCGCCCGCGTGGCGAGCTTGCGCAGGTCCGGGTCCCATGCGCCGCAGATGCGAAGCGCATTGATCCAGAGCGCCTGTATCTCGACCGGCTTGCCGATCCGGGGCGTCACGACCCAGTCGTCCACCTTCGCGTCCATCCACGTCAGCTGCACGCCCGGCTCCCCGGCGAAGACCAGCCCGTCTGAGTCCATTCCGATGCGGTGGCGCGTCCCGCGGCAGTACCCCGCGATGATCGCGCTGCACGCGTCCTTCAGCGTGTTGCGCTCGGAGACCTTCAGCCCCGACCCCGCGCGCTCGAACAGTTCGTGCACCGCCACGATGAACCACAGCGAGGCGTCCACGGAGTTGTACTCCGGCGCGTCCCCTGTGTCCGGAAAACGGTTCGGCAGCATCCCCTCGGACACGGTTCCGGCCCACTCCAGGAGAATGCGGCGCGCGTCATCGACCCTGCCCGTCGCCAGGCACAGCCCGCGCATGGAGATGAATGTGTCACGCCCCCAGTCCGTGAACCACGGGTACCCCGCGACGATGCTGAGCCCGGCACCCCGGCGCACGATGAACTGGTCCGCGCGGAATGCCGTGCCGGTGCCAAGCGCGGAGCGCCGCGCGGACTCCCGCTCCCTGAGGATCGCGGCCTCGCCGATGGCATCGACCTGCGCCGCGCGCTCACCACCCTTGTCGAGGATGATGAACGCGGGACCCCGCATCAGGTCGAACGAAAGTGTCCCAGGTTGGAGGAGGTCCTCCACGTCGTCGAGGCCCCGCTGCCGCTCCGCCCCGAGGAGGAAGTTGCGGTACCAGACCGGCCCGGCTTCGTGCAGCCCATTGTGCCGCGCGACGACCGCCGGCAGCCCCGCAAAGGGACTCCAGGAGACCCATCCCCGGCCCTCGCGGACGAAGTCGCGCGCCACCGGCCTCTCCCGCTCGAGCGTGTGGTAGTCGCGCCCGGAGAGGAATGGCCGAACCCGCAGGATCGCCGAGGCCGGCCCGCCCTCCATCCGCCACGAGAGCACGCACTGCCCGGTGCCGTGCACAAGGAACAGGCTGCTCACCACGGACAGGTCCGGTGCGATTTCGTGACGCCACTCCGGCCACGGCTCGGCGCGGAATCCCACCAGTCGCCTGTGCCCATCGGGGTGCATCACTCCCGGCGCATAGTGCTGCGCGCTGACCGGCACTTTCTCCCCCAGGAGTTCAATCTCCGCGTCGAATCCGGCGACCAGCGACACGCGGCCTGTCGGCGGCGTCAGTGCGGGAAGCAGGAGCGCGTGGTAGCGGCGCGTTCGCCAACCCCCGACGGTCCCCGAGGCAAAGCCCCCGAGGCCATCGGTCTCCAGCCACTCCGAGTCGAGGGGGGGAAGGGACGCCTGCCCGTGCAATGGGGGAACGCCTTTCGCTTGGTGATCCAGCATGCACGCGCCCCTCCCCGCCGGGGGCAACGGGGACCGCGCGGGACGAAGACAACTCTCGCCACCCGGACACCGGTGGAGGAAACCCACTCCCAATGAACCAGCGCTCCCTCCTCAACCCCCGCGTCGTCGCGGCCCTCGTCCTGGTCATCCTCCTCGTGGGACTCGCCGCGTGGATGAGGCAGCGCGATGCCTCCTTCGCGACGACCGTGGTCGCAACCCGGCCGGATTCGGCCGGCTCGGCGACTCCCTCCACGCGGAGGCCCGCCGCAGCGTCCGTGGCCGAGCCCTCGCCCGCGCAAAGCCCCGCCCCGGAGCCCTCGCCGAGCCCGCGCGTCGTCGCCACGCCGAGGTTCGAGATCGAATCCTCGTCCCCCCAGGCCCATCGGACCTACTCGATCGGCGGACCCGTCGAGGTGCAGATCCCCGCCTTCCCCGGCGGCATGGGCGTGCCCGAGACCCCGGCGGAGATGCTCGATGCCGCCGTTCGGAGCATCGAGATCGCCGGGCCCGGAAACTCCACCACCGTCGTGGATTCCGACCACCGTTACTGGCTCGACTTCCAAGCGCCAGCCAGCCAGAAGACCGTCAGCCTGCGCATTGTCAGCGACTACCTCCAATTGGCCTCCGGCCAGGATGAGCTAGTCGTCGGAGTCGATCCCGGAACGAAGGTGTACGAAATCCCCCTCTCGGTCGCCCCGCGCCTCCCCTTCACCCCCCCTTCGGACCCCGCGCAGTTGAAGTCCGCATGGGAAGACTACCTGACCGAGGCTTTCGGAATCGTGGTCGAGGCGAAGATGGAATCCGAATACTGACAAGTCGGGGCGGCGGCGAGAGGCGGGAGCACTATCGCGTTGACGCAAAGGCCGTGAGCCCGACGATCACCCTCCGTTGAGCCATTAGCCAACCCGCCGCGCCACCGAGTTGCCCCGGTCCTTGATGCCCGGGTCGGTGTCCGGGCGACTCCATGGTGCCACCGATGAACCAGGATTACTCAGGCGCGCGCGACGGGCGCTCGACGGAACAGCGCGAGTTGGAGGAACTTCGGGCGGAGGTGGCCGCACTCCGTGCCCTCGTCGGCGCCGCCATGCCGCCACCCGTCGTCGTCGGCGTGTCCAGGGCGTTCCCGGAGAATGGCACCGCAGGCCCGCCGCGCGAAATGGTCACCGTCCACGCTCCGGACGGTACCTACGTCTGGGTCTCGCCGGGATCGGAGCGCCTCCTGGGGTTCACTCCCGATGAGCTCAATGGCCGCGATCCATACGACCTGATTCATCCCGAGGACGTCCCCGCCATCGAGCAGGGACACCGCGCACTCCTCGACACTCCCGGAGCCACCGTGCGCCTCCTGTTCAGGATGCAGCGCGAGGATGGCGAGCACATCTGGCTCGAAACACGGGCCCGTTCCATCGCCGAGGAGCCGGACGGCGCCACGCGCCGCATGGTCGCCCATACACGGGAAGTCGCGGACCGCCTCCACGACTCGAGGCTCGCGGCCACCCTCCAGCGCAGGCATCGCGTGCTCCTGGAAGCGACCCAGGCCGTCTCGTGGGAGGTCGACCCCGCCACTTTCCGATTCACCTACGTTGAGGCCTCCACCGAGACGATCCTCGGGTATCCGGGGGAGCGCTGGCTGGAACCCGACTTCTGGATCGAGCACGTCCACCCCGAGGACCGCGACGCCGCCGTCAGCTTCTGCAAGGCGAAGACCAACGCCGGGGAGGACCATGAGTTCACCTACCGCATGCTCGGCGGAGACGGCACCATCCGGTGGATCCGGGACTATGTCCGAATCGAGTTGACGGGCGGAGAGGTCTCGCTGCTGCACGGCGCGCTCGTGGACGTTACGGACATGCACGAACGGGACGAAATCGCGCGGCTGCGCAACAAGGCCGTGTCGCGCCTGCTCGGCTCCTATGGCGGCATCCTCTACCGCCGCGCGGACGACGACGCCTGGACGCTCGAGTACGTCACGGACGGCTGCCAGAAGCTGACCGGCCACAGGCCCATCGACCTGCTCTACAGCATGGCCGCCAGGTACATCGACATCGTTCACCCCGAGGACCTCGTCCGTGTGGTCGGCGAGTTCGCCCGCGCCCGCGACGCTTCCCTTCAGCACATCGAGCTCCGCTACAGGATCCGCACCCGCGACGGCGCCGTCCGCAACGTTCTGGACCTCGCCGACATCACCTACCTCCCCGACGGCAACATCGACATGGTCGAGGGGATGCTGCTCGTGGAAGCCTAGGGGTAGCCCGCCATCTCCCGACGCAACCCCACCCTCCAGCGCCCAGCACCCCGGCCAATGACCGTCGGTCGGGCCACCAGCGGCATCGCCGCGTGGCTCGCGCTCGTCCTCCTTGCAGCCTGCTCGTTTTCCCCCCCTCGCACGTACCACCCACCGAAGGACGCCGACCTTGCCCGCGCCATCGAGCCCGCACGGCTCCGCGAGGACTTGGAGTTCCTCGTGCGCACCCTGCGCGAGACGCACCGGGACCTTCATCACCACGTGCCGCGCGGGGAGTTCGACGCGCACGCGGCGCGCATCGCGGCGGAACTCGACCACCCCATGACGCGCGAGGAGTTCTTTTGGCTCCTCGCACCGCTTGTCGCGTCCGTTGGCGACGGCCACACGACACTGTCGCACCCGTCGGAACTGTTCGCCGCGCACGTCGCCGCGGAAGGGAGGGTCTTTCCGATCGACGTGCGGATCGAGGATGCGCGCCTCCTCGTCGTCGCCGCACACGAGCCCGGCATCGAGGTTCCCCCCGGATCGAGCATCACGTCGATCGAGGGGACCGGCGCGGACGCCATCGTCCGCAGCCTGCTCGCGGTGCAGTCCGCGGAACGCCCGGCCTATGCTGAACAGCGGGCCGTTTTCATGTTCCGAGATGCCATGTTCGGGCGCTTCGGCGCCCCGGCCGCCTGGGATGTCGAGTGGACCGACCCGAGCGGCCACGAGCGCGCGGGCAGCCTCCCCGGACTGACGCGCACGGAGCTCTACGCCCGCCGTTCCGCCGGCAAGCCCCCCGCCCCCACTCCAAACTACTCCCTCCGCATGATCGATGGCGACCGCGTGGCCGTCATCGACTTCAGGTCGATGAACGACCGCGAGGCGTTCGGGAAGTTCCTGGACGAGGCCTTTGCGCGGATATGCAAGGAGCAGCCGCGCGCGCTCGTCGTAGACCTCCGCAACAACGGGGGGGGAAGCTCGATGCTCGGCGACATGCTCCTCGACCGCGTCACGGACGAGCCCTTCTGCGACGTATCGCTGATGGAGGTCCGCAGCAGCAGGCAGTACCGGAGCTACCTGAAGGGCCACGTTCCGTGGATCATCCGCTGGCTGCCCATCCAGCATGTGCACTCGTACGGGCGGCTGCTGTGGGCGGTGCGCCCCGGGGAGGTCGCCGCGGTCGAAGGAGCCATGTGGCAGCCCACGCGTGAGCGGAACAAGTACCGCGGCCCCGTCGTCCTGCTCATCGGGCCGCGAACCTACTCCAGCGCCACGATGCTCGCCGCGACCGCTAAGGACTTCGGCCTCGCGACGCTGGTGGGGGAGGAAACCGGCGGACTCGCCACGCACTACGGCGAGGTGCTTGGGTTCACGCTCCCGAACTCGCGGCTGTACGCAGGGGTGGCGGTCAAGCGCTTCGTCCGTCCATCGGGCGTGGACGACGGGCGCGGCGTCCTTCCCGACATCGAGGTGCGCGACGTCCCCGGCAACGACTCCGACGAGGCGATGGAGCGCGTTCTCGGCATGCTGCGCCGGGGCGAGACCCTTCCCAGATGTCCCCTTTACCCCGCGGGACGCACGGACGACAGTCCACCCGCAGCCAACAAAACTGGAGATTCTACGCCATGAGCCTGATCGAATCGGTGGTGGGACGCGAGGTCCTAGACTCGCGCGGCAACCCGACGGTTGAGGTCGAGGTCGTCCTCGACAGCGGCGCGGTGGGGCGCGCCATGGTGCCCTCCGGCGCCAGCACCGGCGAGCACGAGGCGCTCGAGCTGCGCGACGGCGACAAGAAGCGCTACCTCGGCAAGGGCGTCCTCAAGGCCGTGCGGAATGTCGAGGCGGTGATCGCGCCGGCGCTCGACGGCTTCGACGCGACGAACCAGCTCGGCCTCGACCGCGCGCTGATCGCGCTCGACGGCACCAAGACCAAGTCGAAACTCGGGGCGAACGCGATGCTCGGCGTGTCGATGGCGGCGGCGCGCGCAGCGGCGAACGATGCCGGCCAGCCGCTGTATCGCTACCTCGGCGGTCCGACGGCCCGCACGCTGCCCGT
>CAZUCD010000089.1:0-14875 GCA_964618855.1 uncultured Candidatus Sumerlaeota bacterium
GTGACGGTGTTCTACACGGCGCCGACAGCCATCCGCGCATTCATGAAGTGGGGCACGGACCACCCCGACCGGCATGATCTCTCCTCCCTTAGGCTGCTCGGCAGCGTGGGCGAGCCGATCAATCCCGAGGCCTGGGTTTGGTACCACGAGCACATCGGTGGTTCGCGCTGCCCCATAGTGGACACCTGGTGGCAGACCGAGACGGGGGCCCACATGATTTCCGGGCTGCCCGGGATCACGACCATGAGGCCGGGCTTTGCCGGGCCCGCGCTGCCGGGGCTCGACATTGCCGTCGTGGACCACGACGGGCGCGAGCTTGAAACGGGCAGCGGCCTCCTCGTGATCCGCAGGCCGTGGCCTGCGATGCTCCGCACGCTCTACGGCGACGACGAGCGATTCCGCACCACCTACTTCGGCCGGTGGGATGGGACGATCTACTTCGCCGGCGACGGTGCAAAGCGCGATGCCGACGGGAACTTCATGATCCTCGGACGGATCGACGACGTCCTGAACGTGAGCGGCCACCGCATCGGGACGATGGAGGTCGAGTCCGCCCTCGTGGACCATCCCGCCGTGGCGGAGGCGGCCGTGATCGGCCGCACCCACGAGATCAAGGGCCAGGCCATCGCCGCGTTTGTGACGCTTCGCGCCGGGTGGAACATGTCGGGGGAGCTCCGGGACGAGCTCAAGGCGCACGTCTCCAAGAAGATAGGCGCGATCGCGCGGCCCGACGACATTCTCTTCGCCGCGGACCTGCCCAAGACGCGCAGCGGCAAGATCATGCGCCGGCTGCTCCGCGACGTCGCCGAGGGCCGGGCCCTCGGCGACGTGACCACGCTGGCTGACCCAAACGTGGTCGCGCGGCTTCGTGGTGAGTATGAGGAGAAGGAAGGGTAGTGTGCCAGCATGCTGGATGGGACCCGCGACTGGTTCCGGTAGCCACGTCCGCCCGGCTTGCATGACCATCCCACCAGGTACGATCCCGAAAGGCCGCCACGGACGAATGCCGCAGCCACGCCTGGCCCTCGCAGCCGCCATGCTTCTAGCCCTCGGTGCCGGGTGCTCTCGGACCACGTCCAAGGATCTGAACCTGACCGAATCCACGGACGAGGGGAAGCTGGCGATACCGCCGGCGACGGCGGATCCCGAACCGGATCGCGACAAACCCGCGCGGCCGGGGCACCCCGACTGGGCGGGACTCGGAAACGACAGCCCACTCCCGCGCGAGTCGGGCATCGCATTCGACGCCTTCGGACACCGCGTCAGCACGCTCGAGTACCAACTCGCGTTCAGGCATTTCCTCTCCGGAAGGGAAGCCACAGGAGAACTCGAGCGCGAGTTCCGCGACCGGCTGCGGGAGCGCCTCATGATGGTGACCTGGCTGGAGCGTGCCGACCTTCGCCAGGACGCCCCGTTCCGCGCCGAGCTTCGCGGGCGCCTGCGGCGCGAACTCGCGGATTCGGCAATCGACCGCCTCCTGCGCGAGGAAGCCGCACCCGTGACCGACGACGAGGTGCGCCGGCTCTACGAGGGCCGCATGGACCAGTTCCGGTCGCCGGAGATGGCGCGCATCCGCCTCATACAGGTGGGAACAGAGAGCGAGGCACAGAGCGTGATCGCGCGCCTGGACGCGGGGGAGGACTTCGGGGCCGTGGCGCGCGAGGTCAGCCGGCACGCCTCCTCTTCGCGCGGGGGCGAGATCGACCCTTTTCCCCGCGGCACACTTGGCAACCGCGAGCTGGAGGACCTCGCCTTCCGCCTTCAGACGGGCGGGGTGGACACGCTCTCCTCCTCCACGGGGTACTTCGTGGTCAAAAAGATCGGCGCCATACCCCAGCAGGCGAGGCCGTTCTCCGAGGTCGCCCCGGCCCTGCGCCGGGAACTTGAGGAAGTCCGGAGGTCGGAGGCGCGCTCGCGCCTGATCGGGCGCATCGAGCAGGAGATCACCTGGGGGCCGTAGTCCCCGACGGAAAGGCCAACGCATGCCCGCAAGAAACGTCCTTGGGACGCCGCTCAGGCTCTGCTCCGAACGCCCCATGACGGGCTTCTACCGTACCGGCTGCTGTGAAACGGGCCCCGAGGACCATGGCTCGCACTTGATCTGCTGCGTGATGACGGCGGAGTTCCTCGCCTTCTCCGCAGCCGCCGGGAACGACCTATCCACGCCCGTCCCAGTCTTTGGCTTTCCGGGCCTGAAGCCGGGCGACCACTGGTGCCTGTGCATCTCGCGCTGGGTCGAGGCCCACGAGGCGGGCATGGCTCCGCGTGTGATCCTGGAGGCCAGCCACGCCGCGTGCCTCGAGTGGGTTTCGCTCGAAACGCTCCGTGAGTTCGAGTCAACGTCCGTCGCGGAGGATTGATACCCGGGACAGGGGGACTTCTACATGAGCGGAACTCCACAGGCCTCGCGCGAACTGGTAACCATCTGCACCAACCAGTACTTCACGGCGCACCGCAGCATCCAGGTGTGGCGGCACAGCCTGCCACTCTCGACCCCGGCGTTCGGGGGAACCTACGACAGGCTCGGGCCCGGCCTGAACATGACGTTCAAGGCCTCCGACCTCGCGCGCGGCGGCGCTTTCCCCGCATACGTGTCCCAGTACATCGTCGGCAACGCCGGCGTCGGCGTGCGGGTGTTCGGGCCATTCTCGATCCCGGGAGAGGTTCCGGGGGACCGCATCGGGCCGCTCTCGCCTCCACCTTGGAGCGAGGAGGTCTTTGCCGATCCCGACTACAACATCGTGGACAACAACTGCATCACAACGGTGGCCGAGGTGCTGAACAAGGTGAGGCTGAGGTTCATCCGCGCCGGCGTGCCGCGTCGCGCGGTCAGGGTGTTCCGGCCGTACATCATCCTGAGGAAGGCATGGATTTTCCCTGCGGCCGGGCAGGCCGTTCCTCCCATCCCGCCTTCGATCCTGCGTGATGTCCAATTGCTCCGCAGCGTCCTGAATGATCCGAACGCGCCGCCGGCCGAACTCCAGAAGCGCAGGGAGATGGCCCAAGAGGCATTCATAGACGGCGAGCACGCGGTCTACGCGACGCCGTACCAACTCGACGAGCAGTTCAACCGGGCCATGCTCGTGTGGAAGGGGCGCGCCGGCGTCCCCTGAGGCGGGCTACGCGTGCGTCCTGACGGCGGCGTTGCGGCCCGCACTGAGGACGCGCCGGTAGGCATCCAGCACGCGCTCGACCATGCGCTGCACGGAGAGTTCCGAGTTGGCGCGGCGCAGCGCCGCCTCTCCCATGCGGAACCGCCGCGCCGAGTCGGAAAGCAACTGGCGGATCGCGTTGGCGAGCGCGTCGGGGTCCGCCTTCGGCACGACCAGCCCCGTCACCTCGTTCTGGTTCACCCAGGGCACGCCGGTCGGCAGGTCGCAGCAGATGACTGGAAGGCCGCACGCCATGGCCTCGACCTGCGACAGGCCGAAGGCCTCGCTGTTCAGGTGGGAGGGAAGAATGAATATGTCCGATGCCATCAGGTGTCGCACAACGTCGCCGTCCGGCAGCTCGCCGAGGAAGTGGACGCGGCCGGCGACGTCGAGCTGGCGCGCGAGCTTCTCCAGCCGCGGCCGCTCGGGGCCGTCGCCGATGATCAGGAACGACGCGGTCTTGATCTGCTGCATCGCGGCGATGGCGAACTGGAGCCCCTTGTAGTAGCGGAGCTTCCCGACGAAGACCAGGAGGGACCTGCCCTCGTACTTCTGGCGGATCCTGCGCGCGGCATCCGCCTTCTCCGGCGTCCGGGCGTAGCCGCGCTGCGGGATGCCGAGTGGTATCGCCTCGCACCGGTCGCGCACGCGCGAGAGGTAGGGCGAGGCGTCGATCAGGCGGGGTGACGTGGGCATGATCAGGTCGCATCGCCTGAGGAACCGGGAGAGGAACGGCCCGTAGAACTGCCTTGCGACCACTTGCCGCACGACGTCGCTGTGGTATGTGGCGACGACCGCACCCTTGGGCCTCGCCATCATCCATGCAAGGTCCCCCGTGGGGTTCGGGATGTGGAAGTGCCAGATGTCGGCATGGAGGGCCCGCATGGCACGCACGAGCGCGGGAGAGATGGGCGCCGACGAGAACCTGCCCAGCTCAGCCACCTCGATCACACGCACGGGGCCGTCGAACCGCTCACGGGTCTGGAGCGACCGCGAGTTCGCCAGGACCGTCACGTCGTACTTGTCGGTCGCGCCGTGGGCCATCCAGTTGATGGAGCGCTCGATGCCCCCCACGACGGGGGGCCAGTAGTCCTTGTAAACGTGAACGATGCGGGGCCTTGCGCTCACGGCATGAAGTCGCTGCGCGCCATGAGCATGAGGAGCTTCTCCACAAAGCGCCGGCCGTCCTCGGGCGGTGCCTCGACATCGTTGAGGCAGATCGCGAACACGTACTCGCCGCCGCGGCCGCCCTTCAGGTAGCCAGCCAGCCCGTGCGTGTTGTCGATGAAGCCAGTCTTCGCCCTGAGCCTTCCGCGGAGCTCGACGCGCTCGGCGACGTCGAACCTGTTGCGCAGGGACCCTGCCTCCCCTGGCGCGGCGAGCGACTCCGCGAACAGCCGGCCCGTCGGCGAGGCCGCCTGCGCCCGCAGCAGCGCCACAAGAAACCTCGGCGTGGCGCGGTTGAGCCGCGAGAGTCCTGAGCCGTCAACCACGTTGAGCCCCTGTGCGGGCAGCCCCGCCGAACGCGCCCACTCCATCAGCGCCTCCCCGCCCCCCGCGAACGAAGGTTCGCGACCGCGTGCGATCGCAACATGCCGCATGAGCACCTCGGCGTACAGGTTCTGGCTGATGCCGAGGACGACGGGGAGAATCTCAGCCAGCGGCGGACTGTGATGGATGGCCAGTTCCCGCAATTCCGCCCCAGCAGGGGACGCCTGCCTGGCAGGTCGCTTGACTTTTCCCTCGAACTTGATTCCCTGCCTGATCAGCACTTCGGCGAGCACGGCGCCCGTGAACATGGCCGGGTCGCGGACAGCGGCGTACTCGGTGCGCGATTCCCCTCTCGGGACTCCACCGCGCGCGGCGAGCTCGCTACCCGGATCGGAACGAAAGAACCGAACGCCAATCTCGTCACCCTTCCTGTCGGAGACGCGCACTCCGTTCAGGAAAGTCACGTAGGCGGTGGCGGGGGAGAGCGTCACCTCGGCCTTGGCGCCGGGCTTCCCCTTGCCGCGAAACGTCACGTCGATCGTGTTGTCGTTGAAGCACAGTGCGCCCACCTCGGCGCAGTACCACTCTGCCCGCTCGCGCCGCGGCCAGCCCATCGCGGTGCGCGGTCCCGAGAACAGCGAATCGTCGACCAGGATGTCCCCGGGGATGCGCCGGATGCCCGCACTTCTCAGGTCGTCCGCGAAGTCCTCGAGTACCTGCGTCGTGGCGGTTCGGTCCTTTTGGAAGCGGGGACCGAATGAGGGGTCACCTCCACCGCGCAGCACAAGCGTGCCGGAGAGCACGCCGTCGCGCACGTCGCCCGCGGTTTCCAACGTGGTCGCAAAGCGCCTCTGCGGCCCGAGCACGTCCAGCGCCGCGGCCGCGGTCAGGAGCTTCAGCATGGATGCGGGGATGAAGGCGGAGTCCCCCTGCAGGTCGATCACGACCCGGCCCGTGCGCGCATCGGCCACGTAGACCCCCATGCGCGCCGACGGGCCCAGCCCGGCATCGGCGAACATGCGCGCGATGCGCTCCTCGGGGGAGGACGGCAGGTTGAGCGGCGCGTCATCGGAGGCAGCGGCCAACCACGGCGCCAGGATTACGGCGCATGCGGCGAAGATGCTTGCCAGTCGGCTCGAAAGCGGAATTGGGGGGGTTCGCGTGTGCATCATCTTCCCGCCGAGTTTCAAGGAGCACTCGCGGGGTGAGCAAGTTCCATTCCCCTGCGCTGAGCAACCGCGGGGGTCTAGCCCCACTGCTTGTCGTTCTTTTCCTCGTGGCGGCCGGTGCTGGAGGCGCGCCGGACCGCCCCATAGCCATGCCGCCCACGGATGTCATCGATCGCCGCGAGGAGCCGCTCGGTGCGCCCGTCCCCAGGATCCGCCAGGAGGTCGAGCTGCCGCTCACCGAAGAGGAGGTGCGTGGCCTGGACCCCAAGGAGCCGAATCAGCCTCCCACGCGCCGTGTGCGCCGTCAGGAGTGCCCGCACCTCCCCAAGCAGGACAGTCTCGTCATTCGTGGGGACCGGGAGCACCCGCGCCGCCGTGTGCGTCTCGAAGTCTTCGTAGCGGTACTTGAGCGTCACGCCCCCCGCGTGGCACTCGGCCCGGCGCATCCGATAGGCGACCTTCTCGCAGAGATTCGCGAGCAGTCCGCCCAGAACCCCGGGATCGGTCGTGTCCCTGTCGAGCGTCTCCTCGGCGCCGATGGACTTCGCGATGCGCTCCGGCTCCACCTCCGAACTGCCAATCCCGCGGGCGGCGCGGTGCAGGTCGTGCCCGTGGACGCCGAACAGCGCCTCGAGCTCCTCCTTCGGCGTTGCGGCGATTTCGCCGACGAGACGCAGGCCCCGTTGTGCGAGTCTCTCTTCCGTGCGTGGCCCAACGCCGGGGAGGCGCTTTGCTGGAAGAGGCGCGAGGAAGGACTCCTCCGACCCGTGCGGCACGGCGAGGAAGCCCCGCGGCTTGCACAGGTCGCTCGCCACCTTTGAAATGAGCTTCGATGAGCCGAGGCCCACCGAGCACGGGAGCCCGGTGCGGCGCACGACCGCGTCGCGGACACGCTGCGCCGCGACGTTCGCCGGCCCCCAAAGGCGCTCCGTGCCCGTCAGGTCCACATATGCCTCATCCTGGCTTGCCATCTGGACGACGGGGGAGAACTCGTTCAGTGTGTCGTGAATCTCGTCGGCGACTTCGGAGTAGCGGCTGTGGAACCCCTGGACGGCCACCAATTGTGGGCACAGCCTGACCGCGACGGCCATGGGCATCGCGGCGCGGACTCCAAACGCGCGGGCTTCGTAGCTGGCGCTGGCAACCACGCCCCGTCCGTCGGGAGTTCCCCCTACCGCCACCGGCTTTCCATTCAGGGATGGGTCCCTGAGCCGCTCCACGCTGACATAGAAGCAATCCATGTCGATGTGGAGAATGCTGCGCTGCTGCGGCGCCTCCACCTGCGCCATGGCGTGCCGCTCAACCCCGACGGCGCTTGCGCGCCTCGTCGAGAAGCTGGCGGACCTCCATGTCCGTCGGCCTCAGCGTTGCCGCCACCGAGAGGCACTGCACCGCCTTCGAGTAGTCCCCCGCGTTGAAGGCAGCCTTCCCGGAATCGAACTGCCGGGTGAACATGGAGGAGGAACTGGCGGAGCCGAGGCCCGCGGTTTGCGGCTTGGCCGTCACCGGCTCGATCTCGACCGTCATGTCGAGGTCCTGCTGCGGGAGTGCGGCGGCCGCCTTTTTCGAAGGCGACGGCACAGCCTGCGTCTTGTCCTTTGCGGCCTCGACCGCCGGACCCAAGTCCAGCGCGATCCCGGTCTTCTCGGTTCCCGGTCCCATCATCACTTCGTCGAACTGCCTGTTGAACGAGGTCTTCGACATGTTGTCCTCGTCGGCGGCCGCCGATGGCTTCGCGGGTGCGGGTGGCAGGCCCACGGCGGATGGCGGGTCCGGTGCCGCGCCGAACATGAGCGAGTTGAATGAGATCGCCGGATCGACGGTCTTCTCATCGGCCGGGGCGGGGGCTGGCGGTGCCGCGGCCTTCATGATCAAAGGCGCGGAAACCACGCCGGATGGGGGGGCAACAGAGCTGGGTGGCGGGGCCGCAAACGAGTCGTCCCCTCCCGCGTCGAACAAGGGAGCCGGGGCTGCAAACGGATCATCCCCCCCGATGTCAACCGGTGGAGCCATGCTGATCGGAGGCGGCTGAGTGTCAGGCGGACCCTGCGCCGCAATGTCCGCCGGAGGGGCCATCGGCGGCAGTTGCATGCTGCGGCTTTCCTTTGATTTCGGAGCCCCCGAGGGTCCGGATGGCGCGAAGGGTGGCGCCGACGTCCCCGCCATGCGTCCGTGCGCCGTGGCTTCCACGTCGGAGACCTGACTGTCGCTCAGGTCGAGGTTGAGGTAGCTCTTGGACTCGGGCGAGGACGCAGCGTGGGCGGGTTCCGCAGCGGGGGGCGGGGCGAGAGCCGGGGCAGGCGCGAACTGCGGACGCCGAACCTCGTCGTCGGAAACGAGTGGGGACATCCCCGTCTCGATCGGGGCCTTGCGCGGAGCGGGCTGGGGCGTTGGCGGGGGAGGCGCCGGCTCCTGCATCCCATAGAGACCCCCGCCGCCGTCCTGCCGGGTCTGCATGTCGGCGACGCCGCCCCGGGCCGTCGGCATGTCCGCCAGGCCCTTCTGAGTCGGCATGTCCGCCAATCCCTTTCGGGTGGGGAGATCGGTGAGGGAGGACTTCTGGGTGGGCATGTCGGTCAGGCCGTCGCGTCTGCCGCCGCCGCCGATCGCCTTGTCGCGCCCCCTCCGCATCACGACGACTCCGAGCACAATCGCCACGACAACGAGCACGGCGACGACGATCACGATTGTCAGGACGACGGGGTTGGACTTGATCGACTTGAGGCTGAAGCTCGACCGCTTCTTGGGGACGATCACGGGCGGTGGGAGGTACTCGATGGGCGCGGGCGTGGGACGGGCCGAGGGGGTCGCCAGGGTGCTCACCACCGGAGGCGATGTGCGGCCTTCCAGCAGCCTGCGCTCAGACATGTCCTTGAATAGGAACGCGATCTTGTTCTCGGGGTCTGCCGACATGACCTGGTTCGCCACGTCGATCGCCTCATTGTAGCGCCCCTGCGCGTAGAGGGCGCGCATGCGGTCCATGAGCGCCTCGACCTGGCGCTGCGACTCAAGGTTCGTGTCCCCGCTGAGGTCCTCCGTGCCCTGTGCGCGGAGCGGCCCGGGTCCCACGAGGGGCGGGGCGAACACGAAGAGGGCCAGAAGTGCCAGAAGGGCGATGAACGCGGCGCGGGTTCTTCCCGTGGGCATGTCGATTCTTCTCAGGCTGGGTTGCGGCGAATTGGACGCTTCGCGCGCTCGTAAACCAGTATTGTCCAACCGTTCGGCCATCCAGCCGGGAATGGCAACGACTATTCCCTTCAACTTCCCTTGCCCGCCGCCGGGTGGCTTGGGTCCATCCTCCAAGCAAAACAGCCCATACCCACGGCACTGGCACCCCTTCCATGATCGAACGGCGCAAGCTTCACACTTTCAAGGGCGCGCCCCTTGTCCTTGTTGGCGAATCCACCGTCGAAGTCGGAGAGAAGGCCCCCAACTTTGTGGCCTACAAATCCCTGACCGACCGCGTCCAGCTATCGGACTTCGCCGGAAAGACCGTCATCATCAGCGCGGTTCCCTCCGTGGACACGCCCGTTTGCTCGAACCAGACGGCGCGCTTCGTCAAGGAAGTGGCCGCCATGGGCGAAGACGTCGTGCTCCTCACGATCTCGCGCGACCTGCCCTTTGCCATGGGCAGGTGGTGCACCGCCAATGGAGCAGCCGGGGCGAACATGCTTTCCGACGCGCGTGAAGGCGACTTCGGCCGCAAGTTCGGGATCGTCATCCGCGAGTTCGGGCTCCTCGCCCGGGCGGTTTTCGTCGTCGGCAAGGACGGCGTCCTCAAGTACACGCAGATCGTCCCCGAGATGGCGACGGAGCCCGACTACGCACCCGTGCTGGCCGCCGCACGAGCCTGACACCAGACCCACCCAGGAACCCACAGACATGCCAGCAATCCGCACAGCCCCAGTCCCCCCGGTCGTCGAACCTGCGGGACGCCTCGCCGACAAGGTAGCGCTCATCACCGGCGGCACGCGAGGCCTCGGCTGGGCCATCGCCCAGGCCTATGCCCGCGAGGGCGCCAAGATCGTCATCGCCGCGCGCACGGACGCAGAGCTCAAGAAGCGCGCCGAGGAACTCGGTGAAATGGGGGCGGAGGCCACCGCCGCGCGTGTGGACCTCGCGGACGAAAGCCAGGCGGAGCGCCTCTTCTCCGTCGCCACGCGCGCCTATGGCCGCATCGATGTGCTCGTCAACAACGCGAGCCTCCTCGGCCCCATGAAGTCCATCATCGAGTACCCCGTCGCCGAGTGGCGGCGCATCATCGATGCGGACCTGACCGCCGTCTTCCTCACGATGAAGGGCGCCCTCTCCTCCATGATCCCGGCGAACAAGGGCTCGATCATCAACGTCTCGAGCGGCGTGGGTCGCAAGGGACGCGGCAGGTGGGGCGCCTACGCCGTCGCCAAGGGCGGGGTTGAGACGCTAACACAGGTCGTTGCCGACGAGGTCGCCGCCAACAACATCCGCGTGAACACCGTGAATCCTGGCGGCATCAGGACCGGCATGCGCGCCGCAGCATTCCCGAAGGAGGACCCGATGAGCCTCCCCACCCCTGAGGAGGTGGTGAACGCGTTCATCTACCTCGCCTCGGATGCGAGCAGGGGCATGACGGGCCAGGCGATCGAGGCGCGCGATTTCATCGGCCGCCAGTTCTGAGGACCGGGAGGGCTCGTGACCACCGGGCATCCTCCCGAACCCGCGCAAGATGCCGTGACCCCCGGCCCGCCGGTCCCTGATCAGGGATGGCCGAAATCCGCCGCATGGCGCATCCTGCGCGCCATCGCGCGATTCCCGCTCACCCGCTTCTGCATGGTCGCCATCGGGACCGTGCTCCTGATGATCCCGCCCGCCGTGGTCTTCATCGGAGTGGGGATGGCCCTCGGCGTGAGCGGACGCGCCCCGGCCGGTTCCAACGAGGGCATACTCGGGGCCACCTTCGTCACGGGCTCCACCTATGCCGTGATGGTTGCATGCATGATCCTCTCGCGCCACCTCGTCGAACGCTTCGTGATGAAGCGCCCCCACCTCGATGAGTACGCGTCGCCGCGTGCCCTCGCCGAGACCTTCGAGGGATTCGGCTTCGGCACCGGATTGGTGACCGCCGTCGTGGTCTTCATGGTGGTCGGGGGTTGGTACCGCGTTTCCTCGACCGGGTTCGCCGATCCTGCGAACCTGGTCCGCGTCCTGTCCCTCTCAACCGTGCTCTTCGTGATGGTGGCGATCTTCGAGGAGGTGCTCTTCCGCGGAATCGTCTTCATTTACGCCGAGGAACTCATGGGGACCATCCCGGCGCTGATCCTCTCGGGGCTGATGTTTGGCTTCGTGCATGCCGGCAATCCGGGGGCGTCGCTGCGGTCCTCGCTCGGGATCGCGCTGACCGCGGGACCGATGCTCGGCCTGCTCCTGGTGGCTTCGCGCCGGATGTGGTGGCCGATCGGGATGCACTGGGCGTGGAACTTCACGCTCGGCCCGGTGTTCGGGCTCCCGGTCTCCGGGCTCGACTTTGGCGGCCGCCGCGAGGCAATCCTCATCCCAAATGTGACCGGCCCCGAGGCCTGGACCGGTGGTGCGTTCGGCCCCGAGGCCGGCTATCCGCTGCTCATCTGCGGCACCATCGTCACGGTCGTCCTGGCGGTCGTCGCGTGGAAACGCGGGCAGATTCGCCTCCTCCCCGATTGGATGCGGTTCACCCCGCGCGGCTGACCCGCCCACGCTAGAGTGGCCAGTTCTCCACCTTCGTCCGGGCGGGCGAGAGCGGCTCGAGCATGCCGAACAGCCCGTACAACAGGCGGATCCCAAGGGACGGCTTGCCCGTCTCCACCACGCTCCGAAGCGTGTTCACGATCATCGTGCCCCCCTGAATCATGTCCTTCGCCGTCTTCGTCCCCGTGGGAACATCCTCGAGGATCATGGTGAACTCGACCCCGCCGTCCCTCGGCTCCAGTTCATAGATCACCCTGCAAGGTGGATCGTCGTAACGCGTGAACTTGAATGTGTGGGCGTAGCGGCGCTTTGGATCGAACTCGAGAACCTCGCCGACGACACCCGCGTAGCGGCCACTTTTCGTCCGCATCTGCATCTTGGCGCCGGGCTTCAGCCCGGTGGTGTGCATCCGCATGTTGAACATGCATGGCTGCACGCCATCGGTGCGCGTGATCTCGTCCCACACGGCATCGACGGTACCCTTGATGAACACCTTGAAGACGGCGCGTTCAGTCCCGGCCATGGCCCTTTTCCTCCTTGGATTCGATCCGGTGTTTGAGGCGCAGGAGCTGATGCGCCCAGTGGCTGCTGAAGTCGGTCGTCCACCGGTCGTGGATGACCTGCAGCGGTACCGCATTGAGGTGGAGCTGCCGCACTCGGCCGACCTTGCGGGATGCAACCAGACCGGCATCCTCCAGCACCCGCAGGTGCTTCAGGATTTGGATGCGGCTCACCTCGAACTGGTCGGAAACATCGCCCACGCAGATCCCCGGGTGTGACTTCAGGATGTCGAGGATGCGGCGCCTCGCCCTGCTGGCCAGGGCATGGAACACCGCGTCGAGCTCGTCCTCGCTCATCATGTAACCAAACGGTAACATATCGGCGCACGCGGTCAAGGGCCGATTTTGGGATCCACGAGAGCTCCATTTTCCGGGGCGCGTCACGTTCACGAGCGCCTCAGGCCAAGTTTTTCTTGCCGCTCGCTTGCGCCCCAATTGTGATCGACGCCTGTAGGCTCCAATCCGAGTGACTCCGGTTGGCGTGCCGGTCCCATGGGGGATCGTCCCCGCCACCGGCCCGTCCACACGCACCGGAAGGCACCCGAAGAACGATGGAAGTCACCTACACGCGCATCCACAGCCCCGCCGCGGGGCGCAATTTCTGGGTCAACAGCTACGGACACTACGGAATGCCCCTCCTCGCGGTCCCGACTGCCGGGGGCGGAGCCAACGACTGGGAGCGCGGCGGCATGCTCGACGTACTCGCGCCCTTCATCGAGGCCGGCAAGCTCAAGCTGTACTGCACCGAGGGCTATGACCGCGAAACGCTCCTCAACGACGAGGCGTCCGGCCCCTGGCGCATCCACATGCTCAAGGCCTACGAGGACTACCTGGTCAACAACCTGGTGCCTGCGATCCGCTTCGACTGCCGCAACGACAACATCCGCATCGCCATCAGCGGCATCAGCTCCGGCGGCTACCACGCGGCCAAGATGGCCCTCAAGCGCCCGGACATCTTCGGCTGGTGCATCGGCCTCTCGGGCAAGTACGACCTCGCGAGGATGATGGATGGGTTCTACAACGAGGACGTGTACTTCAACGACCCGATGGCCTTCGTCGCGAACATGGGCGGGGATCATCTCGAGTGGGTGCGCCGCAATGCCCACCTCACGCTCGTCGTCGGACAAGGCCCGCACGAAGGGAACTGCCTGCCGGAGACCCACCGCCTGTGCGACCTTCTCGCCGCCAAGGGCATCAGCCACGACCGCGACGTGTGGGGACACGATGTCGCGCACCATTGGCACTGGTGGCGCCGCCAGATTGTGCACCATCTGTCGCGAAGGCTTTGGTGAATCCGCAGACTGCAGGCGAGGGGCTCGGGACCATGGGCCCGAGTCTCCGGGCATCACGCTCATCCCCGGGCCCCTGACCTCCCGCCCCCGACCCCTGATCTCCGACCCCTGTCCCCTGACCCCCGACCCCCGGCCCCTGACTCAAGGAGACTTCACCCATGATCACCAAGAAGATCGGCATGCTGCTCGGCGACGAGGTGGATTGGCCTGCGACCTTCGAGTCCCTCATTCGGCGCCTGAAGCTCAACATCAAGCACCGGGGCGAGACATACCAGATCACCACGGAACGCGTCCGCATCCACCCGTTCAGGCTCGACGCACCGACTTCCTACAACCTCGTCGTGGACCGGCTCGCGTACTGGAACCAGCACCCGCGCGAGTGGCTCAAGAAGGCCGCATTCCTCAACGACCTGTACCTCGTGAACAACCCGTTCACGTTTCAGGCGATGGAGAAGCACACGGCCTATTGCGCGATGATGAAGCTGGGCCTCCACATCCCGGAGACGTGGCTGATCCCTACGAAGAATCCGCCCGCCGACCCCACGTTCAAGAAGAAGTGGGAGACGACCGCGAAGAACTACAACGACCTGTTCGACCTGCCCGCCATCGCCGCGCAGATGGGCTATCCGCTCTACATGAAGCCCTTCGACGGGGGCGGCTGGCGCGGCGTCTCGCGCATCCCGGACGAAAAGACCCTCATGGAGCAGTATGACGCCTCGGGCACCTCGATGATGCACCTCCAGAAGTCGGTCGAGCCCTACGACGTCTTCGTCCGCTCGCTTGCCATCGGGCCGCAGGTCATCTCGCTCCGCTACGACCCGACGCAGCCCTCTCACGGCCGCTACCAGGTCGAGCACAACTTCCTTGCCGAGGAGAAGGGCATCGAGGCCCGCCGCCTCGTGAAGCTCATCAACTCCTACTTCCGCTGGGAGTTCAACTCCTGCGAGTGCATGCTGCAGGGGGACACCCTCTGGGCAATCGACTACGCCAACGCCTGCCCGGACATCGCGGTCAACAGCCTCCACTACTACTACCCTTGGGCGCTCAAGGCGCTGGTGCGCTGGTGCGTCTTCTGCGCCGTCACCGAGCGCAAGTTCTCCATCGCGACGGAACCCAAGCGTTACTGGGAGATCGCCGCGAAGAAGCTTCCGTACGACCAGGCGCTCGCCGAGTACGAGAAGCTCTCCGACGAATACTTCCAGACCGAGCAGTTCAACGAATTCTGCGACAGGCACCTCGCGCACTTCGACGAGGTCCTCGTCGAGTACTTCCTCTCCTCCGAGTTCGAGGACATGCTCGCGGCGACGATCCGTTCGATCTTCCCCGCGCACGAGCAGGACCAGTTCATCGGCCACTTCCGCGGCCTCGTCCACCTCTGGGCCCACGGGGAGGCAAAGCGGCTGGGGAAGGGGTGAGGGGCGCTCTCTTACGAAGACACAAACTCCACCTTCAACCTGTCCGGGTCCTCGAAGAAGAGCGCGTAGTACCCTTCGCCGCCGGCGTAGGGG
>CAZUCD010000090.1:0-14846 GCA_964618855.1 uncultured Candidatus Sumerlaeota bacterium
CGACTCGCGCACGCGGTCGCGCAGGGGGCGCGTGTCGAGGCCCTCCGGCGTGGCGAGGTGCGCGCCGCGCCGCGTGCCCGCGATGATCCGAAGCGTCATCCGCGCCACCCCGCGATGCTCGGGTTGCCGACCTCGCGCGCGAAGGCGGTCATCTGCTCGTCCAGCGCGGCCAGGCGCGCGGCCTCGTCCCCGCCCCCGGGGTCGGCGAACGGCCGCACCCGCACCTCCACCCGCGCCCGCGGCCACGGCAGGTGCATCCGGTCCCAGGAGCGGAACATGTGGCCGCGCTCCGCGGATGTCACAGCCATCAGCACCGTCGCGCCGCAGGATTCCGCGAGGCGGATGATCCCGGGCTTCGATGCGAACACGGGGCCGCGCGGGCCGTCCGTCGTGATGAGGCCGACCTTCCCCGTTTCGAGCGCGCGCAGGAACTCCAGCGAGCCCGCGATCGCGCGGCTTCGGCTCGAGCCGCGCACCGCGTGGACGCCGAGCTTGCGCAGCACATCCGCCATCAGCTCCCCAACGCGGCTCGGGCTGACGAATACGACGAGCTCGCGCCCAAGGTTCCTCATGACGGGCTCGAACGCGAGGAGGTGCAGGATCATGCCGTGGTAGGTCGCAATGATGACACGCGGGGGGGCGACGAGCGCGGCGAGCTCGGCGTCGGGCTGCTTCACCGCGCGCCAGGAGCGCACCCACCACCACACCGGCACGGAGGCGAGCGGGACGACGATGCGGCGGAGGAGCCAGAACTTCGCGGCGCGGAAACTCATGGCGGGGTCATTCGTACAGGCGCCGGAGCGCGGGGTCCGGCTCCAGCGGGACGAGGCCCGGCATGATGTCGAAGCCCGGGAGCGCGCCCCCCTCGAGCGCGAGCGGGATGCGCTTTCGGGGCATGGGCCTGGCCGCCTCCTCCCGCGCGACGGCGCGGCGCAGCATCGGCCACGCCGCCTCGGCCACGCGCCGCGTCGCCTCGGCGCCGCGCGGCAGCTCGACCGTGCGACGCGTCGCGGCATCCTCGTACATGACACCACCGCCCGCGAGCAGCAGCACGCCCCCGCGGGAAACCTCGCCGTTGGAGCCCGCGCCATCGATTAGCGCCTCGGGCAGGTCGAGCATCGCTGGCCCCATGAGCTCGGGATAGGCGCGGAGGGCCTCGCGGTCGATGCGCAGGAAACCGCGCGCCTCGCGCTCCGCGCGCAGAAGCTCCGGGGCGGTGCGAGCCGCCGCGGGGCTGCGCGGAAACGCGCGCGCGAGGCGCGAGAGTATCGCGGCGCGCTGTGCGGCATCACCGGCATCGCGCGCGCGGCGTTCGAGGTCACGCGCCGCGCGGTTCTCCGCGGCGACCGCAAGTCCGGGTTCCCCCGCCCGGCGCCAGGACTCCGCCGCCTCCACGTGGCGCCCGCGCGCCAGCTGCGCCCGCGCAAGCCGCGCCATCCACGCCCGGCCCTCGACCGACTGCGCAAACCGGGCGGGCACGCGCGCCGCCGCGTCGAAGAACTCGCCCGCGGGCATGGGGTCCAGGAATGGCGAGGCGATTGCGCGCGAGATCATGTCGAACACAAAGACCGAGCGGATCGCGCGGATCCAGCGCGCCTCCATCGTGCGCGCCTCCTCCGCCGTGAGCGAGCGCAGGCGCGGGCGCGGCGATTCCGCGAGGACGACGTACCTCCAGAACGCATCCCCGTCGCGGGACCTGGCGTCGCGCAGGTTGTGCACGGGCGAGTACTCCATCGTGCCGAGGAGGTCGCGCGCACGCAGTGCCCACGCGGAGCCCGGCGCGCGCGATTCCGCGGCGGATCGCAGCGCGTCGATGGCGCGGGAGTGGTCCCCTGCGCGGCGCGCCGCGGCCGCCTGAAGCGCATCCAGCGCGGGCGCCAGCGGCCCGTCCGGCCGGTCCACCCGCATCAGCAGCGCCCGCCGCGCAACCTCCGGGCTCCCCGCGTCCAGCACCGCCAGCCTTGCGAGGTCCGCGAAGTCGTAGTACTCCTCCGGCTCGGTGACGAGCGCCTCGCCGTCGGAGACCGCGTTGGACGCGCTGCGCCAGTCAGCCCGCGCCATGAGCGCCTCCCGGACGCGAGGGTCCCCCTTCGCCTCCGTGCGCCCCGACCACCACTCGGCGCGCAGGAGGTCCCCCTGGCGGAGGAAGCGCGCGGCGTTGCGCCGGGCCGCGAGTTCCGAGAGCGCGGCGCGGCGGGGTTCCAGCGTGGCCACGCGCGCCGTGGCGGCGCCGTCCGCGAAACCCTCCGCCACCCGCCGCGACGCCTGCAGTTCGCGTCGCTCCTCGGGCGTCGTGTATCGGCCCCCCACGAAGAGCTGCTCCAGCCCCTCCGCGGGCAGGATGACGAGGTCGAGGAACTGTCCCGTGAACAGGGCTGCGACCGGTGTGACGATGGAGTTCCACACGCGGCGGGTGCGCTCGTGGCGGCGGTCGGCGCGCGCCTCCGCGCGCCGCTGGCGCGGCTCCACGTTTCGGAGCAGGCGCCCAAGCTGCGCGCGCAGGCCGGACTGCGGGAAGCCCGCCGTATCCGCGCGGAACGCGGGAAGGTCCGGCGCGGGCCGCGCCGCAAGCGACGCCAGCGCCGCCATCGACGCCGACACGCGGGGCGCAGACGGGTCGCGCTCCTCCGCGATGCGCCGGTCGAGCGCCTCGTAGCGCACGCGCCCCGCGTCCCCCATGATCGCGGCGCGCAGCGCCCGCTGCGTCGCCGCGTCCAGGTCCTCCGCGCGCGCCGCCCCCGCACCCAGCACCAGCGCCGCGAGCGACCCGAGCACGCGCATCCGAAAGGCGCGCATCACCGCGACTTCTCCCGCAGCATCGCGACGTCGCCGTCGCTCAGGAACCCCGCCTGGCGCAGCTCCTCGATCTCGTGCGCGGGCTTCCCCACGAGCGGCCTGAGGCGCTCGGGGAGCCTGGGGCCCCTGCGCTCCTCGGCGGGTGAGGCGTCGGGCATGCTTCCCGGCGCTGGCTTCGCGCGGCGCGCCTCCGCGATGGCCGCCTGCACGGGATCGGGCCGTGGTCCGGCGCCCGGGGGGAGCTTCGACTGCGCCTCCGCGAGCAGCTTCCGCTCGAGCTCCGCCTTCATGCGCTCACGGCTCTTCCTGCGGACGACCTCCGCCTCCTCGGGGGAGAGCAGCCCGCGCTCGACCATGCTCTCAAGGCTTCCACCCGTCAGGGGGAGGTAGTCAGCCCCCGCGGCGTCGGAGCCGGCGCCGCCGCGCCGCCGCATCGCGCGGTGCAGGAACGGGCTCATCAGCAGCAGGAGCAGCACCGCCCCCGTCAGCACGAACCAGCCGATGTCCTCGGAGCCGAGGTTCACGCCTGTCCCGCGTAGAGCTTGTCCACGGTCTGCTGGACGAGGGCGACGTTGATCGGCGCGCCGCCCAGCTCGTGCGCGAGGATCACCTGGTTCAGCGCCCCCTTCAGCTCGCGCACGTTGCTGTCGAGCCTCTCCGCGAGCGTGCGCACCACCTCCTCGGGGAGCTGGATGCTCGCATGGCGGAGCTGCGCCTCCTTGCGGATGATCGCCATGCGCGTCTCGATGTCGGGCGACTGGATGTCCACGACGACGCCCGCGCCGAAGCGCGACTTGAGGCGCTTCTCCAGGTGCACGAGGTCCTTCGGCGGCCGGTCGCTCGTCACCACGATCTGCCGCTTGGACTGGAACAGCGTGTTGAAGATGTGGAAGAGCTCCTCCTGGCTGCGCTCCTTGCCGGCGAGGAACTGCACGTCGTCGATCAGCAGCACGTCCACGGACTTGTGGCGCTGGCGCCACTGCGCGACGTTGTTGGACTCGATCGCCTGGATCAGCTCGGCGGTGAAGTCCTCCACGTTGGTGTAGGTGATCCGGATGGCGGGGTTTGCGGCCCTCATCGAGTTCGCGATGGCGTGCAGGAGGTGCGTCTTGCCGAGGCCGACGTCCGCGTAGAGGAAGACGGGGTTGTACGCGGTGCCGGGCGCCTTCGCGACGGCCTTGGCGGTGGCGAAGGCGAAATTGTTCCTTGGACCGACCACAAACGAGTCGAATATGTACTCGGGCATGACCTGGAGGTCCGCGGATGGCAGCGCGGCGCCGCCCGTGCCGACGCTCGCGCGGTCCAGGAACGGGGCCATCTGTCGGAACTCCGCGAGGGCGAGCTTCTCGTCCCCCTGCCCGAGGTAGATCTCCGCGCGTATCTTGCGCGCGCGCAGGTTGTCCGGCTGCCGCGTGATCGCCTCGTCCAGCGTGCGCAGCGCCTCCTGGGGCTTCTGCCCGGCGAGGAGCGCCTCCGCGAGCGAGACCGCCTCGTTCGCCGCCTCCCCCGGGCGCTCGCACTCCTGCAGTGCGCGGATCAGGCTGCGCCGCAGGTCGGTGTCGGCGGGCTTCAGCGCCGTCGCCTCGCGCAGGAGAGACAGCCGCCCCTCCTCGTCGCGCTCCGCGCTCGCGGCCTCCGCCATCGAGAGCAGCTCCGTCACCGCCTGGTCGATGCGGTCGTCCTCGATCAGCATGGCGATCAGGGCGCGGTGGACCTCGCGGTTGCCGGGGTCCGTCTGGACGGCGGACTGGATGATTCGGATGGCGTCGGAGCGGCGCCCCTGCGCGAGGAGGGCGTCGGCCAGGGCGCGCAGCCTCCCCGCCGCGAGGTCGTTGCGCCCGCGACGCTTCAGGATCTCCGCCTGCCCCCGGAAGGCCCGCTCGTCCGCCGGGTCGAGCCGTTCCGCCTGCTCGTACACGCCCAGGGCGTCGTCGTCGTTGGCCTGCCGCTCGTGCAGCTCCGCGAGGCGCAGCAGCTCCGTGATCGCGGAGCCGCGGTCCCCCACGCGCTTGAACGCCTCCACCATCGCCATGCGGGAGATCACGCTGTCGGGCGTGAGCTGGAGGACCTCCCGGTAGATGTCGATCGCGTCTCGCCAGCGCTCGGCGCGCTCGTGCACGAGGATGAGGGACTGGAGCGCCGAGACCAGGTCGTCGCGCGAGCCCGACCGCCGCATCAGCGCGATCAGCCTGCTGTGCAGGCCAAGCTCCTCCGGCGAGCGCATGAGCATCTCGCGCAGCGCCTTCGAGGCCTCCGACGTCGGCACGAGGGCGACATACTCGTCCAGCCGCGCGAGCCCCTCGGTCAGGTTGCCGAGCTCGAAGTCGAGGAATGCGGCCCGTTCGAGGGCAATCTTGCTGCGCGGGTCGCGCGCGAGCAGGTCGGCCACGGCGGCGCGCTCCCGCGCCTTGTCCCCCGCCTTGCGCAGCGACTCCGCGCGACGCTGCAGGAACTCGATCGTCCGCGCCTTGTCCCCCTTCAGCTCGTGCAGCTTCGCCAGCGAAGCAAGCGCACCCTCGTGGTCCTTCTGCAGCTCGACCACCTGCTCGGCCGTCTCGATCGCCAGGTCGTACATCCGGTTCTCTGTCTGGAGCTCGACGAGGCGCATCTGCGAGGTGACGAACCCCGCCTCGTCGCCCAGCTCCGCGCACACGTCCCCAAGGCGCGAGAGCGCCTCGAGGTTGGTCGGGTCGACCTTGAGCACGCCGGCCAGGAGTTCCTTCGCCTCGGCGTGCTGCTGCTTCTCGGAGAGCGTGTCCACGAGCTCGAGGACGGCGGCCGAGGCGTCCGCCGCGCGCCCCAGCTTCGTCAGCACCTCGATCAGGAGCTTGCGCGCCTCGAGGGTGTTCGGCGCCTCCTCGAGCACGAGGCGGACCTGGGCCTCGGCCTGTTCGCCACGCCCCTGTGCAAGGAGCAGCCGCGCGGCGGTGAGGCGCGCGTCGATCGCGCGCGCAAGGTTCGCGAGCCGCCCGTAGGCCTCCGCCATCCTGAGCATGTGCCGCGGCTCGGCGGGCTCCAGCTTCGCCGCCAGCCCTAGCGCCTCCGCGAGCGCCGCATCCTTGGTCTCCTTCTCCAGCAGGGCGCAAAGCTGCGTGACGATCTCCTTGGCGCGCGCCGACTGCCCGGCGCCGATCAGCAGCTCCGCCAGCGTCATCTTCTGGGTGTGGTCGTCCGGCGCGAGCTGCACCGCGAGCTCCGCCACCGGGATCAGTTCCGCCTGCTTCCCCTCCTCAGTCAGGATCGTCGCCACGAAGTCGAGCGTCTCGAGCGCGATCTCCCTGTCCCCCATGGCCGCGTGCACCTGGGCGATCAGCAGCAGGACGCGCGTGTCGCGCTGGTGGTCGTGCTGGATCTGCTCGAGCAGGAGGAGGGCGCCGTCGTAGTTCTGCGTCCTCAGGTAGTGTGCGGCGAGCTTCAGTTCCAGCTCCGTGGCCGTCGCGGAGTAGCCGTTGAGGCGCTCGGCGACGCTGAGGCGTTCAAGGATGCGCGGGTCGTCCGCACGCGCCTGGTGCAGCAGTCGCAGCGCCTTCAGGTGGCGCGCCGTCTCGTTGCGCTCCCCGATGCCGTCGGCGAGCTGGACGCACAGCTCGAACGTGTCGTCCGTCAGTTCCGCCTGGATGAACAGCTTCAGCGCCTCGAAGCGCGCGGCGACGTTGTCCGGCTCGACGTCGAGGACGTTGAGGAGTGTGTGCGCGGCGTCGAGGTGGTGGCCGTGCTCGCGCAGCCAGTTTGCACGGCCGATGATCTGCCGCGCGGCGTCCTGCGGGCGCTTGAGCGCCACCAGCAGGTTCACGATCATCGGGTGCACGTCGATCACGTCCGTGCGCATGCGGGCAATGCGCTGGTAGGCCGAGAGCGCCGCCTCGAGCTGCCCCGCCTGCTCCGCCGTGTCCGCCAGCGTCATCAGCTCGCCGACCGCCTCCTCCTTCAGGTCCCTCTTCAGGAGTTGGTCCGCCACGCGGCCCCGGATCGCGATGTCCACCGGGTTCATCTCCAGGTACTCGCGGGCGAACTTCATCGCCTCCTCGACGCTGCCGGCGGACTCCGCGATGTCAAGGAGCTGCCCGACGAGCTGGCCAAGCTCCAGGAAGTTCCCCTTCTCCTTCAGGATGCCGTACAGGCCCATCAGGGCCTCGACATTCTCCCCCTGGACGGAGATCACCGTGCGCAGCCTGCGCTCGGCCTCGGCCATGTGCTTGTCGCGCTTCTTGGGCTCCGACTCGGCCTTCGCGAGCAGCTCCTGCGCCTCGCGCAGCGACGTCTCGAGCGAGTCCTGCGATGCCGTCTCCAGCAGCGCGAATCCGAACTCGTCGGCGAGCGCAACCATCGCGTCGTCGAACATCTTCCCCATCGCGAGCGCATACAGCTCGATCAGGTTCCCCCCCTTCGAGCCGGGGCAGACCGGGTCCTGGCAGACGAACGTCTTCTCGACCAAGCTCACGGTGAGGGACCGCGAGTCCGAGTCCTTGTGTATTGGGCAGAAGCACCGAATCGAGTCGCCGGAGAGCTGCATCATCTCGGGGCGGTAGTCGATGAGTTCCAGCACGTCGCGCTGGTCGAGGCGCTCGAGGGCGTCTGCCACGACGGAAGTTGAGTAGGAGGATTCCATCCCGGGGCCATCGCCTTGGGCGTTCCCCCGGCCGGGGGGGCCGGAGGGGGCTGCGCAACCCTGCCAACAGTGGCTTAGGCTCCCAAAGTCAGGCCAGCGCCGCAATTGCGAACACGCCCCAAACCCACCCGCGACGCCCGGTCCGCGATTCCAGCGGGAACAGGCAAATTCACCCCAAAGGACGCAGAGGACGCAGAGGAAAAGCGGAGGTTCTCACACCAGAGGGCACACGGAGCCACTGCCCCGAACCACGAATCCCCATCCCCGATTGCCGAACGACCCGAAGCCCCTCCCCGACCCCGGGACCCAAGAACTACCCCAACTCCCTGCCCGCGCGGGCGCGCGCCTCGGCATCGATGGCGCGGAGGTCCTCGAGCGTCGCCGCGCCCGTGCGCGGCATGGCGTCGAGAACCCGCCTGATGATGCGCGCAATCGTGCCGCAGCGGATTCGCCACCGCGACCTCGTTCGCCGCATTCAGCACGCATGGCACGCTCCCGCCGGCGCGCATCGCCTCGTACGCCATCCCGAGGCACGGGAACCGCCCGTGGTCGGGTTCGGAAAAGTCGAGTTGCGACAGGGCGGACAGCGACAGGGGCGGCAGGTCCGTCGGAAGCCGTTCCGGCCACGTCAGCACGTTCTGGATCGGCAGCCGCATGTCCGTCACGCCGAGTTGCGCGATCATCGAGCCGTCCACGAACTCGACCATCGAGTGGATCGTCGACTGCGGATGAATCACGACCTCGATCATCTCCGCCGGCACGTCGAAGAGGTGGTGCGCCTCGATCACCTCGAACCCCTTGTTCATGAGGGTTGCGGAATCGACGGTGATCTTGCTCCCCATGGTCCATGTGGGGTGCCGGAGGGTCTCGGCGGCGGTGGCGGCGTCGATCTGGGCGCTCGTGGCGTTGCGGAAGGATCCGCCGCTGCACGTGAGGATGATGCGGCGCAGGGCGCGCGTGCTGCCGCACGCCATGCACTGGAGGAGCGCGTTGTGCTCGCTGTCGATGGGCAGGATGTGGAGGCCGCGCGCGCGCGCCTCCCCCATGACGATGTGTCCGCCGCAGACGAGCACCTCCTTGTTGGCGAGCGCGATGTGCCGCCCGGCCCTGATTGCGGCCAGCGTCGGCGCCAGTCCCGCGAAACCCACGGTTGCGACGACCACAAGGTCCGCAGGGGCCTCCGCCGCGAGGGAGGCCAGGCCCTCCTCCCCCAGGAGCAGCCGCCCACCCCAGCCGTCCAGCGCACCGCGCAGTTCCTCCGCATACTCGGGGAACGCGACGTGCACGAAGTCCGGCTGGAACTCGCGGACCTGCGTGGCCAGCAATCCCACGTTCCGCCCCGCGGATAGTCCGATGACCCGGAACCGATCCGGGAATCGCCGGACAACGTCGAGCGTCTGCGTGCCGATCGAGCCGGTCGAGCCGAGGATGTTGAGGTTTGAGAACACGTGGGTTGCCTGCCCGATGCCTTTCAGGGGCGCGGCCGGGGACGCGCGGTCACTTCCAAACCCTGATGTCTTCCGTGGCGGGGCCATGGGACACAAGCAGGAGCGGCACGCCGGTCTCCCGCGCGACGAGTGCCGCGAAGTCGCGGAAGTGCGGATCCCCGAGGCCGGACCAGCCGGGGACCTCGCGCCAGACGGGGCGCGCGCGGGACAGCTCGTCCGCGTTGGCCGGCGTCGCGACCTCGCGGCCGTCCACCTCGTGCGCGACGCAGACGGGCACGATCGGGCGCCCGTCCAGGATGTCCTGCTTGGTCATCACCCAGTGCGTGATGCCCCCCTTCTGGGCGGCGTAGCGCAGCGCCGCAAGGTCCAGCCAGCCGATCCTGCGCGGACGCCCCGTGGTTGCGCCGAACTCCGACCCGGCGCGCCGTATCTCGTCTCCCTCGTCGCCATGCACCTCCGAGGGGAATGGCCCCTCGCCCACGCGCGTGCAGTACGCCTTGATCACGCCAAGCACCCGCGAGGGCATCCAACGCGCAAATCCGCATGCGTGGATCGCGGCCAGTCCGCACAACGCGGAAGTCACGTAGGGATACGTGCCGAACTCGATGTCCAGCATGATGCCCTGCGCGCCCTCGTACAGGATCGAGGCGCCCTCGAACTCCCGCGCGGATTCGATGGGGGTCGAAAGGGACACTCCCGATGCGAGGAGGCTGTCGAGGTCGCGGCGCAGGGCGTCGGCCACGTCCTGCGGGGGCGCCATGTCGATGGCCGGGTAGAGGCCCCGCTTGATCTGGTGAAGTTCCTCCAGGGCGGGGATCAGCCGCGCCGAGTGCACGTCCCCGATCCGGACCCCCCGCCGCGCCACCTTGTCCGCGTAGGCGGGGCCTATGCCGCGCTTCGTCGTCCCGATCGCCGTGCTGCGCAGGCCTTCGAGGTACTCGTCCTCCGACCGGTGCCACGGCAGGATCAGGAATGCATCGCGGTCGACCGTGAACCGCCTGCCGAAGCCGGGGAAGGGCTCCTCGAACCGCGCGAGCTCCGCGACCAGCTTCTCGAGGTCCAGCACCATCGCGGAGCCCAGCCACCCGCGCGTCGCGCTCTCGACGTGCAGCGAGGGGAGCACGTGGTGCACCAGCTTGCGCCCCTCGAAGTAGATCGTGTGCCCGGCATTCGGCCCGCCGGAAAACCGCACCACCCAGTCACGCGTCCGCGCGAGGTGGTTGATGATCTTTCCCTTACCCTCGTCGCCCCACTGGGCGCCGAGGACGGCGGTGTGTTCGATTGAGGGAGGGCTGGGTTCGGCGGGCATGGGTCCTGGGTCCTGGGGAATCGGGATTCGGGGATCGGGGATCAGGAAGCGGCAACGGTGGGTTCAGGGACCGGGTGTTGGTGGAGCCCGGGGAGGCGGCGTCCCGCCGCCCCGATGGGTGCTGAAGATTCCACGAGACGGTGCGCCGGGACGGCGCCCCCCCGGGACCGAAGCCTGGGCATCTTGGTCTCCCCGAACCCCGACTCCAGGCCCATCACTCAAACCTGCGGAATACGGCATCGATGTTCCGCAGGTAGTGGCGCGGGTCGAACACTTCCTCGAGCTCGGCATGCCGGAGGCGCGACGTGACCTCGTGCTCCCGGCGTGCGGCATCGCGCAGGTCCCCTCCCGAGTTCCATGCCCCGAGGGCGAGCCCCTGCACGAACTCGTAGGCGCTCTGGCGCTCCATGCCGTGGTCGATCAGGGCGATCATGAGGCGCTGCGAGTAGATCACGCGGCGCGTCAGGTCGAGGTTGGCGGCGATCCGGTCGGGGCGGACCACGAGATCGGCCGCGAGGCCGCGCGCCTTCACCGCCATGTAGTACGCCGTCATCGTCGCGTCGGGGAGGATGATGCGCTCGATCGAGGAGTGCGAGATGTCGCGCTCATGCCACAGGGCGATGTTCTCCATCCCGGCCCCCGCGTGCGCGCGAAGCAGCCGCGCCATCCCGCACAGCCTCTCGCACAGGATCGGGTTCTTCTTGTGGGGCATGGAGGACGAGCCCTTCTGGCCCTTGCGGAAGGGCTCCTGCGCCTCGCCGACCTCCGTTCGCTGGAGGTGGCGCACCTCGAGTGCGAAGCGCTCGATGGCCGCGCCGGCGAGCGCCAGCGCGTTCAGGAACGCCGCGTGGTGGTCGCGCGGGACCACCTGCGTCGCGCACTTCGATATCCGCAGCCCCAGCCGCGAAAGCGCGATCGCCTCCAGCTCGGGCGCAACGTTCGCATAGTTGCCCACGGAGCCTGAGAGCTTGGCGTGCGAGACCTCCCCCGTGGCCTGCCGCACGCGCGCGGCGGCCCTCTCGGCCTCCGCAAGGAAGCCCAGCATCCGCAGCCCGAAGCTGGTCGGCTCCGCATGGACCCCGTGCGTGCGCGCGATGGCGGGCAGGTCCCGGTGCGCGAACGCCAGGACCCTCAGCGCCCCCGCATACTCGTCCAGCGCGGCCGCGATGGCCTCCCCGCAGTCCCTCAGAACCAATGCGAGCGCCGTGTCCACGATGTCGGAGGAGGTGAGCCCCGTGTGGAACCAGCGCGCGGCCTCCGGAGGGAGCTGCTCCGTCACGGACTCCACGAACGCGACAATGTCGTGGTCGGTGCGCGCCTCGATCTCGAGGATGCGCGCGATGCTCACCCGTGCGGTGGCCCGGATCGAGTCCGCGGTCCCCGCGGGCGCCTCCCCCAATTCCTCCCGCGCGGAAATCGCCGCCAGCTCCACCTCGAACCAGCGGGCATACTGCGCCTCGTCCGTCCAGAAGTCGCGCAGGGGTGCGAGCGCATAGCGGGTGATCATGAAGTCGGCCTGACCGGCAGGGAATGTGGCATGAACCCCTCCATTGCGGGAGTCCAGCCCCCCGTGGGAAAGGCGGAAATCGCGATTCCCCCATTCCCGGATTCCGGAACCCCGTCCGCTTTTTGTTGCTTGCGGCTGACGCCTCTCCCATAAACTGGCGATTGCAGAGCAGCCCCCCCACAGCGCAAGCCGTCATGCCGAAGCCCAAAGCCACAGCCCCGGCCACTCCCATCCCCGCGCCCCCCGCGCCGCTGGCGGATCCGGACACGTCCTCGGCGCCGCGCAAGCGCAAGGCCGCACCGGAACTCGCCCCGCAGCGCCTGCACCCCGTGCAGGTGGAGTTCTCCTACCCGGTCGGCGTGCGCGTTGACATGGACCGCGAACTCCCCGTCGACCTCGCCGACGAGGACCCCGAGGAACTCCTCGAGACGCTCAGCTCCCCGCCCGCGTGGGAGGACCGACTCGCGCCCGTCACCACGACATTCAACCAGGAGAAGGTGACCGGGAAGAACCCCCTCGAGGTCGAGTTGAAGTTCCTCCACCGCTTCACGAACCACCTCGGCCACATCGCGACGGAGATGGAGCGCACGAACAAGACGCGCTTCGGCGAGCGCGGGCCGGTTTCCTTCATGGGGCTCGGCCTCGATCCGGAAACCGTCGTGCGGATCATCGACTACGACTATGAGACGGCGGACAACACGTACAGCCGCATCGTGACGTTGTTCTCCTCGGGGTCGGTGACACCGGTCGCCACGACGCCGTTCCACACGCTGCTGCCGCTCTACAGGCACGACATGGAGATCCGGCTGCTCGTGCGCATCGGGCTCGATTTCTACTGGCCGCTGCTGAAGAAGTACAATCGCGCGCACGCGAAGAACACGGGGGAGAAGTGCTTCGTCGCCGCGTTCTGGCTCCCGGAGGGCGCCTATTCCGCGCGCGTGCTCCAGATACTGCACCAGGAATTCGTCAGGCGCTGCGAGGCCGAGGCCATCGCTCCCGCGCACCTCATGCTGCTGCTCGACACGGACCAGAGCCGCGAGAGCGAGGTCGAGGTGCTGATGAAGCGCTGGAACACGATCCGCCCCGCGCCCACGACGCGCGACATCGTCACCGTCATGTTCCGCGAGCCCGCGTTCACCGACTGGGTGATCATGGGGCACCCATCGACGAAGAAGCAGCTCGACCGAACCATCGCGAAGGTCGACGCCGTCCTGCGCGACAACGGCAAGGACCACCTCTGGGCGCACTTCGAGCCGCTGTGCACGCTGCTCTCCACCTTCAAGACGTGCAACAACTTCGAGCAGAAGCTCATGAAGCTGACGGAACTCGGCTACCAGCCCTGCGGGCCGGACGTGTTCGTCAGGCGCAAGATACTGGAGATCCACGGGATGGCGGAGGAGGAGCCGCGGCGCACGCAACTGCACGAGCACTCGTGCTGGGGTGCGTGGGTGGACGGCGGCTGCTCGATGGCGAGGTTCACCGGGGTCGAGGAGACCTACGGGATCCCCGGCGCCAAGCCGGGGCTGGCGCCCAACCGCCCGTACACGCGCCGGATCATCGGCGGCACCTCGCGCATGGAGGTCGGGAGCCAGTGCTGGAAGCCCGCGCTGCGCGGCGCCCTCACCCGCGTCCACCGCGCCGTCGTCGGCGAACCCAAGACCTTCATGGGGGGCATGCTCGGCGTCCTGCGCGAGATCACCCCGCTGGAGCGCATCCCCACCGTCATGCGCAACATCGAGGACTTCCTCGTCCTCTACGCCCGCATCAGGTGGAAGGAGCACTACGTCCACAACGTGTGCAGCGAGGCGGACATCCAGCTCGCGGAGTTCGCGCGCGCCACGCTCCTGAAGGACCCCTCCCCCGAGGATGGGGAGCCCGAGCTGGAGGACGAGCGGATCATCGCCGCCGGCGCCGCCGCGGAGGCGATCTACCTCGCGCACGAGGGGCTCTCCTCGACCGGCTTCGCGTGGGAGAACATCGACCAGCGCGCAACCTACCAGATTGTCGCCATGATGAGCCTCGCGGTCGTCCATGCGATCCGCGTGCACAACTGGATGGAGCACCCCGAGGAGGGGCAGGCGCTCTTCAGGGTCTTCCAGGAGGAGCTGCTCGACTTCGACAAGGCCTACACGCGCCACGAGGTCGACAAGCTGGGGGTGGACCGAAAGACGTGGGACCTGACGATCCGCAGCCAGGTCGAGGATTCGCCGCTGAACGTCGTGTCGCGCGCCGCGCGCCGCATCGGCGCAAAGTACCTCCGCAACGCGGGGTTCCGCGCGGCCTTCGAGCGCAACGACGAGTTCATCTCCACCACCACGGGCCACATCTGGTCGCACGAGGTCGAGCACGAGAACATGGTCTGGGAAAACGACGTGTTCTGCGGGCTGACGGAAGAATGACGGAGCCGGGGCCGGAGGCCGGGGAACAGGGGCCGGGGACGCAGGAGTCGCAGGCGCGCCCCGCCGGCCCGCGCCTCTTCCTCGCCATCGAGTTGTCCGCCGAGGTGAAGGCTGCGGTCGCAGACCTCGCATCCCGCATCCGCACCGGAGCGGCCTTCACGGGCGCCAACCCGAAGTGGGTCGATCCGGAGGGCTACCACATCACGCTGTGGTTTCTCGGAAGCGTCGCGAACGACACGGCGGGCAGGCTGCGCGGGCGCCTCCGCGAGGCCGCCGCCGGGGTCGCCCCCTTCGACATCGACGTCCGCCACGTCCGGTGCTTCCCCAACACGAGCGCGCCCCGTGTCCTGTGGATCGGACTGGTGCGCGTGCCCGACGGGCTGAAGCTCCTGCACGCCCAGTGCGCGACCCTCATGCGCAGGGTGGGCATCGAGCCGGACAAGGAGCACGACTTCACGCCGCACATCACGCTCGCGCGGCTGAAGGGCGCCCGCAACCTGCCCGCGTTCTCTCGCATGGCGGCCAACTACAAGCACGCCCAGTGCGGGCGCTGCACGGTTAGCCGCCTCGTCCTCATGGAAAGCAGGCCCCAGCCGGGCGGATCGGTCTATTCGCACTACGCGACGGCGGAGCTCGCTGCGGAAGCGTAGGGAGATCTGGTCGGGGTCCTTGGACACCGGGGGGTGCGCCGTCCCCCCCACACGACTCTGCATTGAGTCCCGGGGGTGCGCCGTCCCGGCGCAGCGTGTTGTGGAATCATCAGGACTCTTCAGGGCGG